>NZ_CP115450.1:3720625-4090000 GCF_027627435.1 Kitasatospora cathayae | reverse complement strand
CCTTCGGGTGAAGGGAAGTGGTGGAGCCGCCGGTCCAAGTCTGCAGTAGGTGAGCGATGGGGTGACGCAGGAAGGTAGTCCAGCCCGGGCGGTGGTTGTCCCGGGGTAAGGGTGTAGGACGTGGGGTAGGCAAATCCGCCTCACATATAGTCTGAGACCTGATGCCGAGCCGATTGTGGTGAAGTGGATGATCCTATGCTGTCGAGAAAAGCCTCTAGCGAGTTTCATGGCGGCCCGTACCCCAAACCGACTCAGGTGGTCAGGTAGAGAATACCGAGGCGTTCGGGTGAACTATGGTTAAGGAACTCGGCAAAATGCCCCCGTAACTTCGGGAGAAGGGGGGCCATTCCTGGTGACGGGCTTTGCGCCTTGAGCTGGGGGTGGCCGCAGAGACCAGCGAGAAGCGACTGTTTACTAAAAACACAGGTCCGTGCGAAGCCGTAAGGCGATGTATACGGACTGACGCCTGCCCGGTGCTGGAACGTTAAGGGGACCGGTTAGCTTAGTTTCGACTAGGCGAAGCTGAGAACTTAAGCGCCAGTAAACGGCGGTGGTAACTATAACCATCCTAAGGTAGCGAAATTCCTTGTCGGGTAAGTTCCGACCTGCACGAATGGCGTAACGACTTCTCGACTGTCTCAACCATAGGCCCGGTGAAATTGCATTACGAGTAAAGATGCTCGTTTCGCGCAGCAGGACGGAAAGACCCCGGGACCTTTACTATAGCTTGATATTGGTGTTCGGTTCGGCTTGTGTAGGATAGGTGGGAGACTGTGAAGCAGCAACGCCAGTTGTTGTGGAGTCGCCGTTGAAATACCACTCTGGTCGTGCTGGATGTCTAACCTGGGTCCGTGATCCGGATCAGGGACAGTGTCTGGTGGGTAGTTTAACTGGGGCGGTTGCCTCCTAAAGGGTAACGGAGGCGCCCAAAGGTTCCCTCAGCCTGGTTGGCAATCAGGTGTTGAGTGTAAGTGCACAAGGGAGCTTGACTGTGAGACTGACGGGTCGAGCAGGTACGAAAGTAGGGACTAGTGATCCGGCGGTGGCTTGTGGAAGCGCCGTCGCTCAACGGATAAAAGGTACCCCGGGGATAACAGGCTGATCTTCCCCAAGAGTCCATATCGACGGGATGGTTTGGCACCTCGATGTCGGCTCGTCGCATCCTGGGGCTGGAGTAGGTCCCAAGGGTTGGGCTGTTCGCCCATTAAAGCGGTACGCGAGCTGGGTTTAGAACGTCGTGAGACAGTTCGGTCCCTATCCGCTGTGCGCGTAGGAGTGTTGAGAAGGGCTGTCCCTAGTACGAGAGGACCGGGACGGACGAACCTCTGGTGTGCCAGTTGTTCTGCCAAGGGCATGGCTGGTTGGCTACGTTCGGGAGGGATAACCGCTGAAAGCATCTAAGCGGGAAGCCTGCTTCGAGATGAGCACTCCCACCTCCTTGAGAGGGTAAGGCTCCCAGTAGACGACTGGGTTGATAGGCCGGATATGGAAGCCCTGTGAGGGGTGGAGTTGACCGGTACTAATAGGCCGAGGGCTTGTCCTCAGTTGCTCGCGTCCACTGTGTTGTTCTGAAACAACGACTGCCTTGTCGGCGGGTCGACAGTTTCATAGTGTTTCGGTGGTCATAGCGTGAGGGAAACGCCCGGTTACATTCCGAACCCGGAAGCTAAGCCTCACAGCGCCGATGGTACTGCAGGGGGGACCCTGTGGGAGAGTAGGACGCCGCCGAACAATTCTTCAGAAAAGCCCCTGATCCGAAAAGGATCAGGGGCTTTTCGCATTTCGTTGACGTATCGTCAGTGCATGGACGATCAGACAGCGGTCATTGCGAGCAATGTGCTCCGCCCCGAGGAGCGCGACGGCGCCCTGCGTGTTCTGGCGGAGGCCCAGGCGGTCGACGGCCGGGCCGCCGTGTCCGAGCAGGGCCGGCTCCGGCTGCGGAACGCCGAGACGCCCCGCCCGGGTGTCACCCACTTCATCGGGAGCGAGAGCGGGTCCGTCGTCGGCTACGGCCAGCTCGAGGTTCCGGAGACTCCGAGCGCCAACCCCGCCGCCGAGCTGGTGATCGACCCGGCCGCCCGTGGCCGCGGCCTGGCCCGTCCGCTGGTCGACGCCGTACTGGCCCAGGCCCACCAGGCCGGGCGGGACGCGGTGGACTTCTGGGTGCACGGTGGTCACCCGGCGGCCCGGCACCTGGCCGGGGCGTACGGCGCCGAGCTGGTCCGCGAGCTGCGGCAGATGCGTCGTACCGGTCCGCAGACCGAGGCGGTGCCCGTTCCCGAGGGCGTCGAGCTCCGGACCTTCCGCCCGGGGGAGGACGACGCCGAGTGGCTGCGGCTGAACGCCCTGGCGTTCGCCCACCACCCGGAGCAGGGCTCCTGGACCGAGCAGGACCTGGCCGAGCGGATCGCCGAGCCCTGGTTCGACCCGGCCGGCTTCTTCCTCGCCACCCGGGGCGGCAAGGTGGTCGGCTTCCACTGGACCAAGGTGCACCCTGCCACCGCCACCGAGCCGGAGCTCGGCGAGGTGTACGTGGTCGGGGTGGACCCGGCGGAGCAGGGCAGCGGTCTGGGCCGCGTGCTGACCGCGGCGGGCCTGCGGCACCTGACCGGGTCAGGTGCCGGCGAGCGCGGACTGGCGACGGTCCTCCTTTACGTCGACGCCGACAATCCGGCCGCCGTGCGGGTATACGAGCGATTGGGATTCACCGTTCACGAGGTGGACCTCATGTACCGCGCCCGGTACCAGGCGGACCGGCCGACCCAGGCACCCGCCTAGACCCGGGCCCACACCCGAACCCGACTCGAACCCGAGCCCGAACCCACACTCGAACCCGAACCGGAAATCCAGGCCGGGAAGGCCCAGCCGTAACGGAGCGGTCGCGGGCGGGGGCGGAGAACGGCACCGCCCCTTGCTCCGACCGACTCAGCTTTCCTCCCGGCCATGCGGTGTTTACCGTGGATTCAATTGCTGCCGCGAAGATCACAGGATGAAGTCCGTAGTGTCTCGCTCGTGCAGAGTCGACCGCCATTCGTCGGCCGGTCCTGTACGGACCGCGCCCGGTGGGTGGGCGCTGTCTCCGGGGGCGACCCGGGGCGAGGACGACGGCCCGCAGAGCCATCCGCGTCCGGACGCCGTCCTGCTGGAGGAGCTGGAACCCATGAGCATCCCCCGCCCCGTCCCTGCCCCGCTGGCGCCCCCGGCCAGGATGTCCGGTGCGCTGGGCATCCCGCCGGAGCTGCCGGCCACGGACGAGCAGGAGTTCGAAGCACTGCCGCAGGGCCGCTTCCTGGACCGGGAGCGGAGCTGGCTGGCGTTCAACGAGCGGGTCCTGGAGCTGGCCGAGGACCCGGGGATCCCGCTGCTGGAGCGGGCGAAGTTCCTGGCGATCTTCGCCAGCAACCTGGACGAGTTCTTCATGGTCCGGGTGGCCGGTCTCAAGCGCCGGATCGCCACCGGCGTCGCCCAGCGCAGCGCATCGGGTCTGCAGCCGCGCGAGGTGCTGGACCTGATCTGGACCCGCTCGCGCGAGCTGATGGCCCGGCACGCCGCCGCGTTCCAGCAGGAAGTGCTGCCGGACCTCGCCGCCGAGGGCATCGAGGTGGTCCGCTGGCCGGAGCTGGCCGAGAAGGAGCAGGCCCGGCTGCACACCCTGTTCCGGCAGAAGATCTTCCCCGTGCTGACCCCGCTGGCCGTCGACCCGGCGCACCCCTTCCCGTACATATCGGGGCTCTCGCTCAACCTGGCCGTGGTGGTCCGCAACCCGGTGTCCGGCCACAAGCACTTCGCGCGGGTGAAGGTGCCGCAGTCGCTGGCCCGTTTCCTGGAGGCCTCCCCCCAGCGGTACGTCCCGCTGGAGGACGTCATGGGCGCGCACCTGGAGGAGCTCTTCCCGGGGATGGAGGTGCTGGCCCACCACGCCTTCCGGGTCACCCGCAACGAGGACCTGGAGGTGGAGGAGGACGACACCGAGAACATCCTCAAGGCCCTGGAGAAGGAGCTGATGCGGCGGCGCTTCGGCCCGCCGGTCCGGCTGGAGGTCGAGGAGTCGATCGACCCCTACATCCTGGACCTGCTGGTGCGGGAGCTGAACATCACCGAGGCGGAGGTCTTTCCGCTGCCCGGGCCGCTGGACCTGACCGGGCTGTTCGGGATCGCCGAGCTGGACCGCCCGGAGCTCAGGTACCCGAAGTTCGTGGCCGGTACGGCCCGCGGGCTGACCGACGTCGAGTCCGCCTCCCAGCCGGACATCTTCGCGGCGATGCGCGAGCGCGACGTCCTGCTGCACCACCCGTACGACAGCTTCTCCACCTCGGTGCAGGCCTTCCTGGAGCAGGCCGCGGCCGACCCGGACGTGCTGGCGATCAAGCAGACGCTGTACCGCACCTCCGGTGACTCGCCGATCGTGGACGCGCTGATCGACGCGGCCGAGTCCGGCAAGCAGGTGCTGGTCCTGGTCGAGATCAAGGCGCGCTTCGACGAGCAGGCCAACATCAAGTGGGCCCGCAAGCTGGAGGAGGCCGGCTGCCACGTGGTCTACGGCCTGGTCGGGCTGAAGACCCACTGCAAGCTGTCGCTGGTGGTCCGCCAGGAGGGCGACACCCTGCGCCGCTACTCGCACGTCGGCACCGGCAACTACCACCCGAAGACGGCCCGGCTGTACGAGGACATCGGCCTGCTCACCTCCGACCCGCAGGTCGGCGCGGACCTCTCCGACCTGTTCAACCGGCTGTCCGGTTACTCGCGCCGCGAGTCCTACCGCCGGCTGCTGACCGCCCCGCGCGGCCTGCGCGACGGGCTGGTCTCGCGGATCCACAACGAGATCGCCCACCACCGGGCGGGCCGGCCCGCGTACGTGAAGATCAAGGTCAACTCGATCGTCGACGAGGTCGTGATCGACGCGCTCTACCGGGCCTCGCAGGCCGGGGTGCCGGTGGACGTCTGGGTGCGCGGGATCTGCGCGATCCGGCCGGGGGTGCCGGGGCTGAGCGAGAACATCCGGGTGCGCAGCATCCTGGGGCGCTTCCTGGAGCACTCCCGGATCTTCGTGTTCGGCAACAACGGCGATCCCGAGGTGTGGATCGGCAGCGCCGACATGATGCACCGCAACCTGGACCGCCGGATCGAGGCCCTGATGCGGATCACCGATCCGGCGCACCGCGCGGAGCTGTCCGGGCTGATCGACCTCGGGGTGTCGGACGAGACCGAGTCCTGGCACCTGGGGCCGGACGGCGTCTGGGCCCGTCACCCGCAGGACTCCGAGGGCCGGCCGTTGCGGCACCTCCAGGACCTGCTGATCGACTCGCGCCAGCGCCGCCGGGCCGCCACCCCGCGTTGACGCGTCCACTGCTGCGAGCCGCCGGAGCGGGCGGGGCCCCCGGGACCCGAGGGGACCCGCCCGCTCCGGCGGTCGGCCACCAGCCCCGGGGAAGGGCCCCGGGGGAACGGGGATCAACCACGCCATGACCGATGCGCCGATGACGGCCCAGGCGGCCTCCACAGCGACCGCCGGGGACATCCTTTCCCGCCATCTCACCGCCCAGGCCGGGGCGTTCCTGCGCGCCCTGCCGCTCGCGGTGGGCGAGGTCGGCGCCAGACCGGGCTCAGCGGCCGCCGTCCCGTCGAGCGGCACCGCCGACCTGCTGCGGACGGTGCGCCGGATCGGCGGGCTGCTGCACACCTTCGGCGCCGTCTTCGAGCAGACCTGGGCGCAGGAGTCGCGCACCGAACTGCGCTGGCTGCTCAACCTGCTGGCGCTGGAGCCCGGTTACGTCCGGCGTTCGGCCCGGTTGCTGGGCGCGGTGGACTCGCTGAGCGGCACCGGTCCGGAGGGGACGGGCATGCTGGCCGGGCACGCGGGCGCCCCCAAGGCGCGGGCGCTGCTGGACCGGCAGCTGACCCTGGCCCGGACCAGGGCGCACTCCACCGTGCTGCAGGAACTCCGCTCGGCCCGGCTGCACGCGCTGGCGGACCGGATGACCCTGCTGGTCGGCGAGGCACCGCTGCTGGAGGCGGCGGGCGGCCGGGCGTCGGCGGTGCTGCTGCCGCAGGCGGCGGCCGCGTTCACCGCGCTGTCCACGAGCGCCCAGCAGTTGCCGCTGCAGCGGGCCGCGACGCCGTACGGCGGGGACGGGCTGCGCCGGCTGGGCGCGGTGCCCTCTCCCCTGCCCGCCCCCGGGGAGCGGGGGCCCGTCGCGCGGGTCGGGTCGGCGGACGCCGACACCGCGCTGGCGGCCGACGACGCGCCCTGGTCCCGGCTGCGGATCCTGGTGAAGCGGGCCCGGTACGCGCTGGAGGTGTGCGGCCGCCCGTCCTCCGAGCTGGACGAGCTGGACGCGGTGCTGGGCCGGCACCAGGAGGCGGCGGACGCCGCGGTCACCGCGGCCACCGCGGCGCGCACCCCGCGGATCACCCCCGCGACCGCCTACGTGCTGGGCGTGGTGCATGCTGATCAGCGACTGGAGGTGGAGGCGGCACGGTACGCCTTCGGCCGCCGGTGGCCCGAACTCCCGCCCGGCCTGGACGGCTGGCTGGAGATTCCCCCTGCCGAGGGCTGGGGGCATTCCCCCGCACCACGGACGGCCTGAATTGCACGATCGCCTGACCACCGGGCCGGCAGCGGACGCGACCGCGACCGGGTCAGCCGCAGCCGCGACCGGGCCGGCCGCCACCGGCCCGGGCCGTCCCCCGGTGGTGCTGGCGGCGGGCGCGGTGCTCTGGCTGCCCGGGAAGCCGAAGCCGAGCGGCCGGCTGGGCCGGCCGCGGGTCGCGGTGATCCACCGGCCGAAGTACGACGACTGGAGCCTGCCGAAGGGGAAGCTCGACCCGGGTGAGGGGGTGGTCGAGGCGGCGCTGCGCGAGGTGCGGGAGGAGACCGGCTTCCACTGCCTGCTCGGCCCGGAGCTGCCCGCCCAGCACTACCTGGCGCAGGGCCGTCCGAAGGAGGTCCGGTACTGGGCGGCGGTGCCGACCGGCGGGGCCTTCCGGCCGAACCGCGAGGTCGACCGGCTGGAGTGGCTGCCGGCGGGCAAGGCCCGGGCGCGGCTGACCCACGACCGCGACCGGTTGCTGGTGGACGCCCTGCTGGTGATCCTGGGAGCGAAGCCCGTACGGACGAGGTAGGAGCCGCGGGTGGAGGAACGGCGGAAGTGATCTCCCTGCGCCCTCGCCGTGACGCAACCGTTACTACGTGACGTAGTTTCCTGTCATCCGTTCGAGGTTCACTCCCCGTTCACTTGCGACCGGCTGACGCGTCACCTACCCGGCCTAACTTCGGGACCACCGGAGGGCCGAACGGGCCCCGGACCACAGCAAAACCCGCGCCCGGCCGTATCCGTACGGCCCGCGCGACGGGCAATGCCACAGAAAGGGACACCCCTGTGAAGCTCCAGCGGAACGGCCGCTCCAAGGCCCTCGCCATCGGTGCCATGGCGCTCGTCAGCTCGCTGTCGCTCGCGGCCTGCGGGTCGGACAACAACAACACCACCACGGCGTCCGGCGGCTCCAGCGGCTCCTCCGCGGCCGGTGCCGCGGTCAACTGTGGCAAGGCCGGCACGCTGCTCGGCGCCGGTTCCACCGCGCAGGCCCCGGCGATCGACGTGTGGAAGACCAACTTCGGCGCCGCCTGCTCCGGCACCACGGTCAACTACAGCGGCGGCGGCTCCGGTGCCGGCGTCCAGCAGTTCAACCAGGGCAAGGTCGCCTTCGCCGGCTCCGACTTCGCCCTGAAGGCCGCCGACGTCGACGCCTCCAAGGCCGTCTGCACCGGTGGCAAGGCGATCGACCTGCCGATGGTGGCCGGCCTGGTCTCGCTGGTCTACAACGTCGACAACGTCGACAACCTGGTCCTGGACGGCCCGACCGCCGCCAAGATCTTCGACTCGCAGATCACCAAGTGGAACGACCCGGCCATCGCCGCCCTGAACCCGGGCGCCAAGCTGCCGGACGCCGAGATCCAGACCTTCCACCGGTCGGACGACTCCGGCACCACCTTCAACCTGACCTCCTACTTCGCCAAGACCTCCGGCGGCGCCTGGAGCGCCGAGCCGAGCAAGGCGTGGAAGGGCAAGGGCGGCCAGTCCGCGAACGGCAGCGCCGGCGTCTCCGCCCAGATCAAGCAGGTCAAGAACTCGATCGGCTACGCCGAGCTGTCCTACGCCCAGACCAACAACCTGAAGAGCGCCAAGATCGCCACCGGCGCCGCTCAGCCGGTCGAGGCGACCGCCGCCAACGCGGCGAACACCATCGCCTCCTCCACCGTGTCCGGCACCGACGGCGACCTCGCCCTCTCCCTGGACTACGGCACCAAGGCCGACAACGCCTACCCGATCGTCCTGGTGACCTACGAGATCGCCTGCGACAAGGGCAACAAGGCCGAGACCCTGGACACCCTCAAGTCCTTCTTCAACTACACCATCAGCGACGCCGCCCAGAAGTCGATCGGCGACAAGGGCTACGTCCCGATGCCGGCCGCGATCGGCGACAAGGTCAAGACCGCCGTCGGCGCCCTGGCCTGACCCGACAGGACCCCCGGTGGGACGGCCCCGTGAGCGAGGGGGGCAGGGGCCGTCCCACCGGAGCACCACCATCCAGCACCAACGTCCGGGGCACCGCCGCCATGGTGCCGTCCCCCTTCCGGGGCGGCGCCACCAGACCGGAGTAGACCAATGACTTCATCCTCCCCTGCCGCCCCGCGAGGCAGGGAACGCCGACCGCGCGACAGCCGGGTCGGCGACAAGATCTTCATGAACCTCGCCCGCGGTGCGGGCGTCCTGCTGCTGGTCATCATGGCCGCGATCGCCGGCTTCCTGGCCTGGCGCTCGGGCATGGCGCTCAGCAACGACAACGGCAACTTCCTCACCACCTTCGAGTGGACGCCGGACGCCCCGAAGCCGGTCTTCGGCATCGCCGTCCTGGCCTTCGGGACGATCGTCAGCGCCCTCATCGCGATGGTGATCGCCGTCCCCGTGGCCATCGGGATCGCGCTGTTCATCTCGCACTACGCGCCGCGGCGGATCGCCCAGCCGTTCGCCTACCTGGTCGACCTGCTCGCCGCCGTCCCCAGCATCGTCTACGGCCTCTGGGGCGCGCTGTTCCTCGTCCCGCACATGGACGGGCTGACCAGCTGGCTCAACCAGTACCTGGGCTGGACGTACCTCTTCGACCAGACCAGGACCGGCACCCCGCGCAACCTGTTCACCGTCGGCATCCTGCTGGCGATCATGATCCTGCCGATCATCACCGCGGTCTCCCGCGAGGTGTTCCGCCAGGTGCCGCGGATGCACGAGGAGGCGGCGCTCGCGCTCGGCGCGACCCGCTGGGAGATGATCCGCACCGCGGTGCTGCCGTTCGGCCGCCCCGGCATCATCTCGGCGTCCATGCTCGGCCTCGGCCGGGCGCTCGGCGAGACCATCGCGGTCGCCGTGGTGCTCTCCGCCAACAGCGTGCTGTCGCTGCACATCCTGGACGCGGGCGGCGGCACCTTCGCGCAGAACATCGCGCTGAAGTTCGCCGAGGCCGGCAACAACGGCCGCGACGCGTTGATGGCCTCCGGCCTCGTCCTGTTCGTCATCACCCTGCTGGTGAACGGTGCCGCGCGACTGATCATCGCCCGCCGCAAGGAGTACTCGGGGGCCAACGCGTGAGCGAGCGAAGCGAGCGAACCATCGAGAGGTGCGAGTTGTGCGAATGCGCCCTGACGAGCGAAGCGAGGAAGGCCGCGTGAGCACCCTCACCACCGTCCCCGAGGACGCCCGGCCGCAGGTCGGTCCGATGCTGACCGCCAACCGGCTGCCCCGGTGGACCCCGGCCGTCGTCGCCGCCGGCTCGATCGCGGTCGGCTGCGGGATCGGCGCCGCGGCCGGCCTGCGGAGCCACCTGCAGTGGGGACTGATCTCGGCCCTGCTGTTCCTGGTGGGCGGCTACCTGATCTCGGCCCGGGTCGAGGGCCGGCGCCAGGCCAAGGACCGGTTCGCCACCTCGGTGGTCTGGGTCGCCTTCATCCTCGCCGTCGTGCCGCTGGTCTCGCTGACCGTCTACACGATCCAGCAGGGCATCGGCGTGGTGAACGGGAACTTCCTGAGCCACTCGATGAAGGGCGTGATCCAGTCCGGCCCCGGCGGCGGCATCTACCACGCGCTGCTCGGCACCCTCCAGCAGGTCGCCCTGGCCACCCTGATGGCCGCCCCGCTGGGCCTGCTGACCGCCGTCTACCTGGTCGAGTACGGTCGCGGCCGGCTCGCCAAGGCCGTCACCTTCTTCGTCGACGTCATGACGGGCGTCCCGTCGATCGTCGCCGGTCTGTTCATCCTCTCGCTGTGGAACCTCGCGCTGGGCTTCAGCTACTCCGGCTTCTCGGGCAGCCTCGCGCTGGCGATCCTGATGATCCCGGTCGTGGTCCGCTCCACCGAGGAGATGCTCAAGCTCGTCCCGAACGAGCTGCGCGAGGCCTCGTACGCCCTCGGCGTGCCGAAGTGGAAGACCATCCTGCGGATCGTCCTCCCCACCGCCATCGGCGGCATCACCACCGGCGTGATGCTCGCGGTCGCCCGCATCACGGGCGAGACCGCCCCGGTGATGATGCTGGTGTTCGGCGCCGACTACATCAACAGCAACCCGTTCGACGGACCGCAGCAGTCCCTGCCGATGTACATCTGGCAGCAGTACTCGGTGGTCAACAACGACTTCGGCTACGCCCGCGCCTGGGGCGCCGCGCTGGTGCTGATCGCCTTCGTGATGGGGCTCAACCTCATCGCCCGGGGCATCGCACGCTGGCGCTCGCCCAAGGGCGGACACTGAGCGACCGACTGACGCACGAAGACAGACGAGAGAAGCAACGATCATGGCCAAGCGCATCGACGTCAGCGGACTGTCGGCCTACTACGGCACCACCAAGGCCATCGAGGACATCTCGATGAGCATCGAACCCCGCTCGGTGACCGCCTTCATCGGCCCCTCCGGCTGCGGCAAGTCCACCTTCCTGCGCACCCTCAACCGGATGCACGAGGTGATCCCCGGCGCCCGGGTCGAGGGCAAGGTCCTCCTGGACGACGAGAACCTGTACGCCTCCAACGTCGACCCGGTCGCCGTGCGCCGCTCCATCGGCATGGTCTTCCAGCGCCCGAACCCGTTCCCGACCATGTCGATCTACGACAACGTGGTCGCCGGGCTCAAGCTCGCCGGCGTGAAGAAGAAGTCCGTCCTGGACGACGTGGTGGAGCGCTCGCTGAAGGGCGCCAACCTCTGGAAGGAGGTCCACAACCGGCTGAACAAGCCGGGGGCCGGCCTCTCCGGCGGTCAGCAGCAGCGCCTGTGCATCGCCCGCGCCATCGCGGTCGAGCCGCAGGTCCTGCTGATGGACGAGCCCTGCTCCGCGCTCGACCCGATCTCCACCCTCGCCATCGAGGACCTGATCGGCGAGCTGAAGTCGCAGTTCACCATCGTCATCGTGACCCACAACATGCAGCAGGCGGCCCGCGTCAGCGACCGCACCGCCTTCTTCAACCTGGCCGGCGTCGGCCAGCCGGGCAAGCTGATCGAGCTGGACGACACCCAGCGGATCTTCTCCAACCCGTCGGTGCAGGCGACCGAGGACTACATCTCCGGCCGCTTCGGCTGAGCCGGACCCCAGCTGTCCCGCGGTGCTGCATGGCGGTGCCGCCGCGGGGCATGAAGAAGGGCCCGCCCCCGAGATGTGGGGGCGGGCCCTGCTGTGTTTTCGCCCGCTCGCCTCCGGGACGCTTCGGGTCCGGTGCCGACGGTCGGCGCTCCGGCGCTCGTGCCTCGCTTGTCGCTTCTCCCTTTCGGCACCGGCGCGCCCCTTCGGCTCGGGGCGGGGGTTCGCCCGCTCGCCTCCGGGACGCTTCGGGTCCGGTGCCGACGGTCGGCGCTCCGGCGCTCGTGCCTCGCTTGTCGCTTCTCCCTTTCGGCACCGGCGCGGCCCTTCGGCTCAGGGCGGGGCCGTCCGGGGCTCAGCCCCAGAACAGGTGGACGAACCAGTACACCAGCGCTGCGACGATGGCGGCCGCCGGCATCGTGATGAACCAGCCGAGCACGATGTTCTTCGCGACGCCCCAGCGCACCGCGCGGATCCGCTTGGTGGCCCCCGCGCCCATGATCGCCGCGGTGATCACGTGGGTGGTGGAGATCGGCGCCTTGAAGACGAACGACGTGATGTACATGACCGCCGAGGAGGTGGCCTCGGCCGCGAAGCCCTGCGGCGGGTCCAGCTCGATGATCTTGCGGCCGAGTGTCCGCATGATCCGCCAGCCGCCCGCGTAGGTGCCCAGCGAGAGCATGGTCGCGCAGGAGATCTTCACCCAGACCGGGATGTCGCCGGTGGTCTGGTGGCCGGAGATGGTGAGCGCCATCACCACGATGCCCATGGTCTTCTGGGCGTCCTGCAGGCCGTGCGCCAGCGCCATCGCGGCGGCCGAGGCGGTCTGGGCGACCCGGAAGTTGCGCTTGGCGCGGTGCGGGTTGGCCCGGCGGAAGATCCACAGGATCGCCAGCATCACCAGGAAGCCGCCGATCAGGCCGACCACCGGCGAGACGACCATCGGGATCACGATCTTGTCGATCACCCCGCTCCAGATCACGTCGATCCCGCCGGCCAGCGCCGCGCCCACCATGCCGCCGAACAGCGCGTGCGAGGAGGAGGACGGCAGACCGAAGTACCAGGTGACCAGGTTCCAGGCGATCGCGCCGACCAGGGCGGCGAACAGGATCGCCATCCCCTGGTTGCCACTGGGGGTCTCGATGATCCCCTTGGAGACGGTGTGCGCCACCCCGCTGCCCAGGAAGGCACCGGCCAGGTTCATCACCGCGGCCATCGCGAGCGCGGCCTTGGGGGTCAGTGCCCGGGTGGAGACCGACGTGGCGATCGCGTTCGCCGAGTCGTGGAAGCCGTTGGTGTACGTGAAGAAGAACGCAACGCCGATGACGGCGATGAGTGCAGCCATGTCCACGAGGGTCAGGACTCCTTGACGGCGATGGTCTCCACCGTGTTGGCGACGTGCTCGAACGCGTCCGCCGCCTCCTCAAGGACGTCCACGACCTGCTTGAGCTTGAGCACCTCGATGGCGTCGTACTGGCCGGAGAACAGGTGGGCGAGCAGCTTGCGGTGGATCTGGTCGGCCTGGTTCTCCAGCCGGTTGACCTCGATCCAGTACTCGGTGAGGTTGGACATGCTGCGCAGGTTCGGCATCGCCTCGGCGGTGAGTTCCGCGGCGCGCGCCAGCACCTCGATCTGCTGCTCGATGCCCTTCGGCAGGGTCTGGATGTCGTAGAGGACGACCAGGTCGACCGCCTCCTCCATGAAGTCCATGATGTCGTCCAGCGACGAGGCGAGGCTGTAGATGTCCTCGCGGTCGAAGGGCGTGATGAAGGAGGAGTTCAGCTGGTGGAAGACGGCATGGGTGGTGTCGTCCCCGGCGTGCTCGGCGGCGCGCATGCGCTCGACGATCTCCGCGCGGGCCGACACGTCTGATCCCAGCAGTTCCAGCAGGAGCTTCGATCCGACGACGAGGTTCTCCGCGGCCGCGGCGAACATGTCGTAGAAACTCGTCTCCTTCGGGGTCAGGCTAAAACGCACGGAAATCTCCGATGTGCGGGGTAGGGACTGAACGATGCTAGGTGCAACCGAGCGCGATCGCGCAAACGGGGTGGTGAGCAGGGAGGCGGAACCTCCCCTTCCGTTCGGCTGCCGAACCGGCCGACCCGGACCGCACGGCCATGTGCGGACGTGATTCCCCAGTCTGACGGAACCTCGCCCCGAACGCCCCCGTCCTGCGTGCACGGGACCGGGGCGCCGCTCAGACGGGTGAACCCCGCCGCGACCCCCACCAGGCCCTTCGGCACATGCCGGGTGGGCCGTCGGAACACCACGGAAGGCCCGGGTGTTGGACACTGGTGGCCGACGCAGCCACCAGGCACTCAGACGAAGGCGGGCCGATGACCACGACGCAAGCGCGCACCGAGCCGGACGACGGGCCCGGGACCGACCCGCACGCCGGCACCCCCGCCGCCGCGCACGGGAACGGGCACGGCCCGCACGGCTACAGCGCGCAGAAGGACGCCCACCTCAAGCGGCTGCGCCGGATCGAGGGCCAGATCCGCGGCCTCCAGCGGATGGTCGACGAGGACGTCTACTGCATCGACGTGCTCACCCAGGTCTCGGCCAGCACCAAGGCCCTGCAGTCCTTCGCGCTGTCCCTCCTCGAGGAGCACCTGCGGCACTGCGTCGCCGCGGCCGCCGAACAGGGCGGCGTCGAGCTGGACGCCAAGGTGGCGGAGGCCTCGGCCGCGATCGGCCGACTGCTGCGCAGCTGAACCCGCCCGCCGCACGGCCCGCCCCGGGGCGACCGTCAGCCGTCGCCCTCCCGCTCGGTCCGGGCCGGGTCCACCCGGTCCAGCAGCACCTCGTCGATCCGTTCGGTCGGCAGCCGGTCACCGGCGCTGGCCGTCGCGGCGATCATCAGCTCGCCGGCCAGCTCGATCTCGTCGAGGGCCGCGTCGTCGTGGCCACCGCTGCGGCCGCCCGTGGACGACACCACCTGCACCACCCCTTCAGTGCCTCGCCAGCCCGGGCGGCAGCCACCCGACGTCCAGCCTAGGCACTCCGGGGCCCGTCCACATGGCACGGACGGGCCATCTCGGCGCCGCCGAAACGGGTGGCCGTCGCTCCCCGCACGGCCACCCGCCCCGGCGGCGCCCCGTCTCGCCCCGGCGCCGGAGCACTGCCGAGGGCTACTTCGGGCTCTCCGAGGGCTTCATCTGGTAGATGTCCGAGGCCGCCGGCTCGGCCGCCTCGACCGGCTTGCCGTAGTCCGACAGCGAGGTGGTCGAGGTGACCTTCACCTGGTCCTTGGCCTCCTTCGACCCCGCCACCCCGGCGAAGGTGAACACCTCGACCACCTTGTGCAGCCGGCCCTGGTCGTCCAGCCAGGCGTCGTACGGGACCTCCTTGACGGTGAAGGTCTGCCCGCCCATCCGCAGGCCGTCCCCGCCCCGGCCACCGGTGGCGTCGGCCGCCTTGGCCAGGTCCAGGGTGCCCCGGTAGTGGTGCAGCGGGGTGCCGTCCACGGTCTCGGTGCCGACCAGCTCGGCCTTCTGCACCCCGCGCAGCGCGCCCGCCGCCGAGGCCGGGTCGGTGGCGCCGCTGCTCACCAGGTTGCCGTCCGGCAGCTGGCGCACGTCCAGCTTGACCCACTTGCCCGCGGGCACCTTGGCCCCGCTGTTCTGCAGGTAGACGGTGCCCGGCAGGACCACCTCGACGATCTTCCCGGTGGTCGCCGCGCCCGGCGGCACCTGGACCTCCAGCCGGCCGATCCGCTTCACGTAGTCGTAGCCGCCGCTCCCGCTGAAGGAGGCCTTCTTGTCGGCGGACTCGGTGACCAGTTCGGTGGCGGCGTGCGCGGAGCCGGTGCGGCCGGTGATGTCGGCGGCGTCGCGCACCGCCTTCAGCGGGTCGGCGGCCAGCTGGTCGGGGACGGCCGACTGCTGGTCGGCGGAGCCGCCGCCGGAGTGGCCCGAGCAACCGGCGGCTCCCGCGGCCAGGGCGGCGGCGAACAGGGCGGCCCCGGCCGCCGAGCGCAGGTGCGGCCCCGGACGGCGCGCTGGCCGCCCGGTTCGCTGCTGGTCGGTCATCTTCATCCTCGCGACAACCCCCTCGGGCCCGACTGCCCCACCGGACACCCCCGGGTGGGCAGAGCTCTTTCCGGGCAAACGAGTTGAACCGCGAAGGGTTACGGGCGCCGGCGGAGCCGGGGCGTCGCGCACCGGCCGTCCGGCGCGTTACGGTGAACCACGTGCACAGTGAGCTGCCGACCGTCCCCGGCACCACCCCGATGCCCGAGCACCGCGCCGAGATCAGCGAACGCGGGTCCTTCGCCTTCGCGACCTGCAGCTGCGGCTGGTACTCCGCCGCTCGCCGCTCCCGCGACCTGGCCCGCCGCGAGGCGGCCGACCACGTCGCCGAGTACGGCGGCGACGCGGCGCCCTAGGACCCGGGTCGGGCGGTCCGGCCGGTCAGGCCGCCAGGTCCGACTCCGGCGGCTGCTCCTCGGAGCGCACCGCGCCCCGCCCGCGTCGACGGCCGCGCGGGACGGTGCCGCGGGCCGCCGTACCGCCGCGCTCCGGCGCCCGGATCAGCGGGGCGACCGCCGTCCGGCTCAGCGCGTGGCAGAACGGGACCAGCACCGCCATCGCGATCGGCGCCAGCAGCAGCACCACGGCGACGGCGAGGGCGAAGCCGCCGATCACGTCGGTCGGGTAGTGGACGCCCATGAACATCCGGCAGAAGCCCTGCAGCAGGGCCAGGCCCCCGGCGATCCAGCCCAGCTTCCGGTTCACCAGGAACAGCGAGACCGCGACGGCCATCGTCATGGTCGAGTGGTCGCTGACGAAGGAGTGGGTGCCGGCCTTGCCGTCCACCAGCACCAGCAGCCCGGGGTGGTCGACGAAGGGCCGCGGCCGGTCCACGATCGCGGCGATCGGCAGGTTGGCCAGCTCGGCGACGGCCACCGAGAGCGGCACCCAGAGCAGCCCGGCGATCGCCACCGGCGCGTCCGGGCGGCGCCTGGCCTGCAGCCAGCCCACCAGCCCGAGCATCGCGAGGCCGATCAGGATGCCGTACTCGCCGATCCACGAGACCAGGTGGTCCAGCCACTGCGGGGAGCGCTTGGCCAGGCCGTTGACGGCGTAGAGCAGGCCGAGGTCGGGGTTGGTCGTGTCGGCAAGCGGCGTCGACACGCCGCACCTCCTTCTGGTCCGCTGCACCTGTTCGTTTTCCGCCGGGCCCGCCCGGCGCGGAAAGCTGACGAGGGGCCATCGGACCCAACGTCATCGCCGGGACACAGCGTTCCACGGAAACGCGGGGTTATGGAAACTTGACTCAGCGTCCACAGCCCGCACACAGATCGACGGACGACTCAGCCGGTCCCGCCGGTTCCACCGGTGTTGTCGAACCGGCTCGGAGCCGTCGGGGCGGCCGCGGCGGCGGCCGCGGGGTTGGCGGTCGCCGCCGGGGTGGTCGGCGCCGTGGTGCCCGGGCGGCTCGGCGGGTTGACCGCGCCGTTGCCGTTGTGGTCGCGGGTCGGCAGTGCCTGGGCGCCGTCCGAGGTGACCCGGGTCGCTCCGATGTACTCCTTGGTGTCGATCTTGTCGTAGCGGATCACCGCCCCGGTGTGAGGCGCGTTGATCATGTAGCCGCCGCCGACGTAGATCCCGACGTGGTGGATGCTCCGCGGATCGCTCAGGTCCGTCGCGAAGAACACCAGGTCGCCCGGCCGCAGCTGATCGCGCGACGGGTGCGGCCCGGCGTACCACTGGTCGTTGGCCACCCGGGGCAGGTCGATGCCCACGGAGGCGAACGCGCGGAGGGTGAGCCCGGAGCAGTCGAACTGCCCGTTCTGCGAGGCCAGGCCCTCACCGCCCCACAAGTACGGCGTGCCGAGCTTGGTCTGGGCGTAGTAGATCGCGCCGGCCGACTGGGCGGACACCTCCACCGGCGCGGTCTGGGCGGTGAAACTGCGGGCCATCGCCTGGATGTTCCGCACGTAGCCCTGGGTCTCCTTGTACGGCGGGACGCCCTGGTTCTTCGTCACCGCGTACGGGCCGGCGTTGTACGCGGCCAGCATGTTGGCCTGCGGGTCGCCCGGTACGCCGGCGACGTCCTTGGCCAGCGCGCAGTCGTACACCGCCGCGGTGGCGATCGCGTCGTACGGGTTCCAGACGTCCTTCTTGCCGTCCCCGTCACCGTCCGTGGCGTACACCGGCCAGGTGCCCGGCATGAACTGCGCCATTCCCTGTGCCCCGACCGGGGATTGGGCCTTGGGATCAAAACCGCTTTCCTGGTACAGCTGCGCCGCGAGCATCGGCGGGGAGATCTCCGGGCAGAACGAGCCCCACTTCTGGAACGCGTCCTGGTAGGCCGCCGGGACGGTTCCGGGAGAGAGGGCGGAACGATTCGCCGACTGCTGCGGCGTCCCACTTGCCGCATACGTCCCCATCGTCACCAGGCCGAGGAATCCGAACGCGACAACTCCCGCCGCAGCGGCGGCCGTACCGGCCCTCCGGAGTACCATCAGCACCATCCCGACGAATCGTCAGTCGAAGTGTCCCGGAAGGCGTTGCTCACCGCAATCATCAGAGATACAAAGAGTGAGCGCTATCCTTCGTACGGTGGACATCCTCGCGTACGTGTCCGACGCCTCACGACCAATCCGCGAGAAGTAGCCAAGTCGACATCAGATCTGGCCAAGAATAGGCACCGACCCTTCGCGCGGGCGGGGTCCGGGCCCTTGAATTTGCCTGATCGGGCGGTGAGATGGAAATGAACCTGAGCAGCGTGCACACCTATGCGGTCGGCCACCTGGCCGATGACCCCCCCAAGAAGCCGAGCATCGACACCATCATCGGTGGGATCGCCCCGGACTGGGGGCCGTTCGCGAGCCTCGGGTCGGAGGCCCGGGTGATGGTCGAGGTCATCATGGCCGTCGCCATCCTGGTCTGCCTCGGCATCGCGGTCTGGGGCGCGGCCAAACAGCGGATCGGTGCGACCGCGATGCGCGACAGCTTCGGCGCCGAACAGGGCAAGGGGCTGATCATCGCCGGGCTGACCGGCGTGTTCATCATCGGATCACTCGGCACACTGTTCACCATTGTCTACGGCATGGCGATCTGACGATAGGACAGCAGTGACCCGGCCCGCCTGAGGGCAGGCTCCCGCCCGGATCTCCCCAGTGGCCGACCAGCCAGGACTCCAACCCCGTTCCCACCCTCCGTCCGCGCCCGCCCCAGGCCGGAGGGCCCCCGGAGCCGCCCCGGCTCCCCGCACCAGGAGGGCCGCCGTGCCGTTGTCCGACGACCAGCCGCACACCCGTACGCGGCTGCCGGTCGACGCACAGCCCTCCGCACCCCAGACCCTCCGTCAGTCACGACCACTGCGCACCCTGCTGACCGTCCTGGTGGTCGTCACCCTGCTCGTCGCCGCCATCTCCATCGCCAACCGCGGCAAACCCGGCACCGGCAGCGGCGGCGGCAGCTCCGCCGACCGCGCCGCCCCGGGCGCCGCCTCCGGCGCCGGTCCGGCCCCCAGCGGCGACCAGCCCGTCGGCACCACCGTCAACGGCATCGCCTCCGGCTTCCCGCACAGCGACCAGGGCGCCCAGTCCGCCGCCGCCAACTACGCGGTGGCGATCGGCTCCGCGGACATGTTCCGCACCGACAGCCGCCACACCATCGTCGCCACCATCGCCGACCCGGGGGCGGCGGCGGCGCTGCAGAGCCGGCTCGACCAGGGCTTCGGCGGCGACACCGCCGCCCGCTACGGCCTCGACGCCCAGGGCCGCGCCCCGAAGGGCCTCACCTTCGTCAGCCGCACCATCCCGGCCGGCACCAAGTCGACGGGCTACAGCGACGCGGACGCCAAGGTCGAGGTGTGGTGCGCCGGCCTCACCGGCCTCGCCGGCGAACGCTCCGTCCAGCCGGTGACCGCCAACTGGTTCACCCTCGCGCTCTCGCTCCACTGGACGGGAAGCGACTGGAAACTCACCGACTTCACCAGCAGGCAGGGCCCCGCGCCGATGCCCGGAGACCAGCAGGCCGCAACCGCCGAGGAGATCACCGGCGCCGTCCAGCAGTTCGGGGGGTTCCGCTATGCCCGTTGACCAGACCACGCACCGATCGACCGCACGCCGTGCGGGCACGGTGGTCGGCGCCTTGGTCACCCTGCAGGTGGCGGTGATGATGGCGGCCCAGCGGGTGTTCGCCGATCCGTCGCCGACCGCCACACCCACCTGCCAGAAAGTCGATCTCCCGATCCCGGGCAGCGATGCCGGCTGCGCTCCCAACGGAGCGGTCGTCATCCCCGGGAGCGGCGCCGTCAACAACGTCACCGACCCGCTCGGTTCGCTCGCCAAGGGCTGCGCCCAGGCGGCGGCCTGGGTGGTGCGGAACCTGTCGGGGGCGATCGACGGGACGACGTCGGTGGACTTCACCAACCAGTCGTTCCTGCAGCAGTACGCCGTGGTGTTCGCGGTGTCGACCGTGATCACGCTGGTGCTGTGGCTGCTGGCCGTGACCAAGCGGGCGGTGCGGGGGGCGCCGTTGACGACGGCGATCTCGGAGGCGGTCGGCTTCCTGTGGCTGACCGTGGTGGCCTCCGCGTTCACGCCGCTGATCCTGTACACCGTGGTGAGCGTGACGGACGGGCTGACCAAGGCGATCGCGGTCGGGACGAAGTCGGACACCGGGACGTACCTGGGCGGGTTCGCCGACACCCTGGAGAAGGGGAACGTCGGCGGCGGTCCGCTGATCCTGGTGATCGTGTCGCTGGTCGCGGTGCTGGCGGCGGCGGTGCTCTGGATCGAGCTGGTGATCCGGGCGGCGATGCTGTACGTGGGGGCGCTGCTGGGGACGGCGGTGTACGCGGGGCTGGTGGACCGGCAGTTGTGGAAGCACGTGCGCCGGTGGGCCGGGATGATGCTGGCGGTCGACCTGGCGAAGCCGATCATCGTGATCATCCTGGGTCTGGCGGGTGCGGTGGCGACCGGGGCCGGGGCCAACGACGACTTCGCCCGGGTGCTGTCCGGGCTGGCGATCCTGTTCCTGTCGATCTTCGCCAGCGCCGCGGTGTACCGCTTCGTCCCGACCTTCGGCGACGAGATGCTGAACATGCGCCGGGCCCGGGCCAGCGCGGTGCAGGCCGGCTCGGCGATGATCAACGGCACCGCGAACCTGATGAAGCAGGGCATCACCACCCACGGCGATCGCGGTCCGCAGGCGGCCGGCGGGGGTGGCGGTGCGGGCGGCGGTTCGGTGGCGCCCGGGATCGCCGCGCACGCCGGCCGGACGCCGGCCCCACCGCCGCAGGCCGGGCCGCCGCAGGCGGCCCCGGTTCCGATCCGCGACAGCAATCCAGCGAAGGGAGGGTGACGGGTAAGTGAGCAGCGAACCGCTCGGCCAGTACGGTGCCCAGTACGCCCAGCCGTACGTGCACCAGCGCCGCACCTACCTGATCGGCAAGGCCCGCCCGAACGCGCCGATCGGCCGGAACCGGGAGTCCGGCGAGATCCTGCTGATCATCTTCGGGGCGTTCCTCGGGATGCTCTGGGGCCTGTTGATGCCGGTCCTTCCGCTGCGGATCGCCGGTCTGCTCGGCTTGCCGCTGCTGGCCATCGCGGCGGTCTACGTGCCGTACCGCAAGCGGACGTTCTACAGGTGGGTGGAGATCAACCGCACCTACCGCCGGATGGTCCGCAGCGGGCGTTCGGTGTGGCGCTCGGACGCGATGGACGCGGGCACCCGGATGGACGGCCGGGAGGTGGAGATCGGCCCGCCGCCCGGCGTGGGGCGGCTGCGCTGGCTGACCGCGCCGTTCGGGCCGGACGAGGTCGGGGTGCTGATGCACCTGGAGCGGCGGACGGTGACGGCCGCGATCGAGATCGAGGGCCCGGGCGTCGGGCTGCGCGACTCGGAGGACCAGGAGGCCCTGGTCGACCGCTTCGGCACGCTGCTGAAGCACGTCGCCAACGGGGACGGCTTCGTGACCAGGCTGCAGATCCTGGCCCGCACCCTGCCGGCCGACCCGGACGCGCACGCCAAGGACGTGGAGCGGCGCGGCGACCACGACGCGCCGCGCTGGCTGCAGGAGTCGTACGACCAGCTGCAGTCGATGGTGTCGACCTCCTCGGAGCAGCACCGGGCGTACCTGGTGGCGTGCATGCACTACACCCGTGACCTGGCCGCCGAGGCGCACGCGATGGGCCGTACGGCGACCGGCGGGCGGGCCCGGGACGACGACGGGCTGGCGGCCGTGATGGCCCGCGAGCTGACCGACATCTGCGCCCGGCTGGCCGAGGCGGACATCCGGGTGCGCCAGCCGCTGGGCCAGGCCCGGTTGTCCTCGCTGCTGCACTCGATGTACGACCCGGACCACCCGATCGACCACATCCAGGCGATGTCCCGGCGCAACGCCTGGCCGGCCGAGCTGGACGCGACCCACCCGCAGTACCTGACGGCGAAGACCCGCGAGTCGGCGACCCGGGAGCCGTGGTGCCACGCCACCGCGTGGGTCAAGGAGTGGCCGCTGACCCCGGTGGGGGTCAACTTCCTGGCGCCGCTGCTGGTGCACACCCCGGACGTGATCCGGACGGTCGCGGTGACGATGGACCTGGAGCCCACCGACGTCGCGATCGAGCGGATGCTGACCGAGAAGACCAACGACGAGGCGGAGGCCAACCGCGCGGCCAAGATGAACCGCACGGTCGACCCGCGCGACCTGGCGCACACCGGCCGGGTGGACCAGCGCGGTGACGACCTGGCCTCCGGCGCGGCCGGGGTGAACCTGGTCGGCTACATCACGGTCTCCTCGCGCAACCCCGACGCGCTGGCCCGCGACAAGCGGACCATCCGGGCGTCGGCCGGCAAGAGCTACCTCAAGCTGGAGTGGTGCGACCGCGAGCACCACCGGGCCTTCGTCAACACCCTGCCGTTCGCCACCGGCATCCGCCGCTGACCGTCGCGACCGCCCCCGTCCCCCCGTACCACGCCCGTCCACCCCCTACTGCTGGCACCAGGAGGCCGCCCATGGCGCTCGGCAACCTCACCGACGCGTTCACCAGCCTGATGTTCGGCAAGGTGGAGACCACCCGGCTGCCGGTGCGCACCTCCACCGGGCAGGCGCAGGCGGTCTACCTGCCCACGGCCGCACCGGGGTTGGGCGACTCGGGGGTGATCATCGGGCGGGAGGTGTACAGCGGCAAGGGCTACGTGTACGACCCCTTCCAGCTGTACGGGCAGCAGCTGCCGGCCCCGCACTGGCTGGTGCTGGGGGAGTCCGGCAACGGCAAGTCGGCGCTGGAGAAGACCTACGTGCTGCGGCAGTTGAGGTTCCGCGACCGGCAGGTCGTGGTGCTCGACGCGCAGGGCGAGGACGGCGTGGGCGAGTGGAACCTGATCGCCAACGCGCTGGGCATAAAGTCGATCCGGCTGGACCCGATGGCGGCCCGGGACGGCGGGGTGAAGCTCAACCCGCTGGACCCGGCGATCACCCAGACCGGCCAGCTGTCGCTGCTGCGCACCATCATCGAGGTGGCGATGGGGCGCGGCCTGGAGGAGCGGGCGGGCTTCGCGCTGAAGGCCGCGCACGCCCACGTGGTGGCCACGGTGAAGGACCGTCAGCCGGTGCTGGACGACATCATCGACACCCTGCGCAGCCCCGAGCTGTCCTCGGTGGAGTCGCTGGGCGTGGCGGTGGACGAGGTGCAGTCCTGGGGCCTGGACGTGGCGCTGGTGCTGGACCGGCTGGTCGACGGTGACCTGCGCGGCATGTTCGACGGCCCGACCAGCGACGGCATCGACCTGGACGCGCCGCTGATCGTCTTCGACCTCTCGCACATCGACCGCAACTCGATCGCGATGCCGATCCTGATGGCGATCGTCGGGGTGTGGCTGGAGCACACCTGGATCCGGCCGGACCGGAAGAAGCGCATCTTCCTGGTCGAGGAGGCCTGGCACATCATCAACAGCCCCTTCGTGGCCCAGCTGTTCCAGCGGCTGCTGAAGTTCGGCCGCCGGCTCGGGCTCTCCTTCGTCGCCGTGGTGCACCACCTGTCGGACGTGGTGGACGGCGCGGCGGCCAAGGAGGCCTCGGCGATCCTGAAGATGGCCTCCACCCGGACGATCTACATGCAGAAGGCCGAGGAGGCGCGGGCCACCGGGCGGGTACTGGGGCTGCCGCGCTGGGCGGTGGAGATCATCCCGACCCTGTCGCCGGGCATCGCGGTGTGGGACGTCAACGGCAACGTCCAGGTGGTCAAGCACATCATTACCGACACCGAGCGGCCGCTGGTGTACACGGACCGTGCGATGACCGAGGACGCGGTGGCCGAACGGGAGCGGGCCGAGCGGCAGTTGGCGGCCGAACCGGGCGTCTGACCGGAGGTCCGACCGGGAGTCGACGCAGCGGCCCGACAGGCGTCGGAGGGATCGTGCGCAGGCTGCCCGTCCCGGCCCGGAGGCGATGGTTCGTCAGCAGGTGATCCTCTCGTTATGTCCGACGTCCTGACAGCTACGCGCGTTGACCCTAGGCTGCACTCGCGCAACTCATCGCCCGCGCGCCGGTGTCCTCCGCCGTCGCGCGGTCCTCCAAGGTGCAGGGGAACCTTTCATGCTCACCGTCAGATCACGACGGACGGCGCTCGCCGTCGTCGCCGCCGCAGGTCTGTTCGGCACGGTGGCCGTGCCGACGGCCGCTCAGGCCGCCGACGCCAACGCCAAGCGTCACAGGACCGTCAACCTCCAGCTGCTGGCGATCAACGACTTCCACGGAAACCTGGAGCCGCCGGCCGGCTCCTCCGGCACGATCAAGGAGGTCGATCCGGCCACCGGTCAGGTCGTCTCGACCCCGGCCGGCGGCATCGAGTACCTGGCCACCGAGCTGCGCAAGGCGCGGATCCCGGCCGACGACTCGATCACCGTCGCGGCCGGCGACATCGTCGGTGCCAGCCCCCTCACCTCGGCGTTGTTCCACGACGAGCCGACCATCGAGGCGATGGACGAGCTCGGCCTGGACGTCACCTCGGTCGGCAACCACGAGTTCGACCAGGGCGCGGCCGAGCTGCTGCGCAAGCAGGAGGGCGGCTGCCACCCGACCGACGGCTGCTACGAGCCCGGTCGGACCTTCAAGGGCGCCAACTTCAACTACCTGTCGGCCAACGTCACCGACGAGAAGACCGGCAAGACCCTGCTGCCGCCGTACTGGGTGACCAAGTCCCAGGGCGTGAAGATCGGCTTCATCGGCGTCACCCTGGAGGGCACGCCGAACATCGTGACCGCCGAGGGCGTCAAGGGCCTGAAGTTCGCCAACGAGGTCACCACGATCAACAAGTACGCCGCCGAGCTGAAGGCCGAGGGCGTCAACTCGATCGTCGCGCTGATCCACGAGGGCGGTTACCCGGCCAGCAGCGTCTACAACTACGACTGCGGCCCGGCCGGGCAGGGCATCTCCGGCCCGATCGTCGACATCGCCAGGAAGATCGACCCGGCGGTCGGCGCCATCGTCACCGGCCACACCCACAACGCGTACGCCTGCAGCATCCCCGACCCCAACGGCGTGCCGCGCTCGGTGACCAGTGCCGCCTCCTTCGGCCGGCTGTTCACCGAGATCGACATGAAGCTGGACAAGACCACCGGCGAGATCGTCCGCCCGTCGGTCAAGGCCGAGAACCACGTGGTGCGGCGCACGGTCGAGAAGGCCCCGGACATGACGGCGCTGATCGACCACTACGCCAAGCTGGCCGCCCCGATCGCCAACCGCCCGATCGGCTACATCTCCGCCGACATCAACGGCCGCGGCAGCAGTGACCTGGAGAAGCCGCTCGGCGACGTGATCGCCGACGCGCAGCTGGAGGCGCTCGCCCCAGCCGACAAGGGCGGGGCGCAGGTCGCCTTCATGAACCCCGGGGGCCTGCGCTCCGACCTGGTGTACAAGGCCTCGGGCGGTGAGGGCGACGGCGTGGTGACCTACGGGGAGGCGTTCACCGTCCAGCCGTTCACCAACATGATGCAGGTCAAGACGCTGACCGGGGCCCAGCTGGTCCAGCTGCTGCAGCAGCAGGTGAGCGGCCTCAACGGCGCGGCGCCGAAGGTCCTCCAGGTGTCCTCGAACCTGCACTACACCCTGGACATGCGCAAGACCGGCGCGGACCGGGTGGTGCTGGACTCGATCCGGCTGAACGGCGCGCCGGTCGACCCGGCCGCCAAGTACCGGGTCGCGGCCAACGAGTTCCTGGCCGGCGGCGGCGACGGCTTCCCGGCCTTCGCGGCCGGCACCGACAAGCTGGTCGGTGTCTCCGACCTGGCCGTCTTCACGGCCTACCTGGCGGCCCACAGCTCGGCCTCCTCGCCGCTGAAGCCGCCGGCGCAGGACCGGGTCAAGGTCCTCGGCCCGGGCAGCGACATCGACTGACCGTGAGCCGGGAATGAGGACGGGCGGGGCGCTGTCGGGGCGCCCCGCCCGTTCTGTTTCCCGTCTATTCGGGGGCGGGGCCGCCGGGCAGCCGGACGGTGGCCAGGGCGCCGGGGCCGCCGTCCTCGGCCGGGCCGAGGGCGACCTCGCCGCCCGCGTCCCGCACGCTCTGCGCGACGATCGACAGGCCGAGGCCGGAGCCCGGGAGCTGGCGCGAGGAGGGGGAACGCCAGAACCGGTCGAAGACGTACTGCAGCTCGTCCGGCGGAATGCCCGGACCGTGGTCGCGGACGGTCAGCACGCCCTGCTGGAGCCGGACTTCGATGGTGCCCCCGGGCGGGCTGTACTTGACCGCGTTGTCCAGCAGGTTGATCACGGCCCGCTCCAGGCCGGCCGCGTCGCCGTGCACGTACCAGGGCTCGGTGGTCGTCTCGAAGACCAGCCCGGGTCCGCGGAGCTTCGCCCGTTCGACGGCCCGGCCGGCGATCTCGTGCAGCGCGACCACGGTCAGGCTGGGGCCGGCCTTCGGGGTGTCGGGGCGGGACAGCTGCAGCAGGTCCCCGATCAGGACGGTGAGTTCCTGCATCTGCGCCTTCATGTTGCCCAGCAGCTTGGTCTTGGTCGCCGGGGGCAGCGGACGGCCGGTGTCGTCGCTGCGGATCAGCAGGTCGACGTTGGTGCGCAGCGAGGTGAGGGGCGTCCGCAGCTCGTGGCCCGCGTCGGCGATCAGCCGGGTCTGGCGCTCGCGGGAGTTGGCGAGGGCGGTGCTCATCGAGTTGAAGGAGGTGGAAAGGCGGGCGATCTCGTCGTCGCCGTGCACCGGGATGGTGGTGCCGACCTCCTCGGTGCGGGCGATGTGCTCGACGGCGTCGGTGAGTTGGTCGACGGGCTTGAGGGAGGAGTGGGCGACGAGGCGGCCGGCGACGGCGGCGAGGAGGATGCCGCCGAGGGAGACGGCGCCGAGGAGGATGGCGAGGCCCTGGAGGGAGTCCTCGACGGACTTGGTCGGTGTAGCCACCATCACCAGCACGGGCGGGAGACCGGGGCGGCGGAATACGGAGACTCGGACCATGGCGGGATCACCGTTGGTGTAGTGGCCGTCGCGGATGATCGATTGGCTGCCCGAGTGTTGGAGGGCCTCGATGTCACTTTTCTGGATTGCGATCGCGCTGCTGGCGCTCGGGGGTAGACAGACCTGGACCGGATCCGCCAGGACGTACTGGGTGTCCCGGGGGACGGGACCTCCCGTCACCTCGGGCGGAGCTGTCTGCACCTTCTGTAGTGCCGCCTCAGGTGTGCTGGGACAGGGGACGTGGAGGGTCACCCCTCGTGGAGCCGGCGCATTGCGTAGCTCCGTCTCCACCTGGCCGTAGAGCTGCTTGTGCACGATGAACCAGCAGGCCAGCGCCGACAGCGCGATCGCCACCGCCACCGCTGCCGCGCTCAGGAAGGTGAGGCGGCCGCGCAGCGAGCGGGAGCGGAGCCAGTGGACGATGCGCTGGCGGCGGCTGGGCACCACGCGCGGCGGAGCCAGCGGCGGCGGCGGAACAGCGTTCACGCGCCGGTGCCGGCGGCCGGGCGCAGGGCGTAGCCGACGCCTCGTACGGTCTGGATGAGCCGCGGCATGCCGCCCTGCTCGGTCTTGCGGCGCAGGTACATCACGTACACGTCCAGGGAGTTGGAGGAGGGCTCGAAGTCGAAGCCCCAGACCGCCTTGAGGATCTGCTCGCGGGTGAGGACCTGCCGGGGGTGGGCGAGGAACATCTCCAGCAGCATGAACTCGGTGCGGGTGAGTTCGACCGGCTTGCCGGCGCGGGTGACCTCGCGGGTGGCGGTGTTCATCCGCAGGTCGCCGAAGGCGAGGACCTCGCTGTCGTCCTCGGCGGCGGCGCGCGCGGCGGCCTCGGCGGCGAGGGCGTTGCGGCGCAGCAGGGCGCGGACGCGGGCGAGGAGTTCGTCGAGTTCGAAGGGCTTGGCGAGGTAGTCGTCGGCGCCGACGTCGAGGCCGGTGACGCGGTCGCCGACGGCGTCGCGGGCGGTGAGCATCAGCACGGGGACGGTGTCGCCGCGGGAGCGCATCCGGCGGACGGCGGTGAGGCCGTCCATCCGGGGCATCATGATGTCCAGCAGGACGAGGTCGGGCTTGTCGCGTTCGACGGACTCCAGGGCCTCGTAGCCGTCGGTGGCGGTGGCGACCTCGTAGCCCTCGAAGGCGAGGCTGCTCTCCAGGGCGTCCCGGAGGGCGGGTTCGTCGTCGACCACGAGGAGCCGGGCGGAGGGCTGGCCGGCCTCGGCGGGGGTGCGGTCGTCGGCGGACGGGGTCATGGGCTGGTGCCCTTTCTCGTTGTGTGGAGGGCCTGCTGGAAGCAATTGTCCGCCTCGCGGAGGTTACCGGCTCTCAGGGATTGTGGCTCACAGGCGCTCGCCGGCTTCGAGCTTCGGCAGGACCTGCTTGATGTCGTTGATCGGAATGGCGAAGCCGAGGCCGACGCTGCCGGCCGTGCTGCTGCCGCCGCCGGCGGTGGAGTTGGCGCCGTTGGGCGCGTACATGGCCGAGTTGATGGCGATGACCTGGCCGTTGGCGTTGATCAGCGGGCCGCCGGAGTTGCCGGGGTTGAGGGCGGCGTCGGTCTGGAAGGCCTTGTAGGTGGTGGTGTCGCCGCCGCCCTGCTGCTGCGGGAGGCTGCCGCGCAGGCCGGGCAGGTTGGGGAAGCCGAAGCCGCCGTTGCCGCTGGTGGTGCCCTCGTCGAGCTGGACGGTGACGTCGCGGTTCTCGGCGCTGATGATCCCGGAGGTGACGGTGCCGGTGAGGCCGTCGGGGTTGCCGATGGCGACGACGGGGTCGCCGACGGCCACGGTGGAGGAGTCGCCGAGGACGGCGGGGGTGAGGTTCCTGGCGCCGGTCGCGGTGATCACGGCGACGTCGAGGTTCTTGTCGGTGCCGGTGACGGTGGCGGGGGCGGTGGAGCCGTCCTTGAAGGTGACGGTGATCCGGCCGCCGGCGTTCGCGGTGTCGATCACGTGGTAGTTGGTGAGGATCTGGCCGCTGCCGTTCAGGACGACGCCGGTGCCGGTGGCGGTGCCGTTGCCGCTCTTGACGGTGATCTGGACGACGCTGGGCGAGACGGCGGCGGCGATGGCCGGCACGTTGGCGCTGCCGTCGGTGCGGGCGGAGACCGGGCTGGCGATGGTGCCGACCCTGGTGTCGGAGGACTGCCGGTCGGCGGCGACGACCCCGCCGGTGACCCCGCCGATGACGGCGGCGATCGCGGCGACGGCGGTGACCAGGGCGAGCCGTCCGCGCAGCAGGCCGCGCCGGGCGCGGTTGCCGTGGCCCTCGGGGCCCTCGGGGCCCTCGGCGGAGGGGTACCCGAGCAGGGTGGGCGGCTCGGGGGGCATGGGCGGGGGAGGGGGCGGTCCGTCGAAGCTGCCGCCGGAGTGGTCCTCGCGGTAGCCGTAGCCGTGGTCCTGACCGTACCCGGTGCGCGGGTCGGTGCTGCCGGCGCCGCCGCCGAGCACGGTGCCCTCGATGATGCGGGGCTGCTCGTACGGGCCGTAGTGCTCGTCGGGGTGCTGCTGCTGTTCGCTCATGCCGACCAAGCTCCGCCTGGTGGATGAGGGCTGGATGAGAAGCGGCTCAGAACGCCCCGAGAAGCGCGTTGACTTCTCATAAAGCCTGGTCAGGCCGCCTGTGGAGCGGAATCGGCGGCTCCGCTCCGGGCTACTCCGGCAGCGCCCGGCCGGGCGCGGCGCCGTCGCAGCCGCAGGAACGGCGGATGACCAGGCGGGACGGGAACTTGCGGACCCGCTCGGTGTCCGATCCGGGCACCATCAGGGAGTCGTCCAGCACCAGGTCCACGGCGGCCCGGGCCATCGCGTCGCGGTCGGAGGCGACGGTGGTCAGCGGCGGGTCGGCGAGCGCGGCCTCGGGCACGTCGTCGAAGCCGGCCACCGCGAGGTCCTCGGGGACCCGCAGGCCGACCTCGCGGGCGGCCCGCAGCACGCCGATGGCCTGGTCGTCGGTGGAGCAGAAGATCGCCCGCGGCCGGTCCGGCCGGCGCAGCACGCCGAGCGCGACGTCGTACGCGCCGTAGCGGTGGAAGGGCGCGTCGATCAGGTGCGGCGCGGTGGGGACGCCGTGGGCGTCCATGGCGCGCTGCCAGCCCTCGACGTGGTCGATGACCGGGTCGCCGGGGGCGGGGGACTCCACCGGGCCGCCGAAGCAGGCCACGTACGGGTGCCCGTGCACCTCCAGCAGGTGGCGGACGACGGCCTCGGCGCCGCCCACGTCGTCGGTGACCACCGCGACGTCGTCGATCGCCTCGGGGCGGCGGTGCAGCAGCACCACCTTCGCCCCCTCCATCGCGGCGAACTCCTCGGCGGCGCGCTGCGAGGGGCCCTGGCTGACCAGGATCAGGCCGGAGACCCGCATGCCGAGGAAGGCGCGGACGTAGTGGACCTCGCGGTCGTCGACGTAGTCGGAGTTGCCGATCAGCACGAGCTTGCCGCGCTCGGAGGCGGCCCGTTCGACGGCGTGGGCCATCTCGGCGAAGAAGGGCTGGCGGGCGTCGGGGACGACCATGCCGATCAGGTTGGTCCGCCGGGAGGCCATCGCCTGGGCGACGCTGTTCGGCCGGTAGCCGAGCTGCTCGATCGCCGCGAGGACCTTCTCCCGGGTCGCGGGCGCGACCGGGCGCGGCCCGTTGTTGATCACGTAGCTGACGACCGCCGTCGAGGTCCCAGCCAGTCGGGCTACATCGTCGCGCGTCACCTTGGCCACGGGGGGAGTCTACGCGTGTGGCCACCGGGGCGGCAGTGGGACCTGAGGCCGTTCCGGTGGCACACCGGGAGCAATCCGGACGAGCCGGGCGTGGGCGGGCCCGGTGGCCCGCCAGACCCGCCGGGCCCGCCCGGCCGCCGGATCAGGCCTCGAGCGGGGCCGAGGGGCGCTGGGCGAGGTCCGGGCGCTCGCTCTTCTCGGGCTTCTCCGGGACGACGAAGCGGTAGCCGACGTTGCGCACGGTACCGATCAGCTGCTCGTGCTCGACGCCGAGCTTGGCGCGCAGCCGCCGGACGTGCACGTCCACCGTCCGGGTGCCGCCGAAGTAGTCGTAGCCCCAGACCTCCTGCAGCAGCTGGGCCCGGGTGAAGACCCGGCCGGGGTGCTGGGCGAGGTACTTGAGCAGCTCGAACTCCTTGAAGGTGAGGTCGAGTGCCCGGCCCTTGAGCTTGGCGGAGTAGGTGGCCTCGTCGACCGAGAGGTCGCCGTTGCGGATCTCCATCGGGCTGTCGTCGACGGCGACCTGGAGACGGCCGAGCGCGAGCCGCAGCCGGGCCTCGACCTCGGCCGGGCCGGCGGTGTCCAGCAGGACGTCGTCGATGCCCCATTCGGCGGTCACGGCGGCCAGGCCGCCCTCGGTGACCACCAGGATCAGCGGACAGCCGATGCCGGTCGAGCGCAGCAGCTGGCACAGGCTGCGGATCTGCGGCAGGTCGCGCCGTCCGTCGACCAGGATGACGTCCGCGCTGGGGGTGTCCACCAGGGCCGAGCCCTCGGCGGGCGCTACCCGGACGTTGTGCAGCAGCAGGCCGAGGGCCGGCAGCACTTCGGCGGACGGCTGCAGCGCGTTGGTGAGGAGGAGGAGAGAACTCATACCCGGTGGTCCCCTTTCCGGGTCGTCGCGGATGCGTCCCGGCTGCCGCCGCAGCCGGAGGGCGCAGGTGCTGAGGGGAGGGGGGAGGACGCCCGGGCGGCTTCGGGGGAGCGCGTGGCGCACCGGGGGTCCCGCAACCCCTGGCGCACCGTTCCTGCCCTGCTCATCCCGCGAACCCTCCGGTCTGGTCCGGTCCCGGGTGGCGGCCCGGCGCCGGGTGGCGACACCCCGCCGGGCCGGCACGTCCTTGTGCCGCGAGAGGCGGGGCGGTTCCTGCGGCGCGCCGGGGGTGGGCCGGCGAATCGCACGAACGTCCGTACTGGCGTCCTGAAAGCACAAAAGGACCCGGGGGCGACTCTGCCCGGATCCCTCTTGGAGGTCGAGGATAGCCGACCGCTCTGCGCACCGGGAGTGCGCGAATCCGGCGGTTCGCCCAATCCGGGCGCGCGCGGGGTGAGTCTGGACACAGCTTCGAGCGCCGCACTGCGCCGGTCCGGCCAGGGCGATTGCCGCTCGGACCGGCGGACACGCCATCATGGGACGCACATCGGCGGCGCTGACCGGTTCCATCGTTCGGGTGGTCGGGCGGGCGCTCCGGTGGCGAGCCGGACCGGGCCACCGGGGCCGGGCGAGGACGAACGGAAGGGGTGGCCCGATGGGCGCGACCACCGAGCCCGCGAGCGGCGCCCGGGCGCGCGGGACGATCCGCTACTGGGCGGCGGCGAAGTCCGAGGCCGGCCTGGCCGAGGAGCCGTACGAGGCGGCGACCCTGGCGGAGGCGCTGGCGGCGGCCAAGGAGCGGCACGCCGACCGGCCGAAGCTCGTCCGGCTGCTCGGGCACTGCTCGTACCTGGTCGACGGCGCGCAGGTGGGCGGCCGGGACCACGCGACCGTGGCCCTGACCGAGGGCGGGACGGTCGAGGTCCTCCCGCCGTTCGCGGGAGGCTGAGCGGCGTGACGGACATGACCAACCCGAACCAGGGCGGCGGTTACGGCAACTGGCCGCAGCAGCCCCATCCGCCCCATCCGCATCCGCAGCAGCCGCCGCAGCACCCGTACGGCTATCCGGTGGACGACGAGGCCGCGACCACGCTGCTGCCGCCGGTGCCGGCGTTCGACGACGAGGCCGCGACCACGCTGTTGCCGCCCGTCCCGCCGCTGGCCGACGACGCGGCGGCCACCGCGCTGCTGCCGCCGGTGCGGGTCTCCGGTGCGATGCCGGTCGCCCCGCCGCAGCACCTCGGGCAGCCGCCGGTGCAGCAGCCCCCGATGCAGCGGTCCCCGGTGCAGCAGCGCCCTGTGCAGCCGCAGCCGCCGCAGCAGCCCTCCCGGGCGCGGCACGCGGCGCCGGTGCCGCCGCCCGCCCCGCAGCAGGCCGCGCCCGCCGCAGGGATGCCCCCGGTGCCGCCGCCCGCCGCCGGGCCCGGCTTCGACCCGCCGACCATGACGCTCAAGCGCCCGGACGCCCCCGCCGCCGCGCCCTACGGGTCCGCCCCGCCGTACGGCGCCCTCCCGGCGCAGCCGGTGCCGGCGGCCGCGCCGAGCGCCGTCCCGGGCGGCCGGACCGGTTCGCCGATCATCGACCCGGGCCTGCAGCCCGCCCTGATCACCGCCGGCGCGGCCGCGCTGCTGGCCGGTGGTGCGGCGCTGGGGCAGGTGGCGCTGGCGCTGGTGGTCGCGCTGCTGCAGCTGCTGACGGCGGCCGGCTGGTTCCGGCTGAACGGGATGTGGCCGGCCCGGCAGGGCATCCTGCTCGCCGCGCTGGCCGGATTCACCGCGGACGCGGCCGTGTTGCTGGCGGACTCGAACGGCGGCGTGGCGGCCGTGGTGGGCACCCTGGGCGGGTTCTTCCTGCTGGTCCTGGTGCTGCAGACGTTCCGCCCGTCGGATCCCAAGGAGCGGTTCTACGCGCTGACGGTGCTGGGTTCGGCCACCGTGGTGACGGCGCTGTGCACCACGCTGCTGCTGGCCGAGTGGGTGCCGGCCGGGGTGGGGGCGGTTGCGCTGGCCACGCTGCTGGCGGCGGCTCCGCTGCCCGGTCCGAAGCAGCTGGGCCCGGTGCTGGGCCTGGTCGCGGCGGTGCTGCTGGGCTTCCTGGTGGGCGCGCCGGTGGCGCTGGGGGCGCTCGCCGGGCTGGGTGCGCTGGTCGGCCGCCGGGTCGCGGCGTACGACTTCCCGTCCCGCTTCGTGCACATGACGGCGGGCGTGGCGCTGCCGCTGGCGGTGGCCGCGCCGCTGATCTGGATGGCCACCGACCTGCTGGCCGGCTGAGCCGGGTGGGTCACGACCGCGTCCCGCCCCGGAACCACGTTCCGGGGCGGGACGTCGTACGGTCGTGCGGAAGGGGCCGCGTCCGGGCGGCTCCGGGACGGGACGGTTCCGGGACGGCGAAGGCTCCGGGGCGGCGACGGACCGCAGTGGACGACGACAGCGACCGGCGACGACGGGGGACACGATGCGCGGATGGCTGAAGGCGACGATCGCCCTGGTGGTGCTCTCCGGGCTGCTGGTGGGCGCGGACCGGATCGCGGTCGGCGTGGCCGAGGACGAGGCCGCCGACCAGCTGGTGAAGAGCGGCCAGATGAGCCGGCGGCCGGACGTCACGATCGAGGGCTTCCCGTTCCTGACCCAGGTGGTCTCGAAGAAGCTGGACGACGTCCGGATCTCCTCGGACGGCCTGACCGTCCGGAACGACGGCCAGCAGGTGGCGCTGCACTCCTTCAGGGCCAAGCTCTCCGGGGTGGAGGTGAGCGACAGCCTGAACAGCGCCACCGTGGACAGCGGCACCGGCAGCGGTGTGATCAGCTACCAGGACCTCGCCCAGCTGCTGCCCCCGGCCTCCCAGTTGATGGGCGGCGCCCCGCTGCCGGGCGGCGGCAACTCCCGGCTGAGCCTGTCGTACGGCGGTCCGGGCAAGGTCAAGGCCTCGCTGGGGCCGGTCTCGGTGGGTGAGGCCACCGTGCACAACGAAGGCAACACCATCACCGTGGACGGCCTCAAGCTGAGCTCGCTGGCCGAGATGTTCGCCGGGCTCACCAACCGGAAGGTCGAGCCGGCCAGTTTCACCCTGGACTCGATGCCGGCCGGGCTGAAGCTGGCCGCGAAGGACGGCGTGACGCCGCTGCCGGAGGGCCTCCAGCTGTCCTTCGAGGGCAAGGGCGTCAAGCTGCTGGGGTGACCCCGGCCCGCCGTCCCGAGGCACCGGGTTCCCGTTCCGCTCCGCGAGACGCGCTGTCCAGCGCGGCGCGCGGAGCGGTGTCGTTTCCGCCCGTTGTGTGCCGCCGGCGGAAGCCCGGCCGGGGCCGGGCCGGGCACCCGAAGGTCAAATCCCGCCATTCGGGCGTTTCGATCTCGGCATTCGATACGCTGATGACAGCGGGCCTCCGGTGTCCCTAGCATCGTCGGCATGAAGCGACAGACGGATCTCACGAAGCGGCGGGCGGTCGACCTGTGCCGCGTGGCCGCCTGTCTGTGTCGAATGCGCTAAGTCGGCATCCTGGCAGGGCAGTTGACGCCCGCCGCCGATCTCTCCGGTGACCTCGCCCGGCTCTTCGGGCCGTTGGTCGCCGCCGTGCCCCGCACTCCCCGCCCGGTCGTCCCGGCTCCGTCCCTCCGTCCCGTCATTCGGACAGGATTTCGGACGGGAATTCGGACCGCGCCCCTCCGGGCAGCCCTGCAGCACCCGCTGAGCAGCACCTTCCGCAAACCGCCCACGGATGGAGAACACCACCATGAGCCGCAGCGACGTCCTGGTCGACGCCGACTGGGTCCAGGCCCACCTGGACGACCCGAAGGTCGTCATCGTCGAGGTCGACGAGGACACCTCCGCCTACGACAAGAACCACATCCGCAACGCCGTCCGGATCGACTGGAAGAAGGACCTCCAGGACCCGGTCCGCCGCGACTTCATCGACCAGGCCGGCTTCGAGGCGCTGCTCAGCGCCAAGGGCATCGCCAACGACGACACCGTCGTCCTCTACGGCGGCAACAACAACTGGTTCGCCTCCTACGCCTACTGGTACTTCAAGCTGTACGGCCACGGCGACGTCCGCCTGCTGGACGGCGGCCGCAAGAAGTGGGAGCTGGACTCCCGCGACCTGGTCTCCGAGGTCCCGGCCCGCCCGGCCACCGAGTACACCGCCCAGGCCGCCGACTCCTCGATCCGCGCCTTCCGCGACGACGTGGTCGCCGCCATCGGCAACCTCAACCTGGTCGACGTCCGCTCGCCCGACGAGTTCTCCGGCAAGCTGCTCGCCCCGGCCCACCTCCCGCAGGAGCAGTCGCAGCGCCCCGGCCACGTGCCGAGCGCCCGCAACATCCCGTGGGCCAAGAACGCCAACGACGACGGCACCTTCAAGAGCGACGAGGAGCTCAAGGCCCTGTACGAGGCCGAGGGCATCGACCTGGCGAAGGACACCATCGCGTACTGCCGCATCGGCGAGCGCTCCGCGCTCACCTGGTTCGTGCTGCACGAGCTGCTCGGCCAGCAGAACGTCAAGAACTACGACGGTTCGTGGACCGAGTACGGCAGCCTGGTCGGCGTGCCGATCGAGCTCGGCAGCAACTGAGCCCCCCGGCTCGACCCGTAAGTCAGAAGGGAACATCAGACATGTGCGGTGCGAAGGCCGGCGGCCCGGACCTGGCAGGAGTTGACGTGGCGAACGAGACGATCATCCAGGGTTCGGTGACCCGAGACGGCGAGCCGGTCAACGGCTACGTCCGGCTGCTGGACGAGGGCGGCGAGTTCACGGCCGAGGTCCCCACCTCGGCGACCGGCCAGTTCCGGTTCTTCGCCCGCCCGGGCAAGTGGACCCTGCGGGCGCTGGTCCCGGGCCAGACCGTGGACCGTCAGGTGGTGGCCTCCCGGGGCACCGCCGTCGAGGTCGCGATCGCGGTCTGACCAGGCCGGACGATCACGCCGAGGGCCCCTGCCGCGCAGGGGCCCTCGGCCGTACCGTGGAAGACGTGCAGACGAGGCGCCGGCGGCGCTACTACTACGCCATGATGGGCGTGTGCCTGGGCCTGTTCGTCCTGGCCTGGGGCGTGGTGCGGTTCTTCTCGGTGGGCGCCGCGGTGGGCCTGTGCGTGGTCGCGATGGTCATCCCGCCCGCCGCGGCGGTGTTCGCCAACAAGCGGGACCCGGACGACGACTGGTGGAACGACCCGCGCTGGGACGACCCGAAGTGGGACGACCCCGGTCACGACCGGGACCGCCCCGACCACGAGCCGCGCGACAAGCCGCAGTAGGCGGGCTCAGTAGACGAGCGCCTGGACGCCGTCCGCCGTGATCTCGCTGACGAAGACCTGCGCGCCCGCGATCCGGACACCCTCGACGGTGTCCTTCTGCTCGATCCCGCGCCGGGCCGCGCACTGGGTGCACAGCGTCACCGAGCCGGCCGCCAGGATCGACTCCAGCAGGTCCGGCAGCGGCGCGGCGTGCGGCAGCTCGAACTCCGCCGCCCTCCCCGGCAGGGCGAACCAGGAGGACTCCCCGGTCAGCCAGAGCGAGACCTCGATCCCGCTGGCGACGGCCACGGCCGCCACCGTGAAGGCCTGCGAGCACCGCTCCGGCGCGTCCGCCCCGGCGGTGACCTTGATGACGAGCTTCTTCGACATGGCGCCACCTTAGAGGTCATGCCGCTCCAGCCTGCCGTCATCCCGGAATCCCTTGGGCAAACCTTGGACGGCGGGGTGGCGCGGGGCGCGAAACCCGACGTGGTGGGGCTCACCGCGACCGGCGGTAACACGCCGGATAGAGTGAGCGCGAGCAAAATCCACCACTCTCTCTCCGCCTGGGAGTCCCCCGTGACCGGTCTCGAATGGTTCTTCGATGGTCTGCTGGCCCTGATGGCCGTGCTGATCACCTGGTTCGCCATCTTCTCGGTGATGAAGCTGTACCAGGGCCAGCGCTGACCCTGCCGTACGGTTGAGGCAGACCGCACCGACCACGACAGCGACCAGGAACATGATCGAGATCCCCTCTGACCTCCACAGGGACGTCGTCCCGCTCGCCTTCCTCCTCGGTACCTGGGAGGGCGCGGGCGTGTACGACTTCCCCGGCACGGAGAAGTGCAACTTCGGCCAGGAGATCGTGATCCGGCACGACGGCCGCCCCTTCCTGGAGTTCCGCTCCCGCACCTGGGTGCTGAACGAGGAGGGCGAGAAGGTCCGTCCGCTGGAGAACGAGCACGCGTTCTGGCGCATCACCAGCAACCACGACGGCACCACCGGCGCCCGCGGGATCGAGATCTCCTCCGTCCGCGACGACGGCACGGTCGAGATCTGGTACGGCGAGCTGGCCGACGGCAAGCCGCAGGTCGACGTCTCCACCGACGCGGTGGCCCGGATCGAGGGCTCCCCGGAGTACTCCGGCGGCAAGCGGCTGTACGGCTTCGTCAACGGCGAGCTGCTCTGGGTCGGCGAGAAGGCCGCCCCGAACGTGCCGCTGCGCCCGTACATGTCCGCGCAGCTGAAGAAGGTGCTCAGCCCGGCCCAGCTGATCAAGGACATCAACGACCTGCCGGACGACGGCATCGCATTCTTCAAGTAGGCACGGCTCGAACAAGCACGGCTCAAGTGGCACGGCCCGAGCGGGCACGGCTCACCGAGCCGCCGCATACCCGTGCACGAGGTAGGGACCGGCCCCCGGCCGGTCCCTACACTTGCCTCAGGACCCCGACCTTGGCAGGGACAGAACCGTGGCGGACACCGGCACCACCGACTGGCAGCTCTCCGGCGACTGGAAGGCCGACCTGCGCGAGCGCGGCTACCGGCTCACGCCGCAGCGGCAGCTCGTGCTGGAGGCCGTGGACGTCCTCGACCACGCCACCCCCGACGACATCCTCTGCCACGTCCGCAAGACCGCCAGCGGCGTCAACATCTCCACCGTCTACCGGACCCTGGAGCTGCTGGAGGAGCTGGGCCTGGTCTCGCACGCCCACCTCGGCCACGGCGCCCCGACCTACCACCTGGCCGGCCGCCACCACCACCTGCACCTGGTCTGCCGGGACTGCGAGAAGGTCACCGAGACCGGCACCGAGATCGCCCAGCCGCTGATCGACCGGCTGCGCGAGGAGCACGGTTTCGACACCGATCTCAAGCACTTCGCCATCTTCGGCCGCTGCGCCGACTGCACCGCGAAGCGGGCGGACGACCGGTCGTAAGCTGGCCGGTATGACCGGTGTGAAGAGTCCGCTGCTTGCCCTGCCCGGAGCCGTCCCCGCCGAGGGGGCCGACGAGGGCGTCGCCGCCCACTACGGCGACATCTTCCGCGAGCAGCGGAACCTGTCGAGGGGCACCGGCTTCGTCGACCTCTCGCACCGCGGCGTGGTCACCGTCACCGGCGCCGACCGCCTCTCCTGGCTGCACCTGCTGCTCACCCAGCACGTGAGCCAGCTGGAGCCGCAGCACGCCACCGAGGCGCTGGTGCTCTCCCCGAACGGGCACGTCGAGCACGCGCTCTACCTGGTCGACGACGGCACCACCACCTGGGCCCACGTCGAGCCGGGCACCCAGCAGGCGCTGGTGGCCTACCTGGAGAGCATGAAGTTCTTCTACCGGGTGGAGGTCGCCGACGCGACCGCCGACTACGCCGTGGTCCACCTGCCGGCCGGCTCCACCGGCTCCGTCGAGGGCGCCGCCGCCGTCCGCGAACTCCCCTACGGGCGCGACCTGTTCGTGCCTCGCGCCGAACTGGCGGAGCTGACCGCCGGGTACGGCCCGGCGGCCGGGGTCTGGGCGTACGAGGCGCTGCGGATCGAGGGCCACCGGCCCCGGCTCGGCTTCGAGACCGACCACCGGACCATCCCGCACGAGGTGGACTGGCTGAGCACCGCCGTCCACCTGCAGAAGGGCTGTTACCGCGGTCAGGAGACCGTCGCCCGGGTGCACAACCTGGGCCGCCCGCCGCGCCGGCTGGTCTTCCTGCACCTGGACGGCACCGAGGAGTCGCTGCCCCCGCACGGCACCGAGGTGCGGCTGGCCTCCGACCCGGACGGGCGGGCGCTGGGCTTCGTGACCTCCTCGGCCCGGCACCACGAGCTGGGGCCGATCGCACTGGCGATCGTCAAGCGGAACGTCCCGGTGGACGCGGTGCTGCTGGCCGGAACGGTGCCGGGCACCCAGGACGTGATCGTCCCGCAGTGATCGGGGCCCTCAGACCTCGACCAGGACGGTGAACGGGCCGTCGTTCACCAGCGCCACCCGCATGTCGGCGCCGAACCGGCCCGTCTCCACCTTGGCTCCGAGCGCGCGCAGTTGGGCGACCACCTCGTCCACCAGCGGCTCGGCGACCGGCCCGGGGGCGGCCGCGGTCCAGGTGGGGCGGCGGCCCTTGCGGGCGTCGCCGTAGAGGGTGAACTGGCTGATCACCAGCAGCGGGCCGCCGATGTCGGAGCAACTCTGCTCCACGCTGTTACTCCCCCGCTCGCCTCCGGCCGCTCCGGATCCGACGCCGACGGTCGTCGCTCCGGCGCTCCCGCTTTCGGCGTCGGCGCGGCCTTCGGCTCGGGGGGAGGGCGGCAGGATCCGCAGCGTCCAGAGCTTGCGGGCCAGTTGGGCCGCCTTGGCCGGGGTGTCCTCGTGGGTCACGCCGACCAGGACGCACAGCCCGGGCCCCTCGATCGCGCCGACGGTCTCTCCGGCCACGGTCACCCGGGCCTCGGTCACTCGCTGCACCACTGCTCGCATGCCGCCATTGTGCCGGAGCGCCGTGCGACCCGGCGGGGGCACCGGGGCCGGGGTCCGGAGCGCGTGCGAGGGGCACAGCCCGAGGGCACGTCCGAGGGGCACACCAGGGGGCGCACACTGGGGCGCGCGAAAGGGTGGTGCACGCCGTGCAGCGCGCGCCTGCGCGGAATCGGGCGCCGCTCTTCCTGTGGAAAGCCCCGGTCATATCAGCCACCCCCGTTCGCCAGGGGGCCGTTCGGGTGCACCGGCGGTGCGCGCGCGCCGGGTGGGGTGGCACGCTGGGGGACCGTACGAAGGGCCCGGCGCGCCTGAAGGTCCGCCGCACCGGGCCGGGGTTCGGCCGGGCGGTCGAGCCGGTAGGTCAGGCGTTCTGTCGGGGTCGCCCCGGTGGGTGGTCCCGGCCGGGGAACGGAACCCTTCGGGGGCCCCGGGCGTGCCAACGGACGGGACGCGCGGGCCCGTCGGGGGACGGGCCGGACCGGCGGCAGGGACGGGGTGCCGCGAGCGGGCGGGATCGGACGACGGCAGGTGGGCTGGATGATGGACGCGAGCGGCGCGGCGTGGAACCGATCCGGGCAGGTGGCGCAGGCCCCCGGGGCCCCCTCCCGGGCGGCGGGCCCGGACGGTGAGCCCGACCTGGAGCGGCTGGGCCTGGACCAGCTGCGGATCCTGCGCCGGGAGACCCTGGAGCAGGAGGCCGACCTGTCCTACCTGCGGCGGCTGCTGCACGGGCGGATGGACATCCTGCGCGCCGAGCTCGACCGGCGCCCCGGCGGCGGCCCCGCCCACCCGGCCCGGGCAGGCGGCCACAGCGCCCCGGCGGCCGGCGGGGAGCCCGGCGGTGACCTGCTGGACCGGCTGCCGGCCATCCTGACCGACGCGCCCTCCACCGTGCGGCGCTCGGCCCGGCACGTCACCCTCGGCCCGCCGCGCACCCAGGAGTCCCAGCTGGAGGCGGACGCGCTGATGGGCGACGTCCAGCTCGCCGACCTCGCCGCGCACCCGGCCGAGGAGCTGCTGGCCGCCCTGGAGCGGCTGCGCGCGCACGAGCGCGAGGTGTCCGGACGGCGCCAGCGACTGTTGCGGACGGCCGACGGTTGCAATGCCGAGATCACCCGCAGGTACCGTGATGGGGAAGCACGGGTCGACGACCTGCTCTCGGAGAGGCCGCTCTGACCGGGTGAGTCGTCGGGGGCGGGTTGGGTCCGGCTTCCCCCCGGCCCACCCTTGCCCCCGGAAGGCTCCCCGATGTCCCAGTCCGCCCACCCGCCCGTGCTCGCCGAGGTCATACGCTCGGGCTTCACCGAGGGCCGCCACCACGGTTCCCTGGTCCTGCTCGCCGCCGACGGCTCGGTGGAGTTCGCGCTCGGTGACCCCGACGCGCCGGTCTTCCCACGCTCGACGGCCAAGCCGTTCCAGGCGGTGGCCACGCTGCGGGCCGGGCTGGCGATCGAGGGCGAGCTGCTGGCGCTGGCGGCCTCCAGCCACTCCGCTGAATCGTTTCACCTCGACGGCGTCCGGACCATCCTGGGCTCCGCCGGCCTCGACGAATCGGCCCTGCGCACCCCGGCCGACCTGCCGCTGGACGAGACCGAGGCGGAGCTGCTGCTCGGCGCCGGCGGGCGGCGCGCCCCGATCCTGATGGACTGCTCCGGCAAGCACGCCGGCTGGCTGGCCGCCTGCGTCGCCAACGGCTGGGACACCGGGAGCTACCTCGACCCGGCGCACCCGATCCAGGAGCTGGCCCGCGAGGCCCTCGCGGAGGGCACCGGCGAGACCCCCGTGCACACCGGCGTGGACGGCTGCGGCGCCCCGCTGCTGGCCGTCACCCTGACCGGCCTGGCCCGCGGCTACCGCAGCCTGGTGCTGGCCGCCGAGGGCACCACGCAGCGCCGGGTGGCCGACGCCATGCGCGCCCACCCCGAGTACGTGGCCGGCACCCGCCGGGCCGACACCTGGCTGATGCGGGCCGTCCCGGGCGCGCTGTCCAAGATGGGCGCCGAGGCCGTCCAGGTGGTCGCGCTGCCGGACGGGCGGGCGCTCGCCTTCAAGATCGACGACGGCGCGGAGCGGGCCCGTGGCCCGGTGCTGGCGGCCGCGCTGCGCCGGCTCGGCGTGACCGGCGCGGACGACACCGTCGAGCGGATCGGCGCGGCCCCGCTGCTCGGCGGCGGCGCCCCGGTCGGCGAGGTCCGGGCGGCCTTCTAGCGACTCCGTGCGGCTCCCGCGGACGCCGTCGGAGTGCGGGCGGCCCCGGCGCGGTGCACGGTGGACCGGGGGCCGTCGCACAGCTGAGGGAGTCCGCCATGACCGACCACGTGTACCGGGTGACCGAGATCGTCGGGTCCTCGACCGAGAGCGTCGACGCCGCGATCCGCAACGGGGTGGAACGGGCCTCCCGGACGCTGCGCAACCTCGACTGGTTCGAGGTCTCGCAGGTCCGGGGCCACCTGGAGGACGGCCGGATCAAGCACTACCAGGTGTGCATCAAGGTCGGCTTCCGGCTGGAGGACTGAGCGCCTCCCGGGAACGACAGGGGCCGGGGCCGCGGAAGAATCCGCGGCCCCGGCCCCAGGCTGTCCCGACCTACCCCGAGCTGCCCCGAACGGACGAGGAACGAACGAGATCGGAACGACGGCTCAGTGGCCGCCCTGCTCCGCGAGGCGCTTGATCGAAGCGGTGACCTCGGCCTCGGCCTCGGCGCGGCCGACCCAGTTGGCGCCCTCGACCGACTTGCCCGGCTCCAGGTCCTTGTAGACCTCGAAGAAGTGCTGGATCTCCAGGCGGTCGAACTCCGACACGTGGTGGATGTCGCGCAGGTGCTCCCAGCGCGGGTCGGTCGCCGGGACGCACAGCAGCTTGTCGTCGCCGCCGGCCTCGTCGGTCATGTGGAACATGCCGATGGCGCGGCACTTGATGAGGCAGCCCGGGAAGGTCGGCTCGTCCAGGATGACCAGGGCGTCCAGCGGGTCGCCGTCCTCGCCGAGCGTGCCCTCGACGTAGCCGTAGTCGGCCGGGTAGCGGGTCGAGGTGAAGAGCATCCGGTCGAGCCGCAGACGGCCGGTCTCGTGGTCGACCTCGTACTTGTTACGAGAGCCCTTCGGGATTTCGATAAGGACGTCGAACTCCAACGGTTCCTCCAAGGTAGGGACTGACAGAATCCAAGTGTCTCCTACGGGAGTGAGTGCTCGGGAAAGGGGCCGGTCGGTGGGAGCAGGGGGAGGGGCGGCGCGCCGTCGCAGGGGGACGGCCGCCGGACTGTTCGGAGCGGCCGTGCTGGTCGTCGGAACGGTGCTGGGAGCGGGCGGTGCGTACGCGCAGCCGTCCTCCACTCCGGGGGGACACAGCGCGGGGCAGGGCGAGGACGCCAAGGCGCAGGGTGACCAGGGCGACCAGGGCGACCAGGGGGGTCGGGAAGGCCGGGACGGCCGCAAGGATGACCACGGCAAGGGCAAGCCCGGTCCGAGCCAGAGCCCCGGCGGGCCCGGCCGGCGGGCCGAGCAGCCCGCCGCCACGCCCGGCGGCACCGGTTCGCCGGCCGCGCCCCCGGGGCCCGCGACGGACGCCGTGCTGGCCGCCGCCGAGAGCGGCCCGGAAGTCGCCGTCCCCACCGCGCAGGGCCTCCAGCAGGCGCTCGCCCCCTATCTCTCCGACAAGAACCTGGGCGCCGTGACCATCGCCGTCGCGGACGCCGCCGGTGGCCAACTCCTGTACGGCTCCGGGGAGAACACCCCGGCCACCCCGGCCTCCACCACCAAGCTGGCCACCTCGATCGCGGCTTTGTCCCTTATACCCGGCGACACCCGGCTCACCACCCGGGTGGTCCGCGGCGCGACCCCGGGCACCATCACCCTGGTCGGCGGCGGGGACCCGACGCTCACCGCGCTGCCCATCGACCAGGTGCAGATCGGCGGCCAGCCCGCCGACGCCGACACCGCCCCCGCCTCGCTGGAGGCGCTCGCCCAGCAGACCGCGGCCGCGCTCAAGGCGGCCGGTACCAGCACGGTCAAGCTGGACTACGACCTGTCGCTGTACTCCGGCAACCCGCTGCACAGGACGAACCCCGACAACCAGAACATCGCCCCGGTCGTCCCGCTGATGGTGGACGAGGCCAAGATCGACCCCAGGAGCCGCGAGGAGGCCCCGGACCGGTTCGCCGACCCGGCCGCCACGGCCGCCACGGCCTTCGCCCGGCTGCTCGCCGCCCAGGGCATCACCGTCGACGGCAAGGCCGGGCCGGCCGCCGCCCCGGCCGCCGCCGACGCCCCCGTCCTCGGCAAGGTCGACTCACCGACGGTCGCCCGGCTGATCGAGCGCCTGCTGACCACCTCCGACAACCAGATCGCCGAGGCGATCGCCCGTCAGGTCGCCCTCGCCGCGCACCAGCCGGTCAGCTTCGAGGGCGCGGCGACCGCCGTCACCCAGGAGCTCACCAAGCTCGGCGTGCCGATGACCGGGGTGGTCCTCAACGACGGCAGCGGCCTGCACTTGGGCAACCAGATCCCGCCCGCCGTCCTGGTCCGGCTCCTCGCCCTGGCCGCCTCCGACCAGCACCCCGCCCTGCGCCCGGTCCTCACCGGCCTGCCGATAGCGGGCTTCACCGGCACCCTCAACAAGCGCTACGGCTCCGGTTCCGGCGCCGCCGACGCGGCCGGCCTGATCCGCGCCAAGACCGGCAGCCTCAGCGGCGTCAACACCCTCGCCGGCACCGTCGTCGACGCCGACGGCCGCCTCCTCACCTTCGCCGTGATGTCCCGCACCCCCTCCACCACCCCGGCCGACACCACCCGCGCCGCCATGGACCGCATCGCGGCCCACCTCGCCTCCTGCGGCTGCCACTGACCCACCCCGGCCCGCCGCCGTCGCGCCCCGACGGCGGCGACGTCGGCAACGCCCCGCCCCGGCGCCGTGGGTGACTCCTTGTCGCCTCTTCTCGACGTTCTCGCCCGCGGTGCGGAGCCTCCCGCCCCTGCCGCCGCCGTGGGGGCGTGCGGCAGGGACGTGAGGGGGTGGCAGCCACCCGGTCGACTCCGCTGCGGCCGGGCGATGGCCTCAATCGCCGTTCCGGCCCGACGCCTGTGATGCCAGGCCCGTGCCCGCGGACGGGTGGGGGAGCGAGCCGCTGGAGCGCCGAACCGTTCGCGCCGTCGGAAGGTCTCCGCCCCGGCGCGGCCTGCGGCCCACCCGGTGTTCCGGCCGCCACGGCGTCGGCAACTGCCGTGCTGCGCGGCCCTTGCCGACCCTCGTCGGCTGTAGCCGCCCGGCCGCCAAGGGGCGACCGGGGTGGTGGGAGAGGAGGGGCCGGGCGGTGCTGGTCGTGCCTCTGGCGTTCGCTGTCGTCGGCCGGTTCGGCCGGGCGGGGCCCGGGGTTTCGGGCCCGTGCCGGTGGTGCCCGTCGGGTCCTCGACCGCCGCTCCGAGGGAGGTGTCGGTGGTGGGTTCGAGGGGGTTCGGGGGCGGGCAGGGTGTTGGTGGTGGGTGGCTGCCGTTGGTGGTGGGGAGCACGTACGGTGAGGGCATGACGAGCGCGAGTGGCGGGGCTGACATGGTCGACTGGAATCTCGCGGTCGCAACCGCGACCAGGCTGGTGCGGCCGGGGCCGGAGGTGAGCCGGGCGGAGGCGGCGGCGGTGGTCGCCGAGCTGCGCCGGCACGCGCTGGAGGCCGAGGAGCACGTGCGGGCGTTCACCGGGATGCGGTCGAGCAGTCTGACCGCGGCCACCTCCACGCCGGTGCTGGTGGTGGACCGTCCGGGGTGGGTGCGGGCGAACGTGGCGGGCTTCCGGACGGTCGTCCAGCCGCTGGTGGAGAAGCTGCAGGCACGGCGGGCGAACAGCGCGGCCGCGGGCGTGTTCGGTGCGGTGGGGGAGAAGGCGACCGGGATCGAGGTCGGGGCGCTGCTGGCGTTCCTGGCGACCAAGGTGCTGGGCCAGTACGAGACCTTCGCCCCGGCCGAGCCGTCGCTGGAGGCGCCGGACAGTCCGGCGGCGCTGTTCGAGAAGCCGCGGCTGGGCCCGGAGGGGCCGGGCCCGGGCCGGCTGCTGCTGGTGGCGCCGAACATCGTGCACGTCGAGCGCGAGCTGGACGTCGACCCGTCGGACTTCCGGCTCTGGGTCTGCCTGCACGAGGAGACGCACCGGACGCAGTTCACCGCGGTGCCGTGGCTGCGCGACCACATCCAGTCCGAGGTGCAGTCCTTCCTGGCCGAGACGGACGTCGACCCGGGCGCGCTGCTGGACCGGCTGCGCGACGCGGCGGGTTCGCTGGGGGCCGGGCTGCCGGGGGCGGGCAGCCGGGAGCGCCGGGAGGGCGTTTCCGCGGGGAACCTGCTGGAGATCGTCCAGTCGCCCGCGCAGCGCGAGATCCTCGGCCGGCTGACGGCGGTGATGTCGCTGCTGGAGGGCCACGCGGACGTGGTGATGGACGGTGTCGGCCCGGCCGTGGTGCCGACGGTCGCGGAGATCCGGGAGAAGTTCCAGCAGCGCCGTGATCGCGGGGCGAACCGGCTCGACCTGGTGCTGCGCCGGCTGCTCGGCATGGACGCCAAGCTGCGCCAGTACCAGGACGGCGCGGTGTTCGTGCGGGCCGTGGTGGAGCAGCTCGGCATGGAGGGCTTCAACCGGGTGTGGACGTCCCCGAACACCCTGCCGACCAAGGACGAGATCCACGACCCGGCCGCCTGGCTCGCCCGGGTCGGCCGCTGAGCGGCGCCGGGGCCTGCCGGGGCCGTTGGACGGCGCCGGGCGGGCGGCGCCGGGCGGGCGGTTCCGGCGCGTGGCGGGACCGCTGCCGGTCGGTGGCGGTCAAACCCGCTCGTACGAGTGGTCCAATCGGGCAGATGGTGGGTGAAGATACGTTTCTCCATTCACCCGAACGTGGGACGGTGGTCGTACCGGTGGCGCGGGTGGCGTAGCGGGTCGCCACTTTCTGCCACCATCTGTGAGCGCCCGGTAACGCGGCGCTCATGCAGTGCGCGGTCCCGGCCGCCCGCCGCAGTCCTGTCCCCCTCCCTCGAGGAGTCGTCCGCCGTGGGCCCTCACCCCGCCGTCGCCGCGATACGCCTGGCCGTTCGCCGCACGCTCACCGACCTCGCCGCCGAGGCCGGTACCACCTTCACCGCGCCCGTGCGCGAGCCCCGCGAGCGCCCCGCCGGGGCGCCGCTGGTGGGTGCCGCCGTCGGCACCACCCTGATCGGCAACGCCGCCCGCCACCCCTCCGGGCTGCCCCGCACCCCGGCCGCCCCCGGCTCGCCGCTGGTCCTGGTCGCCGTCAGCGGCGGCGCGGACTCGATGGCGCTGGCCATCGCCGCCGCCTTCGAGGCCCCCAAGATCGGCCTGCGGGTCGGCGCCGTCACCGTCGACCACGGCCTGCAGCCCGGTTCCGCCGACCGCGCCGCCCAGGTGGCCGAGCGGCTGCGCTCGCTGGGCCTGGACCCGGTCGAGGTGGTCCCGGTGCGGGTCGGCCGCTCCGGCGGCCCGGAGGCCGCCGCCCGGGACGCCCGCTACGCCGCCCTGGACGAGGCCGCCGAGCGCCACGGCGCGATCGCCGTGCTGCTCGGCCACACCCGGGACGACCAGGCCGAGACCGTGCTGCTGGGCCTGGCCCGCGGCTCCGGCTCCCGTTCGCTGGCCGGGATGCCGGCCCAGAAGGGGCGCTACCGCCGCCCGCTGCTGGAGCTGGACCGGGCGGCCACCCGGCAGGCCTGCTCCGCCCAGGCGATCCCGGTCTGGGACGACCCGCACAACTGTGATCCCGCCTACACCCGCTCCCGGGTCCGCCACGAGGTGCTGCCGGTGCTGGAGAAGCACCTGGGCGGTGGCGTGGTGGAGGCGCTGGCCCGTACCGCCCGGCTGTTCCGCGACGACGCCGACGCCCTCGACCAGTGGGCCTCCCTGGCCGAACGCGACCTCCGTACGGGCGAGGGCGCCCTGGACGCCGTGAAACTGGCCGAACTGCCGCCCGCCGTACGGCGCCGGGTGCTGCGCCGGGCCGCGCTGCGCGCGGGCTGTCCGGCCGGGGACCTGTTCGCGCGGCACCTGGAGGCGGTGGACCTGCTGGTCACCGGATGGCGCGGCCAGGGGCCGCTGCACCTACCCGGGGGCGTCGAGGCCACCCGCAGGTGTGGCACGCTGGTCTTTCGGCGGCAGGGCGACTGAGGGGCGAGGCATGTCCCGGGGGAGCAGGCCGCCGGCCACACAGACCCCGAACGTTTGAGGACGTATCCCCGGTGGACCAGAACGACATGGGCGCTGACCTCGCGAAGGTGCTCATCAGCAAGGACGAGATCGACGCCAAGCTCCAGGAGCTGGCCGAGCGCATCGACCGGGACTACGCAGGCAAGGACCTGCTGATCGTCGGCGTCCTCAAGGGGGCCGTGATGGTCATGGCCGACCTCGCCCGGGCCCTGCACTCGCAGGTCACCATGGACTGGATGGCCGTCTCCTCGTACGGCATGGGCACCAAGTCCTCCGGTGTGGTGCGCATCCTCAAGGACCTGGACACCGACATCGCCGGCCGGGACGTCCTGATCGTCGAGGACATCATCGACTCCGGTCTGACGCTGTCCTGGCTGCTGGGCAACCTGGGTTCGCGCGGTCCGGCCTCGCTCGAGGTCTGCACGCTGCTCCGCAAGCCGGACGCGGCCAAGGTCGAGATCGACGTGAAGTACGTCGGGTTCGACATCCCGAACGAGTTCGTGGTCGGCTACGGCCTGGACTACGCGGAGAAGCTGCGTAACCTGCCCTTCATCGGCACCCTCGCCCCGCACGTCTACGGCGGCTGAGGGTCCCGTTCGGGCTATGGGCGGGAACAGTAGGTCGTTCCCGCCCGTTGGACCGGGGGACAAAGAACCACAGCCGTGTCGCCGTGCTCCCGCCATCGGTGGGTCCGACTGCGGTACGGTCCAATAAACCGCTCTTCACATGAGCACCGACCGGATGCGCCGCGGCCCACAGCCCCACGGCGCCGTTGAGTGGCAGGAGGGACGGGGCGGCAACGCCCCGCATGGATGGACGTCAAGCGATACTTCCGTGCGCCGATCATGTGGATCGTGCTGGCCGTCCTCGCCGTCATCGTACTGATGCAGGTCGTTTCGGACTCGAACGGCTACAAGACGGTGGACACCGGTCAGGTCGTCGCGGCGATCGACGCGCACAACGTCAAGTCGGCGCAGATCACCACTGGTGACTCGAACACGATCAAGATCCAACTGAAGGACGGCGCCACGCTGTCCCCCGCCGGCACGGGCAAGGCCCCGTCCGGCAGCAAGTTCCAGGCCTCGTACATCGGTGACCAGGGCGTCGCGATCGCCGACAAGCTGCAGTCGCAGATGAACGACAGGAGCAGCTCCCTCACCGAGGGCTACACCGTCAGCCCCGAGAAGCAGAGCACCTTCGTCAGCCTGCTGCTGTCGATGCTGCCGATCGTGATCATCGTCCTGGTCTTCCTGTTCCTGATGAACCAGATGCAGGGCGGCGGCTCGCGCGTCATGCAGTTCGGCAAGTCCAAGGCCAAGCTGCTCACCAAGGACACCCCGAAGACCACCTTCGCCGACGTGGCCGGCGCGGACGAGGCGGTCGAGGAGCTCCACGAGATCAAGGAGTTCCTGCAGGAGCCGGCCAAGTTCCAGGCCGTCGGCGCCAAGATCCCCAAGGGCGTGCTGCTCTACGGCCCGCCCGGTACCGGCAAGACCCTGCTGGCGCGTGCCGTCGCGGGCGAGGCCGGGGTGCCGTTCTACTCCATCTCCGGTTCGGACTTCGTCGAGATGTTCGTCGGTGTCGGCGCCAGCCGCGTCCGCGACCTGTTCGAGCAGGCCAAGGCGAACGCCCCGGCGATCGTCTTCGTCGACGAGATCGACGCCGTCGGCCGGCACCGCGGTGCGGGTCTCGGCGGTGGCCACGACGAGCGCGAGCAGACCCTCAACCAGCTGCTGGTCGAGATGGACGGCTTCGACGTCAAGGGCGGCGTGATCCTGATCGCCGCGACCAACCGGCCCGACATCCTGGACCCGGCGCTGCTGCGCCCGGGCCGCTTCGACCGCCAGATCGCGGTGGAGCGCCCCGACCTCCAGGGCCGTCTGGACATCCTCAAGGTGCACCAGAAGGGCAAGCCGATCGCGCCCGACGTCGACATGTCGGCCGTCGCCAAGCGCACCCCCGGCTTCACCGGCGCCGACCTGTCGAACGTGCTCAACGAGGCCGCGCTGCTGACCGCCCGCTCGGACAAGAAGCTGATCGACAACGGCATCCTGGACGAGGCGATCGACCGCGTCGTGGCCGGTCCGCAGAAGCGCACGCGGATCATGTCCGACAAGGAGAAGAAGATCACCGCGTACCACGAGGGCGGTCACGCCCTGGTCGCGGCGGCCTGCCAGTACAGCGACCCGGTGCACAAGATCACCATCTTGTCCCGCGGCCGGGCCCTCGGCTACACCATGGTGCTGCCGGACGAGGACAAGTACTCCACCACGCGCAACGAGATGCTCGACCAGCTGGCCTACATGCTGGGCGGGCGCGCGGCGGAGGAGCTGGTCTTCCACGACCCGACCACCGGTGCCTCGAACGACATCGAGAAGGCCACCGCCACGGCGCGGGCCATGGTCACCCAGTACGGCATGACCGAGCGCCTGGGCGCGATCAAGTTCGGCACCGACAACTCGGAGCCGTTCCTGGGCCGTGAGATGGGTCACCAGCGCGACTACTCGGAAGAGGTCGCCGGGCTGGTCGACGAAGAGGTCAAGAAGCTCATCGAGAGCGCGCACAACGAGGCCTGGGAGATCCTGGTCGAGAACCGCGACGTGCTCGACAACCTGGTCCTGGAGCTCCTGGAGAAGGAGACCCTGAACAAGGAGCAGATCGCCGAGATCTTCGCCCCGGTCGTCAAGCGCCCGGCCCGGCCGGCCTGGACGGGCTCCGCCCGCCGCACGCCGTCCACCCGGCCGCCGGTGCAGTCGCCGAAGGAACTGGCGCTCACCAACGGCGCCGTCGCCACCGACACCGCTCCGGTCGACGTCGTGAAGCTCCCGCCGCTGCCGGCCACCGAGCCGCCGGTCGAGGGCTGACCGGGCCCCCGCGGGGGAACCCACTGCGGAATGGATGCCGCGTTTCCAGGGTTTGTACCCTGGAGGCGCGGCATCCGTGCTGTTCAGCCAGAGTCTTCCCACACGTAAGCGAGGCCCGCATGATCGACCCGGTGACGCTCGACGGTCCGCCCGCCGTCGGGATCTTCGACCAGAAGCGGGCCGAGAACGCCATCCGCGAGCTGCTGCTCGCCGTCGGGGAGGACCCTGACCGCGAGGGCCTGCTGGAGACCCCGGCCCGGGTCGCGCGGGCCTACAAGGAGATATTCGCGGGCCTGTGGCAGGAGCCCGAGGACGTCCTGACCACCACCTTCGACCTCGGCCACGACGAGATGGTGCTGGTCAAGGACATCGAGCTGACCTCGGTCTGCGAACACCACCTGGTGCCGTTCCGCGGCGTGGCGCACGTCGGGTACATCCCGTCCACCAGCGGCAAGATCACCGGGCTGTCCAAGCTCGCCCGGCTGGTCGACGTCTACGCCCGCCGCCCGCAGGTGCAGGAACGGCTGACCAGCCAGGTGGCCGACGCGCTGATGCGGATCCTGGAGCCGCGCGGGGCGATCGTCGTGGTCGAGTGCGAGCACATGTGCATGTCGATGCGCGGCATCCGCAAGCCCGGCGCCAAGACCATCACCTCCTGCGTGCGCGGCCAGCTGCGCGACCCGGCCACCCGGGCCGAGGCGATGAGCCTCATCATCGGTAGGTAGCGGCACCGGTAGGTAGCGGCCACGACTCAGGGCACTTCGTGCTCCGCGTGCGGCGGAGCCGGGGTGCCCAGTGCGTTGCGGCGCTCCGGCATCCGCAGCGAGACCATCCGGCGCCAGCCGAAGGCCAGGTCGTACAGGTACAGCGCGTGCACCCCGAGGTTGATCACGGCCAGCTGCCAGCGCGGCCAGCGCAGGATCCGCGCCATCCGGGCGGAGACCGCCAGCCCGACGTCCCGGTGGGTGCGGATCTCGCCGCGGGCGCTGGCCTCCAGGGCGTGCCGGATGTACGGGCCGTGGCCCTCGGCGGTCAGCCGCAGCAGCTCCTCGTGGCAGTACGCGAGGTGGTCGTCCTCGTCGGCGGAGATCATCCGCATCGCCCGGCAGAGCTCCGGGTTGTCCCCGTACACCCTGACCAGCTGGCGCATCTGCTCGGCGGCGCGCTGCTCGGTGACCCGGCTGTGCGCCAGGTAGGTGATGATCTCCCGGTCGGTCAGCGGGGCGTCGCTCCTCAGCCGCTCGTGGGAGAGGCCGACGCCCTGGCGCTCCAGCAGCATGCAGTAGTCGGCCTCGTCCGGGACGGGCACCTTGGGCAGGCCGCGCTTGTTCAGCAGCTGGGTGAAGATCCGGCCGTGCTTGCGCTCGTCCGCGCCGTGCCGGGCGATCTTCGGGGCGAGCACCGGATCCCGGGTGAGGGCGGTGATCCGCTCGTTCTCCCAGCCGCCCTGGTCCTCGCCGCCGGCCGCGATGCTGCAGAACAGCTGGTACGCCTGGTCGTTCCGGTAGATCTCGTTGAAGAGCGATCTGGTGCTCAGCACGGCGCCTCCTGCGCGGATCCGGGGCGGCGCCCGCCGGAGGGTCGGGCGGCGGTCGCGATACGTCCCCCCGAACCGCCGGCCGGACGGGCCGACCGGCGGGTAATCACCCGCTCGCTACCCCAGGTGGGAACCCAGCCACTCGAGCGAGGCGGGCAGCTCCTTGGTCCAGCTGTCGAAGTTGTGCCCGCCGTCGTCCAGGTAGAGCGACTCCACCTTGAACTGCGGATTGGCCGCCGCGACCTGGGTGGCCTGGTCGACGAACTGGGCGGTCTGCGGGTAGTCCGACTCCTTGCGGGTGGAGACCACCAGCAGGTTGAGCTGCGGGGCCGGGAGGTTCTGCAGCCGCCAGCCCAGGTCGTACTGCTGCGCCAGCGCCTTGTCGCCGTTGAAGAGGTCACCGCCGGTGTACTGGTCCTGGCGCACCGCGAAGTCGCCGTGCAGGCCGGCGGCGCTGCCGTAGACGTTCGGGAAGCGCATCGACAGCCGCATCGAGCAGCTGCCGCCGGTGGAGTAGCCGAGCAGGCCCCAGGAGCCGGCCGAGCGGCCGAGCCGGTACGCGCTGTGCAGCGCCTCGGGCACGTCCTTGACGAACCAGGTCTCGGTGCGCGGCCCGCCGGGGACGTCCACGCACTCGGTGTCCCGGGCCGGGGCCACCGCGGGGCGGGCCAGGACCAGGACGGTGGGCGGCATCTTGCCGGAGTGCTGCAGCTCGACCGCGGTCTGCACCACGGGCAGCTCCTTGAGCAGGTTCAGCGCGGTGCCCGGGTAGCCGGCCAGGACCAGCAGGACGGGGAAGCGGACCAGGGCGAACTTCGGGTCGAAGTACTCGGGCGGCAGGTAGACGAACATCTGGTCGGAGAAACCGGTCTCCTTGCCGTTGACCCGGACCGACTCGATCTTCCCGACCTCCTCCGGCGCGCCCTTGGGCAGGTTGGAGACGCTCTCCAGGCCGCCCTCGTTGGTCGGCTGGACCAGTTGGTCGGAGACCGGTGTACCGCCCTTGTGGTTCTCGTTGCTGGTCAGCGCGAGTTTCGCGCCACCGGGGTTGAGCAGGTCGTCCCAGGAGGTGTAGAACCCGAAGGAGTTGTTCACCGACAGCGCCAGCACCGCGAGGATCGAGACTTGAACGACTGTCAGCAGGCCGATCCGGCCGAGCACCGCGAGCGGACGTTGCCTGGCCAGCCGGGGCCAGATCCACAGGGTGGTGACGAGGGCCGCGGCCCCGAGTGCGAGCAGCGAGTTCACCAGCGCTTCGCTGGTCAGTTCCATGCCGTCGGCCTTCCGGTGGGACGCTGTCGGGGCAGGCTTCATCGTCTGGCGGACCGTCAGGCCAGGCCACCGCAGCTAGGCCGTCCGGGCGCCCGGGCCGGCTCGGGAGGGCGGGGGATGGCAGGGGGCAACCGGCGCCCTAGAATGCGGCGTCCACCGTACGTAACGCGTACCGGAGGGTCCCGCCCCGCCACGCGGCGGCGGGCCCACGGCTCCCACCACGGCTCAACCCGCAGCGCGCCCACGGCCCCGGATTACCGTCCGTTTCCGGGTCCTTGGTATGCGCATTGCCTGATGAAGGAATACGCATGAAGGTCCATCACACGTGCTCCCCCGGAGTGAACGGACACCGCACCGCAGCCTCTACGCTGAGCTTCCATGAGCGTTCCCGTGTCCGTTGAGCCGAGCCCCGAGCAGCCGCCGCGCCGTCGGCGCGGTCTGCAGACGCTGCGCAACCAGGCGGCCGCCGTCCCGAGGGCCTGGCTCCCCGGTGCGGTCGGCTACGCCTGCCTGCTGATCGGGCTGCTGGACATCGCCAGCGCGGTGTTCCCCAAGCTCCGGCACACCAAGATGCACACCTTCGCCGGGCAGCTGCCGGGCGGCACCACCAGCCTGGCCGCGGTCGGCACGCTGATGGTCGGCATCCTGCTGGTGCCGCTGGCGCACGCGCTGCGCCGTCGCAAGCGGCGGGCCTGGCGGGCGGTCTGCGTGCTGCTGCCGGTGAGCGCCGCGCTGCACATCGTGCGCTGGCACCAGGTCGGCCCGGCGGTCGTCTCCCTGGTGGTCCTCGCCGTGATGCTGGTGCACCAGCGCGAGTTCTACGCCAAGGCCGACCCGCGCACCCGCTGGGGCGCGGTGGTCAACCTGGTCGTCATGGGCACCCTCAGCGTGCTGCTCGGCCTGCTGATCGTGAGCACCCGCACCAGGTACGAGGTCGGTCACCCGGCCCTGCTGGAGCGGCTGCAGCACGTCGGGTACGGACTGTTCGGCTTCGAGGGCCCGGTCCGCTACACCAACGAGCGGATGTCCGACCTGGTCGCCTACCTGCTCGGCGGCCTCGGTCTGCTGACCGCCTTCACCACCGCCTACCTGGCGCTGCGCCCGGGCAAGCCGAAGCCGGAGCTCACCGCCGAGGACGAGGAGAAGGTCCGCGAGCTGCTCAAGCGGCACGGCGAGCGCGACTCGCTCGGCTACTTCGCGCTGCGCCGCGACAAGAGCGTGCTGTTCTCGCCCACCGGCAAGGCTGCGATCTCCTACCGGGTGGTCTCCGGCGTGATGCTCGCCTCCGGCGACCCGGTCGGTGACGTCGAGGCCTGGCCCGGCGCGATCAAGGTGTTCATGGCCGAGGCCCGTGAGCACGCCTGGGTGCCGGCCGTGATGGGCTGCAGCGAGGTCGGCGGCGAGGTCTGGACCCGCGAGGCGGGACTGGACGCGCTGGAGCTGGGCGACGAGGCGATCGTCGACACCAGCACCTTCTCGCTCGCCGGCCGGGCCATGCGCAACGTCCGCCAGATGGTCAAGCGGATCGAGCGCAACGGCTACTCCTGCAAGGTCCGCCGGGTCTCCGAGCTCAGCGCCGAGGAGAAGTACCGGATCGCCGACGCCGCCGCCCGCTGGCGCGGCACCGACACCGAGCGCGGCTTCTCGATGGCCCTGGGCCGCTTCGGCGACCCGCTGGACGACGACTGCGTGGTGGTCACCGCCCACAAGGCCCCGGAGGAGGGCGAGAGCGGCGACGACCTGAAGGCCGTGCTGCACTTCGTGCCCTGGGGGCCGGACGGCATCTCGCTGGAGCTGATGCGCCGCGACCGCGCCGCCGACCCGGGCCTGAACGAGCTGCTGATCGTCGCCGCCCTGCAGGAGGTGGGCGCCCTGGGCATCCGCCGGGTGTCGCTCAACTTCGCGATGTTCCGCTCGGCACTGGCCCGCGGCGAGCGGATCGGCGCCGGCCCGGTGCTGCGCGCCTGGCGCGGACTGCTGGTGTTCCTGTCGCGCTGGTTCCAGATCGAGTCGCTGTACAAGTTCAACGCCAAGTTCCAGCCCGAGTGGGAGCCGCGCTTCCTGGTCTTCCCGAGCACCCGGGACCTGCCCCGGATCGGCTTCGCCGCGATGCAGGCGGAGGCCTTCATCACCCTCGGCATGCCGCGCTTCGGTCGCAAGCGCCAGCGCGAGGGCCTGATGCCGGTCCCGTCGACCCGCGAGGTCGGCGAGGCCGCCTGAGGCAGCTCGAACCCGTCCGGGGCCCCCGCCGAGAATCCTCGGCGGGGGCCCCGTTCGATAATGGGGACATGAGCGATACGCCGTCCTTCTCCCTGCCGGCCGGTCTGCCGCGGCTCGACCGCTGCGCCGTGATGGGCGTGGTCAACGTCACGCCCGACTCCTTCTCGGACGGCGGGCTGTGGTTCGACCCGGCCAGGGCGATCGCGCACGGGCTGGCCCTGCGGGCCCGCGGTGCGGACCTGGTGGACGTCGGCGGCGAGTCCACCCGGCCGGGGACCCAGCGGGTGCCCGAGGAGGAGGAACTGCGCCGGGTGCTGCCGGTGGTCCGCGAGCTGGCCGCCGCCGGGGTGGTGGTGTCCGTCGACACCATGCGGGCCTCGGTCGCCGAACGGGCCGTCGAGGCGGGCGCCGCGATCGTCAACGACGTCTCCGGCGGCCTCGCCGACCCGGCGATGGCCCGGGTGGTCGCCGGGACCGGCGCGCCCTTCGTGGTCATGCACTGGCGCGGGCAGTCCGCCGACATGGACCGGCTGGCCGTCTACGACGACGTCGTACGGGACGTGGTCGCCGAGCTGACCGCGCGGATGGAGGCGCTGCTGGCCGCCGGGGTCAAGGAGGACCAGCTGATCCTCGACCCGGGGCTCGGCTTCGCCAAGACCGCCGAGCACAACTGGGCGCTGCTCGGCCGGCTGGACGCGCTCACCGCGCTCGGCCGTCCCGTCCTCGTCGCGGCTTCGCGCAAGCGGTTCCTGGGTACGCTGCTCGCCGACCCGGAAACCGGGGAGCTGCGCCCGGCCCGCGAGCGGGACGACGCGACCGCCGCGGTCTCGGTGCTGTCGGCCCAGGCCGGAGCCTGGGCGGTACGGGTGCACGACGTGTCCGGTACGGCGGACGCCGTCCGCGTGGTCGCGGCCTGGCAGCGCGCGGCGCGGCTGGGGTGAGGGAGGGTCTGTGACAGGTGACGGCAGGTTGAGCGGCGGGACGGCCGGAAGGGCCCGGGAGGTGGACCTGGAGGCGGTGCTCGCGGCGAACCGGGCGTTCTACGAGGCGCTCGAGCGGGGGGACGTCGAGGCGGTCGAGGAGGCCTGGCTGGGGCCCGAGCACGCCGACGACAAGGGCGGCGTGGTCTGCGTGCACCCCGGCTGGCCGGTGCTGCGCGGGCGGGCGCAGGTGACCCGCTCGTACATGCTGATCATGATGAACACGGAGTACATCCAGTTCTTCCTGACCGATGTCGAGGCCGAGGTCCACGGTGATGTGGCCCTTGTCACGTGCACCGAGAACATCCTCTCCGGTGGCGAGGCGGAGGAGGAGGGGGAACTCGGTCCGCTGGTCGGCGGAAAGGTCGTGTCGAGCAATCTGTTCCGTCGTACCACGGCCGGGTGGAAGCTCTGGTCGCACCACGGTTCACCCGTTCTGACCAGCGGTGACGAGGACGACGAGGACTGATTCCGGGGGCTGCGGAAAATCTCCGCAGGGCGGTTGCCGGGGAATTTCCGAGTGGTCACCGAACGTTCACGTCAATCGCCATTCCGGTGCGCGTGGCGACGGTTCGTGCCGGGTAGGACGGTCAGGCGTTGTCCGCGCTCGCGGGTAGATTCGAAACGGAGTGGCGGGCGTGCTGCCCGCCTTCGCCCCGCCCGTTCCATGCCCTTCTCCGGGCGGGGCCCGTCCGACTGGGAGCAGTGATTCGTTTGCTGGACCGCGTCACCCTGCGGGGGCTGCGAGCCCGGGGCCACCACGGCGTCTTCGAGCGCGAGCGCATCGAGGGCCAGACCTTCGTGGTCGATCTCGTGCTGTACCTGGACACCCGCCCCGCCGCGTCCGGAGACGACCTCACCCGCACGGCGCACTACGGCATCGTGGCCGAGGAGGTCACCGCGATCATCGCCGGGGAACCGGTCGACCTGATCGAGACCCTGGCGCAGCGGATCGCCGACCAGTGCCTGAAGCACGACGCGGTCGAGGAGGTCGAGGTGACCGTGCACAAGCCGGACGCCCCGATCACCGTGCCGTTCGATGACGTGACCGTGACCATCCACCGGGGCCGCGCATGACCCCCACCGCGCGCCTGGTTTCCGATGCAGAGGGACTTCTTCGATGAACAGCAGTGACCCGATCGCCGAGCCGAACGCGTTCGACCTGGAGAGCCGGGTGGACTCCGCCGACACCACGCTGCACAGCCAGCGCTGCGCGGTGATCGCGCTCGGCAGCAACCTGGGCAACCGGCTGGACACCCTGCAGGGTGCCGTCGACGCGCTCGCCGACACCCCCGGGCTGAAGATCAAGGCCGTCTCCGCGGTCTACGAGACCGAGGCCGTCGGCGGCCCGGAGGACCAGCCCAACTACTACAACGCGGTCGTGGTGCTGCGCACCTCGCTGCCGCCGCGGGACCTGCTGGAGCGCGGCAACGCGATCGAGGACGCCTTCGGGCGGGTCCGGGAGGTCCGCTGGGGTGCGCGCACCCTGGACGTCGACATCCTGGCCTACGAGGGCGTGGTCAGCGAGGACCCGCAGCTGCTGCTGCCGCACCCGCGCTCGCACGAGCGGGCCTTCGTGCTCGCCCCCTGGCTGGACGCCCAGCCCGAGGCGGAGGTGCCCGGGCACGGGCAGGTCGCCGCGCTGCTGGCGGCGCTCGGCGGCCCGGACGCGCAGGGCGTGAAGCGGCGCGACGACATCCGGCTGACGCTGCCGGAGTAGGGCCGCAGTGGCGCCGGGCCGGCCGGCACCACTGCCGGGCCGGCCGGTCGGTCGGGGAACTCGGCCAGGGGGCCCGGCCGTACGAGTAGATGTCCGCCCGTCCGGTCCCGGTACGGTGGCCTGATGCCGCCGGACCGGGCCACCGGGCGGCCGGCCGGCTCTGGTACTTCGGGAAGGACCTCCTCCGCGTGAAGCTGCTTCGCCTCCGCCTGCTGATCGGCATCACCGCCGCGACGACGGCGCTGTCCTGGGCCGGCTCCAAGCTCTGGGCCTCCCTGGACACGCTGCCGGCCGTGCCCGCCGCGGCGCCGGTGGTGCTGGCCGCGGTGGCGGTGATCCTGCTGGCGACCGCGCTCTCGCTGCGGTCCCGGCTGAAGGCGGTGCGCGAGCGGCAGCCCGGCGCGAAGCGGGTCGACCCGCTGCTGGCGGCCCGGGCGGTGGTGCTCGGGCAGGCCAGTGCGCTGGTCTCCTCGGTGGTCACCGGCATCTACGCCGGGGCCGGGATCTACCTGCTCGGCGAGCTGGACGTGTCGGCCCGCAAGGACCAGGCGGTCACCGCGGGGCTCGCGGTGCTGGCGGGGGCCGCGGTGATCGCGGCGGCGCTCTGGGTGCAGCACGTGTGCAAGCTGCCGGAGAACCACGACGATCCGAGCGGTCCGGCGGCCTCGCACCACTGACGGGCCCCCGATCGCCCCCCGGATCGCCCCCGGATCCGGTGGGACATCGCTGAGCAGGGCTCTTTTCGTGATCTTGAGTGAAAAGCCGGGCACGTGCGGTAAAAACTGCGCACTGTCAAGGGCGGAAGGGGACCCTGGGCTGACACGCCCCCAATTCGCACGCTAGTTTCTTGGCATGTCTCGCGGACGCCACCGTCATTCCTCCGTCCTCGGCCGGGTCTTTCCCCCCACCGCCGCCGGCGTACTGCTGGTCGCCGCACTGGCCGCTCTGCTTTTCAGTCAGGACACCATCCTGGTGCGCTCGGTGGGCATCGCCGCACTGATCGCCACGCTCGGCTTCGCGGTGCTGCTGCGCCAGCGGGACAAGGCGGCCCGGGCGGCCGCCGAGGTGTCCGCCGCGCAGCGGATGCGGGCCGAGGAGCGGTTCGAGGAGCAGCTGGCCGAGGCCGAGTACGCGGCGGAGGTCGCCGAGGAGCGGGCCACCCGGTTCGGGCGCCGGCTGACGGCGGAGAAGTCGCGGCTGGCCAAGGCCGAGACCGAGATCGCCCGGCTGCTGCGGGAGCGGGCCGTCGCGGTGGCCGAGCAGGCGCTGAAGGAGGCCGAGGCGGCCCAGCGGGCGCTCGCCGCGAGCCGTCCCAAGTACCCGGCCAGCCCGGCCGCGTTCGTCCGCGCCGCGTCCGTGCTGCGGCTGCTGGAGCGACGGGCCGCCGAGCGGGAGGCGCAGCGGGAGCGCACGGCGGGCGCGGAGGTCGCACTGCGGGCGCCGGCTGTCCCGGCCGCGCCTGCCGCGTCGGCTGCTGTCGCGCCCAAGCCGGTGGCCGTGCCGGCCCCGGTGGCGCCCTCGGTGCCCACGCCGGCGCCTGCGCCGGCGGGCCGGACGCCGGTGCGGCCCACGCCGCTGCGCCCGGCGCTCACCGCGACGGTCGGTCAGCTCGGCGGGGCCATGGTCGCGCCGGCCGCCGCGCCGGCCCCGGCGGAGCGGCAGCGGCCGAGGCCGGCGCAGTCCGGGCAGGTGCGCGGACAGGGCTTCAGCTTCTTCGGGCGCGGCACGGGTGCGGCGGTCCGGGCGGCCGCTCCGGCGCCGGCGGTGGGCAGCGTCGCCGAGCTGGGGGAGCGCGCGGACCTGGCGGACGTGGTGGGCGACGAGGCGGTCGCCGCGAAGGCGAAGGCCGAGGCCCAGGAGGTCCAGGAGGCTCGCGAGGGCGCGTCGGAGGCGCGGCCCGCGCAGCAGGAGCAGCCGGTCCGCTCCGAGGACGCGGAGCAGGACGGGCCGACCGTGGTGGACCTGACGCCCGAGGACGAGACCGAGCTGATCGAGCTGCCGGAGCTGCGGGCCTCGCGCTGAGCCTCCTGAGCTGCGAACGCCGCGGCGCGGGAAGTCGGACGGACCGACTTCCCGCGCCGCGGCGTTTTCCGGCTGCGTCGGGTCAGATCTGGACGCCGAAGTCCTGGGCGATGCCCGCCAGGCCGGAGGCGTAGCCCTGGCCGACCGCGCGGAACTTCCACTCGCCGTTGTTGCGGTAGAGCTCACCGAAGATCATCGCGGTCTCGGTGGCGGCGTCCTCGGAGAGGTCGTAGCGGGCGATCTCGGCGCCGCCGGCCGCGTTCACCACGCGGATGTGGGCGTTGCGGACCTGGCCGAAGTTCTGGCCGCGGGCGACGCCGTCGTAGATGGTGACCGGGAAGGTGATCTTGGCGGCCTCGGCGGGCAGGCCGGCCAGGTTGACGTTGATCGACTCGTCGTCGCCCGCGCCCTCACCGGTGCGGTTGTCACCGGTGTGCACGACGGTGTTGTCCGGCGTGCTGGTGTTGTTGAAGAACACGAAGTGCGCGTTGGACAGCACCTTGCCGTCCGCGTTCAGGACGATCGCGCTGGCGTCGAGGTCGAATTCGGCGCCGGTCGTGGTGCGGACGTCCCAGCCCAGGCCGATGGTGACCGCGGACAGGCCCGGGGCCTCCTTGGTCAGTGAGACGTTGCCACCCTTGGAGAGGCTCACTGGCATGGCGATTGCAGTCCCTTCGTTCGCTTTCCCGGGACAACGCGGTACTCGGGCGGCTTGGTTCCGTGGATCCCGTGAATTCTTCACAGGGTGTCAAACCCGGGCAAAGGAAGGGCAATGCAGTGGTCAGGCCGGCCGGTTCCGGGGGTCAGACCCGGGGGAACCGGCCCTGCAGGGTCCAGATGTTCGGGTTGTCGGCCAGGTCGGGGTGCATGTCGAACAGGTCGGCCAGGGTGTCCTGGAGGAAGTCCCGGGCCTCGCGCCGCAGCTCGCTGTGCCGGACCACGGCGGGCGGCTCGTCCCGCAGCCAGGTCGCGGTGATCTCGACCCAGTTGAAGCGGCGGGCGAAGCGCAGCAGTTCGGTGTTCTGGGTGAAGTCGAGGTCGGCGGTCTGCACCCGGGCGGCCCGGGAGCCGTCCGGGTCGCGGTCGAGCTGCTCGACGATGTCGCACAGCGCCCACGCGAAGTCCAGCACCGGCACCCAGCCCCAGCGGGTGGAGAGTTCGGTGCCCTCGGCGTCCAGGTAGACGTCGCCGCAGAACAGGTCGTACCGCAGCGAGCGCACGGGGGCGGTGCGGTAGTCGGTCTGCGGGGGGTCGGGGAAGCGGTTGGAGAGGGAGTAGCCGAGCTCGATCACGTACGCCATTGTCGGGGCTCGGGGCGCGCGCGGGTAACCGGGGGCGGGGGGCTGGAAGGGCGCGCCGGTGCCGAAAGGGAGAAGCGAGGGAGTGCCGACCGTCGGCGCCGGGTCCTGAGTGCCCTGGAGGCGAGCGGGCGAGTCCCCGCCCCGAGCCGAAGGGGTGCGCCGGTGCCGAAAGGGAGAAGCGAGGGAGTGACGCAGGAGCGAGGGAGTGCCGACCGTCGGCGCCGGGTCATGAGCGCCCTGGAGGCGAGCGGGCGAGTAACGGATAACCGGGTGACCGGGCGGGGCCCGCGCGGGATGATGGGCGCATGTCCGAGCCCATCCGCGTACGGGGGTCGGTGGTCGTCCCCGACGCCGAGCTCCTCTGGCGCTTCTCGCGTTCCTCCGGCCCCGGCGGCCAGCACGTCAACACCTCCGACTCCAAGGCCGAGCTGCGCTTCGACGTGGCCGCCTCGAAGGCGCTGCCCGAGGTGTGGCGCACGCGTGCCCTGGAGCGGCTGGCGCACCGGCTGGTGGACGGCCGGGTGCTGGTGGTACAGGCCTCGGAGTACCGCTCCCAGTGGCGCAACCGGGAGGCGGCCGCGGCCCGGCTGGCGGCGGTGCTGAGCGAGGCGTGCGCCCCGCCGCCGAAGGCCCGGCGGGCGACCCGGCCGAGCCGGGGGATGGTCCAGCGGCGGCTGGACAACAAGCGGCACCGCTCCGAGCTCAAGCAGGGGCGGCGGGCGCCGCGCGGCGAGTAGCCGGACCCGGCTGTGGGCCCGGAGCCGCGGATTCGGTTCAGCCCAGCGCGCGGTAGCCGCCGCGGAAGTAGAGCAGCGGGCGGCCGCCGGGGGCGGGGACGGCGGCCTCCAGGACGCGGCCGATCAGCAGTGTGTGGTCGCCCGCGGGTATCCGCTGTTCGGTGCGGCACTCGACGGTGGCCAGCGCGCCCTCGATCAGCGGGGCGCCGGAGTGCGCGCCGCGGCGGTGCTCGGTCTCCGCGAACAGCAGCCGGTCGCTGAGCCGGCCCTTCATGGCGAAGCGGGAGCCGAGCGTCTTCTGCCCCTCGGCGAGCACCGAGACCGCCCAGGTGTCGTTCCGGGAGAGCACCTCGTCCATCCGTGAGTCCTCGCGCACCGAGATCAGCACCAGCGGCGGGTCCAGTGACACGGAGAGGAAGGACGTGGCGGTCATGCCGACGTCCTCGCCGTCCTCCTCGTCGTGGACGGTCACCAGGCTGACGCCGGCGGCGAGCTGGGAGAGTGCTGCCCGGAACTCGTCGGGCGTGGCCTGGGGGGCAGCTTCGGGCTGCGGGGACGGGTACACGTACCGCACGGTAGTCGTCGCTCGCCGGGAACGGCATCGGGCCGTGGTCGTAGGACCACCGGTACAGGTCCGTAACCGCCGGGGTGCGCTCACTCCCAAGGGTGAAGAGGGGGGACCGGCGGGTGCAGCGGACTTCAGCGCGCGGCCGATGCGGTCGACCAGGAGAAATGTTCCGATAGCGCTTTGTGTCCAGTTATGGGAGGGATGAACTGATTAAGGGTGCATTAGTGTCGTGTGATTTAAGTCACAAGTGGTGGCCTATTGCTGACCGAGCGTGCCGAACGCTGTGCTCCCTGTGATTCAGTTCTTCTGGCAATCGGACGATAACCAATCAAGAACTATCCGAAGCAGCCGGGGAGCCCCCGCATGGAAGCCGAGTCGGAGCCGTACGTCCGTCTCGCGACCCTCCGCACCTTGCACCGGGTCGTGGCGGACCTCAACGCTGCCCGCAGCCTGGCGGGGACGCTGCAGGCCGTCGTCGAGGGCGCGGTGCACGGGCTCGGCTTCGACGCCGCCGCGGTCAGCTTGGTCCGGCCGGACGGCGACCTCGTGGTGGCGGCCGTCTGGGAGCTGGAGGAGAGCCCGATGGGCGGGCCCTCGGTGCTGCTCGGCCAGGTCGGCTCACGGGAGTCCTGGGACCGGCTGCTCGGCGTCAGCGACCACTGGGGCACCCTGCGCTTCCTGCCGTACGACCGTGGCTGGGCCGTCGCCAGCGACATCCCGCGCTGGATCGGGGACGGCCCGCTGCCCGTCTACGCCAACGACTGGCACCCCGCCGACGGGCTGCTCGCCCCGATGTACAGCGCCGGTGGCGACCTGCTCGGCGTCCTCTCGGTGGACCGCCCGCGCAGCGGCAAGCGGCCCGGGGCGTGGACCCGGGAGGCGCTGGAGATGTTCTCGCTGCAGGCCTCCATCGCCATCGGCAACGCCCGGCTGCGGGCCGAGATGCAGCGGGCGCTGGCCCGGCTGGAGAAGGAGCAGCAGGCACTGCGGGCCAGCGAGGAAAGCTTCCGGCAGGCCTTCGAGTACGCGCCCAGCGGGATGGCCATCACCGAACTGCACGGCGCCGGGCGCGGCCAGCTGACCAGGGTCAACGACGCGCTCTGTCGACTGCTCGGCCGCCCCCGCGCGGTGCTGCGCCAGCAGAGCTTCGCGGATCTGGTCCACCCCGAGGACCGGGCCCTGTTGGAACGCACCAGCGCCGAGAGCGGCCGGGCGGAACTGCGGCTGTCCCGGCGGGACGGCGGCTACCAGTGGGTCTGCCTGCGCAACTCGATCGTGGCGGACGCGGCCGAGGGCCCGAGCTTCCTGCTCACCCACGTCGAGGACATCGAGGACCGCAAGCGCCACGAACTCCAGCTCGCCCACCGGGCCAGCCACGACGCGCTCACCGGCCTGCCCAACGGCGCCGAGCTCAGGGCCCGGCTGGCCCGCCGGCTCTGCGCCGAGCCCCAGCCGGTCGGCGCCGCCGCCAAGCCCGGCGAGGCCGGCTACCCGCAGCCGTACGGCTACCCGGCCGACTCGTACAGCGCGCACACCGCGTACGAGGGCCTGGAGGGCGGGGACCCGTACACCGGGCCGGTGCACGGCTACGGGCCGGTCGAGGGCGGCCCGCCGCCCGGGCTCGGCGCGGGCTACGGGGAGCACGTGCACGCCGTGGTCCCGGCCGAGTACGGGCCGGCCGGCGACGCCTGGTCAGCGCCGTTCCGCCCCGGCCCGGCGGCGCCCACGGACAAGGGGCTCGCGGTGATCTTCTGCGACCTGGACGGCTTCAAGTCGATCAACGACCGGTTCGGCCACAACGCGGGCGACGCGGTGCTGGTCGAGGTCGCCCGGCGGCTGAGCGGGGCGGTCCGGGACGGCGACACGGTGGCCCGGCTGGGCGGCGACGAGTTCGTGGTGCTGGCCGACGGGATCGGCCGCGAGGAGGCCAAGGACCTCGCCCACCGGCTGCGCAACGCGATCATCCCGCCGATGCGGATCGACGGGCGGGCGATGCGGGTCGGGGTGAGCCTCGGGATCGGCTGGGCTGGCTGCGGGATGAGCACCGAGGAGGTGCTGCACACCGCGGACGAGCGGATGTACGACGAGAAGCGGGCCCGGGGCGGCGCGGTGCGCGGGGCCCGCGGCGAGCGCTCGCACCGGCGGGCGGGCTGACGGCGCACCGGCTGACGGCGCACCGGCGGGCGGGTTGACGGCGGACGCCGGTGGGTGGCGGGTCGGTCGGGTGCCGACCGTTCCGGGGCCGCACAGGTTACCCACGGGTTGTCAAGGGTTCTTTTCCGGCGGTCAGGTACGACAGGTAGGGTGCCCGGTACGACAGCGTCCATGATCTGCGCCGCCCGCAGCGCGGCGGCGCGCACCGGATGGGGGAACAGACCACCGTGACGACCGCCGGCGACAACGGAGTGCCCGAGGGCCAGGGGGGCGGTGCCCCGCAGGACGACGACCCGTTCGGCTACCTCTACCGCCCGGCCGACGGCTCCACCGGACAGCCGGCCGAGCCGCAGCAGGGAGTCCCCCGCACGCCGTACAGCCGGCCGATGGAGGTCGGTCGGGCGCAGTACGGCCCGCCGCGCACCCAGCAGCCGTACGGCCAGCCAGGCATGGCGCAGCCGCCGTACGGTCAGCCGGGGATGCCGCCGCAGGGCCAGTACGGCCAGCCGGGCGTTCCGCCGCAGCACGTCGAGTACGGCATGCCCACCCAGCAGTCCCGCTACGCCGAGCACTCCCGGCCGCAGCCGGGGGACGAGCGGCCGAGCAGCGGCCGGAGCAAGGGCGCGGTGATCGGCGCGGTGGCCGTGGTCGCGGCGATCGCGATCGGCGCCGGGATCGCGCTCTCCACCGGGGATCCGGACGGCAACAAGGACGCCAAGGGCGGCACCACGACCACCGCCCCGCCGGCCCCCAGCACCCCGGCGACCAGCGCCACCAGCGGGACGCCCTCCCCGACGGCGAGTGCCACCGCCACCAACGGACCGTCGACGGTGGACGCCGGGCAGCTGCAGGGCCAGAACGCGCCGTCGGGCAACAGCGTCAAGGGCGCCAAGTCCGCCGACGGCAGCTACCTGACGCTCCAGCAGGGCGGCTCGGTGACCTGGAGCGGCCAGATCGCCACGGCCGGGACGTACAAGCTGACGGTGCACTACAACAACGCCGGCGGGGACGTGAAGGGCGCGGCCGCGGTCAACGGCAAGGACTGGCCGAGTGGGCTGACGTACAAGAACTACTCGCCCGGCAAGGACCCGGCGTCGTCCTGGTACACCACCTGGATACTCCCGCAGTTCCAGGCCGGGGCGAACTCGGTCACCTTCACGGTGCCCTCCGGGCCGATCCTGATCGACCAGGTCACCATCGAGCCGAGCAGCTGAGGCCGGCCCAAGGTGTGAACGGCCGCCCGTCCCCGGTGGGGGCGGGCGGCCGTCGTATTGCGGTCAGACCGACTTGACGGTTGGGAACCTGTCGCCGCCGAGGACCCAGCGGCCCTGGCGCATCACGGCGACCAGGTCGTAGCCGGTGGAGTCGACCACGACCAGGTCGGCGAGCTTGCCGGCCTCCAGGGTGCCGATGGAGTCGGCGAGGCCGAGCAGCCGGGCCGGGGTGGTGGAGAGCGACTCGACGGCCTGGCCGAGGGTCAGGCCGTTGACGGTGATCGAGCGCTTGAACGCCACGTCCAGGGTGAGGGTGGAGCCGGCGATCGCGCCGCCCTCGACCAGCCGGGCCACGCCGTCCTTGACCTCGACCTGGAGCGGGCCGAGTGGGTAGCGGCCGTCGCCCATGCCGGCGGCGCCCATGGCGTCGGTGATCAGGGCGACGCGGCCGGGGCCGACGGTGCCGTAGGCGAGGTCGAGGACGGAGGGGTGGAGGTGGACGCCGTCGTTGATCAGCTCGACGGTGACGCGTTCGTCCTCCAGCAGCGCCACGATGGGGCCGGGGGCGCGGTGGGCGATGCCGGGCATGGCGTTGAAGAGGTGGGTGGCGACGCTCGCGCCGGCGTCGATGGCTTCGAGGGTGGTGGGGTAGTCGGAGTCGGTGTGGCCGACGGCGGCGATGACGCCGAGGTCGGCGAGCATGCGCACCGAGTCGAGGCCGCCGGGGAGTTCGGGGGCGAGGGTGACCATGCGGGCGTGGCCGCGGGCGGCGTCGACGAGTTTGCGGACCAGGGCGGGGTCGGGGTCGCGCAGCAGGTCGGGGCGGTGGGCGCCGCAGCGGTGGTGGGAGATGAAGGGGCCCTCGAAGTGGATGCCGGCGAGGATGCCGTCCTCGACGAGTTCGGAGAGGACGGCGGCCTGGCGGACGAGGTCGTCGATCTCGCCGGTGACGGTGGAGGCCATCGTGGTGGTGGTGCCGTGTTCGAGGTGGGTGCGGGCGGCGAGCAGGGCCTCCTCGGCGATGCCGGAGGCGTAGGAGGCGCCGCCGCCGCCGTGGACGTGCAGGTCGACGAAGCCGGGCACCACGGTGTGGCCGGTCAGGTCGAGGTCGCCCGGCTCGCTCTCCCCGCTCGTCAGTGCGGCGATCCGGTCGCCCTCGACGGCCAGGCGGCCGCCCTCCACGACGCCGCCGGGCAGGACGAGTCGGGCGCCGGCCAGGGCAGTACGGTCACGGTCCGCGGTGGTCACGCGGTCACCTCCAAGGAGAGCAGGTCCCAGGCGAGCAGGCCGGCGCCCAGGGACGCGGCGGTGTCTTTGAGCATGGCGGGTACGACCTTCGGGGGCATCTGGAAGGTCAGGCGCTCGGTGACCGCCGTGCGCAGCGGTGTGAAGAGCGTGTCGCCGGCCTCGGCCAGCCCGCCGCCGACGATCACCGTGGACGGGTCGAGCAGGCTCTGGGCGAGCACGATGCCGTCGGCCAGGGCGTCGACCGCGTTCTGCCACACGGCTCGGGCGCGGTCGTCCCCGGCGTCCACCGCGGCGGCGCAGGATGCCGCGTCGGCGTCGGGGTCGCCGCTGGCCTCGGCCCAGGCGCGGGAGACGGCGGAGGCGGAGGCCAGCGTCTCCAGGCAGCCGCGGGCGCCGCAGCCGCACGGCAGGCCGCCGGGGCGGACCACGACGTGGCCGATCTCGCCGCCGTAGCCGTGCGCGCCGGCCTCGATCCGGCCGTCGATGCCGATGGCGCCGGCGATGCCGGTGCCCAGGGCGATGAACAGGAAGCGGTCGACGCCCCGGCCGGCGCCGAGCCGGCCCTCGGCCAGGCCGCCCGTCCGCACGTCGTGGCCGAGGGCCACCGGCATCGCGGGGCCGCCGGGGGCGGCCAGGCGCTCGCCGAGCAGCTTCCGCATCGGGAGGTCGCGCCAGCCGAGGTTGGCGGAGAAGACCGCGATCCCGTTCTTCTCGTCGATGGTGCCGGGGACGGCCACGCCGGCCGCCGCCGGGGGGAGGCCGAAACGGGCACGGCCCTCCTCGGCCAGGTCGGCGGCGAAGTCGAGGATGGCGGCGACGACCGCGTCGGTGCCGTGCTCCCGCCCGGTCGGTCGGCGTGCTTCGAACAGCACGGAGCCGTCCTGGGCGAGCAGCGCGGCCTTCATGCCGGTGCCGCCTACATCGAGTGCGATGACGTGCTTCACGGGGGACAGTTTCTCCTGGGTGGTAGAAGAGGTCTAGTCCAGTTGTCGGATTGGTCTGGTCCATGCCGGGTGAGCTTGGTCTCGGCCTGTCGCGGCGGGGGTGTGCGGGGCTTTGCGCCGAGGGGCGTCGGGGGGCGGTTCGGGGGGTCCGTTCCCTTCCTTTGTTGCGCATCGTGCAATGAACCGGGGCATTTCGGTAACTGCTCGGCGAGTTGGGCCGAGTGGTGTGGACCAATGAGCGTGCGGTTTGGCAGTCTTGCGCTCCCCCCTGCCGGATTCCCTCATCCGGCCGTATTTCCCCCGAAGGCGGTACCCGCGTTGGACAGGCGCGCCCACGTTTCCCTCCGTGTGCTCGGTACGGCGATGGCCGGAGCACTGGTGCTCACCGCGGTCAGCGCGTGCAGCGGGCAGGGCGACGGGCCGGTCACGCTCAAACTGGTCGCCGCGGACTACGGGGAGAACGTCGAGACCAGCTCCAAGCACTACTGGGACGAGGTCTCCAAGGCCTTCGAGGCGGCCAACCCCGGCATCAAGGTCCAGGTCGAGGTGGACAGCTGGACCGACATCGGCAAGAAGGTCGACGACATGATCGCGGCCGGGAAGTCGCCGGACCTGCTGCAGACCGGCGGGTTCGCGGAGCAGGTCGCCGCGGACCGGCTGTACCCGGCCGCCGACGTGCTCTCGATGGACACCCAGGCCAAGTTCATGGACAACTTCGCGCACGCCGGGCAGGTGCTGGGCACCCAGTACGGGATCCCGTTCGTGTCGTCCTCGCGGGTGCTCTTCTACAACAAGGCGGTCTTCCGGCAGGCGGGGATCACCCAGCCGCCGACCACCTGGAACGAGCTCCGCGCGGCGGCCGAGAAGATCAAGGCCAAGGTGCCGGGGGTGACCCCGTACGGGCTCCCGCTGGGGCCGGAGGAGGCACCGGCCGAGTCCATGCTGTGGACGCTGAGCGGCGGCGGCAGCCTCTCCGACGACGTAGGCAACTACACCATCGACAGCGACCAGAACCAGGCGACGTTCGGCTGGCTGAAGAACAACCTGGTGAGCACCGGGCTGACGTACCCGGACCCCGGCAAGATGAACCGCACTCCGGTGTTCCAGGACTTCGCGGCCGGGAAGGTCGCGATGCTGAACGGGCACCCGACGCTGCTGCGGATGGCGTCCGCCGGGAACATCGACTTCGGGACGGCGCCGATCCCGAAGAAGGACGGCGTCGGGAAGACCGGGAGCCTCGGGGTCGCGGACTGGATGATGGCGTTCAAGGCCAACGGGCACAAGAACGAGATCAAGAAGTTCCTGTCCTTCGTCTACACGAAGGACTACCAGCTGAAGTTCGACGAGCAGTACAACCTGCTGCCGGTCACGCAGGACGCCTTCGGCCAGATGTCGTCGGACCCCAAGCACGCGGACCTCAAGCAGTTCGCGGTCGGGCTCGGCAACGCGAGCTTCTACCCGTTCGGGGACCCGGCCTGGGGCGAGGTCAGCAACCGGATCAAGGCGGGCATCGGGCAGGCGGTGACCGGGGACCCGAAGCAGGTGCTCGGCGGGCTGCAGGACGCGGCGATGCAGGAGGCGGCCCGGGTCCGCAAGCAGTAGGACCCGGCCGGGGGTGCTCGGGGGCGAGGTCGGCGGTGGGGATGTGCAGGGCGAAGGTCGTCGTGCTCGTCATGCTCGTCCTGGGGGCGACCGTGGTGCGGCGCGGGCCAGGGCGAGGGGGCAGAGTGTGTCGGCGGCCGGCGGGAGAATGACACTCCGTAGGTCCGTGGGGATGCGGCGGAGGTGGTTGTCGGTGGGCGAGCTGGGCGAGCTGAGTGAGCGGGACCGGGCGGTGCTGGCGCTGGAGGGGCGGCAGTGGCGGACGGCGGGGGCCAAGGAGCGGGCGATCCGGGAGGAGCTGGGGCTCTCCTCCACGCGGTACTACCAGTTGCTGAACGGGTTGCTGGACCGGGAGGAGGCGTTGGCGTTCGCGCCGGTGCTGGTGAATCGGTTGCGGCGGGTGCGGGAGGCCCGGCGGGCGGCTCGGTGAGGTGGGGGGTTCTGTGGGGGGTGGGGGGAGGTGGGGGGAGGTGGGGCGTGGGGGGGGGGGGGGGGGGCGAGGCGGGGCCCGCGCGCCCACGTGGGTGCTCTGGGGGAGGCGGGGGTATGGGGGGTGGTATGGGTTTTGACGAGATGGTCGTGCCGGCCACGGATGCCGGGTGGGATGGGTTGCGGGCGATTCTGGCGGCGCCGGGGGAGGCGGTGGTCGCGCTGGATTTCGACGGGACCTTGGCGCCGATCGTGGCGGATCCGAGTGCGGCGCGGGCGCATCCTGGGGTGGTGGGGGCGTTGCGGGGGTTGGCGCCGGTGGTCGGGGCGTTGGTGGTGGTGACCGGGCGGCCGGCGGGGTTGGCGGCGGAGTACGGGGGGTTCGCGGGGGTGCCGGGGCTGGTGGTGCTGGGGCACTACGGGGCCGAGCGGTGGGAGGGGGGTGTGGTGACGGCGCCGGAGGTGCATCCGGGGGTCGCGGGGGTGCGGGCGGCGTTGCCGGGGGTGTTGGAGCGGGTGGGGGCGCCCGAGGGGACGTGGGTGGAGGACAAGGGGCGCTCGGTGGCGGTGCACACCCGGCGCACGGGGGCGCCGGAGGTGGCGTTGGAGCTGTTGCGGGCGCCGGTGGCGGACTTGGCCGCCGAGTACGGGCTGGTGGTGGAGCCCGGGCGGCTGGTGCTGGAGCTGCGGCCGCCGGGAGTGGACAAGGGGGCGGCGCTGACCGGCTTCCTGCGCGAGCGCGGGGCGCGGTCGGTGCTCTACGCGGGGGACGACCTGGGGGACGTGGCGGCCTTCGCGGCGGTGGAGAAGCTGCGCGGGCAGGGTTTGGCGGGGCTGCTGGTGTGCGCCGGGACGGTGGGGGACGCGCCGGTGCGCGAGCTCGCCGACCGGGCGGATCTGGTGGTCGACGGGCCCGAGGGCGTGGTGGAGCTGTTGGCGGCCTTGGGGGAGGCGGTCAGAGCTCGTTGAGCTGGTCGAGGAACCACTGTTGCGGGGGGAGCGCGGTGGCCGCGGCGGCGAGGCGCTTGGTGCGCTCGGCGCGTTCCTCCGGGCTCATGCTGAGACCGGTGTGCAGCGCCTCGGCGGTGGCGATGACGTCGTAGGGGTTGACGGTGAGGGCGTCGTCGCCCAGCTCGGAGTGGGCGCCGGCCTCGCGGGAGAGGACGAGGGCGCAGCCGCGGTCGGAGACCACCGGGACCTCCTTGGCGACCAGGTTCATGCCGTCCCGGATCGGGTTGACCAGGGCGACGTCGGCCAGGCGGTAGGCGGCCAGGGAGCGCGGGAAGTCGTCGTTGACGTGCAGGATCAGCGGTTGCCAGGTGGGGGTGGCGAATTCCTCGTCGATCTCGTCGGCGAGGCGCCGGACGGCGGCGGTGTAGTCGCGGTACTCGGCGAGGTCGGTGCGGGACGGGTAGGCGAAGGCGATGTGGACCACCCGGTCGTGCCACTCGGGGCGGGTGCGGAGCAGGTGCCGGTAGGCCTGGAGGCCGCGGACGATGTTCTTGCTCAGCTCGGTGCGGTCGACCCGGACGATGGTGCGGCGGTCGCCGACGGCCGTACGGAGGGCGGCGAGGCGTTCGTCGACGTCGGGGCGGTGGGCGCGCTCGCGGAGGAAGTCGGCGTCGGCGCCGAGGGCGTGGACGCCGAGCCGGGTGGTGCGGCCGATGGGGGTCCCCCCGGCCGAAGGCTGGGGGAGGGTGACGGTGAGCTCCTTGTGGTCGACGGTCGCCCCGAGGAGGTCCTCGCAGCAGGCGGCGAAGGCGCGGGCCCAGCGTTCGGTGAGGAAGCCGGCCCGGTCGGCGCCGAGGATGCCGGTGAGCACGGCGCGGGCGACGTCGTCGGGCAGCAGCCGGTAGTACTCGGGCGGGGCCCAGGGGGTGTGGGAGAAGTGGCCGATCCGCAGGTCGGGCCGGGTCTCGCGGAGCAGGGCCGGGACGAGGGAGAGGTGGTAGTCCTGGACCAGGACCGCGGCGTTCGGGGCGGCTTCGGCGGCCAGGGCCTCGGCGAAGGCGGTGTTGTACGCCTGGTAGGCGGCCCACTCGGTGCGGAAGCCGGCGTCGAAGGAGGGCGCGGTGGGGGTCGCGTAGAGCAGGTGGTGGACGAACCACAGGGTGGAGTTGGCGACGCCGTTGTAGGCGCGGGCGAAGGTCTGCGGGTCGATGTCCAGCATCCGGACGGCCTGGCTGCCGACCTCGTGGCCGGCCAGGTCGAGGCGGCCGTCGGGGGCTTCTCTCGCGGCCCGGCGGTCGGCGTCGCCGAGGGCGGCGCAGACCCAGACGGCGTGGGGGTCGTCGATCGCGGAGAGGCCGGAGACCAGGCCTCCGCCGCCGCGGCGCAGGGTCAGCGTGCCGTCGTCGGAGGTGCTGAACGACACCGGTCCCCGGTTGGAGGCCACCAGGACGGGGGCGGTGCCGGTCACACTCGAACGTTCGGTCGTGAGATCGCCCATGGTTGGTACGTTGCCGGGGGGTCGGCGTGGCAAACGTTTCAATGTCGGGCGGCGTACTCGGGCACGGTGTGCATCGGGGGGCGCTCCAGGGCCGTCACGGGGTGGGTGTGGGCGGTGAAGGCGCGGGTCTCCGGGTCGCGGGTGAACTGGGTGAGGTGGGGGTGGACCAGGTCGGCGGAGGCCTTGAGGCGGTGGGTGCGGTCGAGGCGTTCGAGGGCGGTGCGGTAGATGGTGGCGGCCATCCGGCCGAGGGCCTGGCCGTCCTGGTGGCGGTGGTGCCGGACGCCGACGTCGACCTGGGCCAGGGCGTCCAGCCCGGCCAGTTCCAACGCGTCGACCAGCAGGCCGAGTTCGACGCCGTAGCCGGTGGGGAAGGGCAGCCGTTCGAGCAGTGAGCGGCGGGCCGCGTACTCGCCGCCGAGGGGCTGGACGAAACCGGCGAGTTCGGGCCAGTGGAGGTTGAGCAGGGGGCGGGCGACGAGTTCGGTGACCCGGCCGCCGCCCGCCGGGACGATCGCGCCGCTCTCGGTCTCCAGGGGGCGGTCGTACATGGCCTTGACCAGCTGGAGGTTCTCGTCGGTCAGCAGCGGGCCGACGATGCCGGAGACGAAGGCCGGGTCGAACTCGCGCAGGTCGGCGTCCACGAAGCAGACGATGTCGCCGTGGGTGACCAGCAGCGAGCGCCAGAGCACCTCGCCCTTGCCGGGGACGGCGGGCAGCCGGGGGAGTATGGCGTCGCGGTGCTCCACCCGGGCGCCCGCCTCGGCGGCGACCGCAGCGGTGGCGTCGGTGGAGCCGGAGTCGACCACGACGAGTTCGTCGACGAGGGGGATCCGCTCGACCAGCTCGCGGCGGATGGTCCGGACGATGTCGCCGACGGTGGCCTCCTCGTCGAGGGCGGGGAGGACGACGGTGACGGTGCGGCCGGTGCGCTGCTTGGCCTCCAGCAGGGTGTGCACCGGCCGGTCGGCCGCGCTCCACGAGCGGCGGCGGAGCCAGGACGCCGCCTGCGGGAGGAGTGCGGGGGTCGGTTCGGCGGGCACGGTGACTCTCCTCGGCGGGATAGGTGGAACGGGCCATCTCGCTTGGCGGACGGTCCCTTTCGGGTTGGACGCCTTCGGATACAGTCTTCGTACAGCGGTCGGACCTTTGCACGCCGGGGTCGCCGCTGAACCATAACTTCACATGCTCATCCAGAGGGACTGAGGGAACGGCCCGTTGACGTCCCGGCAACCTTCTCGCTCGGCTGTCGTCGACAGGCCCCGGCGGGACAGGTGCCAATTCCGGCCCGTGGCGCGACCGCGCCACGGGGAAGATGAGGAGAGAGGCCTCCGCCATCATGGCTATCGACACCGTCGCACCCTCCCCCAGCCTTCGGCCGGGGGGACTCCCACCCGTCGACCTCGGCCCCGCCGCCGCGCTGTCCTGTCGGGAGTGCGGCACCCGCTTCCCGCTCGGCCCGAACTTCGCCTGCCTGGAGTGCTTCGGGCCGCTGGAGATCGCCTACGAGTTCGGCAGCGAGCGCGCCGAGGAGCTGCGCAAGCGGATCGAGTCCGGTCCCGCGTCCATCTGGCGCTACGCGCCGCTGCTGCCGGTGCCGGCCGACGTGGCTTCCAAGCCCAATCTGAACCCCGGCTGGACCCCGCTGGTGAAGGCGGACAACCTGGGGCGGGAGCTCGGGTTCACCGCGCAGCTGCACGTGAAGGACGACTCCGGCAACCCGACGCACTCGTTCAAGGACCGGGTGGTGGCCTGCGCGATCGAGGCCGCCCGGGCGTTCGGCTACACCACGCTGTCCTGCTCCTCGACCGGCAACCTGGCCGGTGCGGTGGGCGCGGCGGCGGCCCGGGCCGGGTTCCGCTCCTGCGTGTTCATCCCGCACGACCTGGAGCAGGGCAAGGTCGTGATGGCCGGGGTGTACGGCGGCGAGCTGGTGGGCATCGAGGGCAACTACGACGACGTGAACCGCTTCTGCTCGGAGCTGATCGGGGACCCGGCCGGCGAGGGCTGGGGTTTCGTCAACGTCAACCTGCGGCCGTACTACGGCGAGGGCTCCAAGACGCTGGCGTACGAGATCTGCGAGCAGCTGGGCTGGCGGCTGCCGGAGCAGATCGTCATCCCGATCGCCTCGGGCTCGCAGCTGACGAAGATCGACAAGGGGCTGCAGGAGCTGATCAAGCTGGGTCTGGTGGAGGACCGGCCGTACCGGATCTTCGGGGCCCAGGCGGCGGGCTGCTCGCCGGTGTCGGCGGCGTTCAAGGCCGGCCGCGACGTGATCAAGCCGGTGAAGCCGGACACCATCGCCAAGTCGCTGGCGATCGGCAACCCGGCGGACGGCCCGTACGTGCTGGACATCGCCCGTCGGACGGGCGGCGCGGTCGAGGACGTCACGGACGCGGAGGTCGTGGCGGCGATCCGGCTGCTGGCCCGGACCGAGGGCGTCTTCGCCGAGACCGCGGGCGGGGTGACGGTCGGCGTGCTGAAGAAGCTGGTCGAGACCGGTCAGCTGGACCCGGCCAAGGAGACCGTCGCGATCAACACCGGCGACGGCCTGAAGACGCTGGACGCCGTCTCCGGGGCCGGGATGACCGCCGTCATCAGCCCGACGCTGGACTCCTTCCGCGCCGCCGGCCTCGCGTCCGCCTGAACCACCCTCACCCCCCCCCGCTAGGAGAGCCATGAGCGCCAACGTCCGCATCCCCACCATCCTGCGCACCTACACCGGCGGCGCCGCCGAGGTGACCGCCGAGGGCTCCACCCTGGCCGAGGTCATCGCCGACCTGGAGGAGAACCACGCGGGCATCTCCGCCCGCATCCTGGACGACACGGGCAAGCTGCGCCGCTTCGTGAACGTGTACGTGAACGACGACGACGTGCGGTTCGCCGACGGCCTGGGTACCGCGATCAAGGACGGCGCCAGCGTCTCGATCATTCCGGCGGTGGCCGGCGGCTGCTGAGCCGTTCCGGCCGCTCCCGGCCCTCCTGACCCGCTTCGAACGGCTTCCCGGCCGCCCGCACCTACGGAATTCCACTCTCCGTAGGTGCGGGCGGCCGCCTGCATTTTCGGCGGGAATATTTCCGGGTCAAGTCGGAGTAGAGTGTGGCTCTGCTGGGAACAGGGCTTCCCTTCCGGCCCGCGGGTGCTTCGCCGGAGGTCGTCCGGAGGCTGGGACGGGCCCGGGGACCGGGCCGTGAAACATGTCAGGCCGATGTCAGAATTCCTGCGGGCATTTGGGTAATTCGTCCGCTATGTCCGGCGTGGAATGCCGACTTCCTTCCGTTTTGCTCGGTCTTGTCTCTTGGCGGGGGCGAGGAATTCCCGGCGATTGGCCCTGTTGCAGAGGGCGTCGATCCGGATACATTCAGCGGCGGTCGACGTAATCGCCCGCTCACGGAAGCCTTCCGGTGTTCCCGTGCGGAGGATTGCGGCGTGCACGGCTGCGCTCAGGGGGGGTTCCCCGGGCCGGCCTCCAAACCAGACCCGGGCCCGCGACCTGCGGGCCCGTGAAGGGCCAGCACAGCACTAGGGGAGTTCGGAATGGCTCAGGGCACCGTCAAGTGGTTCAACGCGGAGAAGGGCTACGGCTTCATCGCGGTCGACGGTGGTGCGGACGTCTTCGTCCACTACAGCGCGATCCAGATGGACGGCTACCGCACCCTCGAGGAGGGCCAGCGGGTCGAGTTCGAGATCTCCCAGGGACAGAAGGGCCCGCAGGCGGACATGGTCCGCGCGGCGGTCTGACCCCTTCCGGCTCCAGGAGCTCGGCGCGGCCCACGGCTGGTGGACCACTCGCTTCTCGACGGGCCCGTACGACACGCGTCGTACGGGCCCGTTCGCGTTCCCGCGCGGGCCCGGACGGGCACCGGTGCGGGCCCGGACGGCGGCTCGCGGGTTGGCGATTGGGCTTGCACTCGACCACCCGGAGTGCTAATCATTGGCGTTAGCACTCACAGCGTGAGAGTGACAGCGGACCGGGTCGGTGAGGCCCCCGGGAGCGGTAGGGGAATGGACCCCCGCACACCAGGGCCGTCCGTCGCGGGCACCCCTTGGTCCGAGCAGTCGACCGTGTCCCGGAGGACCACTTCAGATGGCCAAGATCATCGCCTTTGATGAGGAAGCTCGCCGCGGCCTTGAGCGTGGCATGAACCAGCTCGCCGACGCAGTGAAGGTCACGCTCGGCCCCAAGGGTCGCAACGTCGTGCTGGAGAAGAAGTGGGGCGCCCCCACGATCACCAACGACGGTGTCTCCATCGCCAAGGAGATCGAGCTCGAGGACCCGTACGAGAAGATCGGCGCGGAGCTCGTCAAGGAGGTCGCCAAGAAGACGGACGACGTCGCGGGTGACGGCACCACCACCGCCACCGTGCTCGCCCAGGCCCTGGTTCGCGAGGGTCTGCGCAACGTCGCCGCCGGCGCCAACCCGATGGCTCTGAAGCGCGGCATCGAGAAGGCCGTCGCCGCCGTCTCGGACCAGCTGCTGGCCCAGGCCAAGGACGTGGAGACCAAGGAGCAGATCGCCTCCACCGCCTCCATCTCCGCCGCTGACACCCAGATCGGCGAGCTGATCGCCGAGGCCATGGACAAGGTCGGCAAGGAAGGCGTCATCACCGTCGAGGAGAGCAACACCTTCGGCCTGGAGCTCGAGCTCACCGAGGGCATGCGCTTCGACAAGGGCTACATCTCCGCCTACTTCGCCACCGACCTGGAGCGCATGGAGGCGACCTTCGAGGACCCGTACATCCTCATCGCCAACTCCAAGATCGGCTCGGTCAAGGACCTGCTCCCGCTGCTGGAGAAGGTCATGCAGAGCGGCAAGCCGCTCGTCATCATCGCCGAGGACGTCGAGGGCGAGGCCCTGTCGACCCTGGTCGTGAACAAGATCCGCGGCACCTTCAAGTCCGTCGCCGTCAAGGCCCCGGGCTTCGGCGACCGCCGCAAGGCCATGCTCGGCGACATCGCCATCCTCACCGGTGGCACCGTGATCTCCGAGGAGGTCGGCCTCAAGCTGGAGAACGCCGGCATCGACCTGCTGGGCACCGCCCGCAAGGTGGTCATCACCAAGGACGAGACCACCATCGTCGACGGTGGCGGCGACAGCGAGCAGGTCGCCGGTCGCGTGAACCAGATCCGCGCCGAGATCGAGAACAGCGACTCGGACTACGACCGCGAGAAGCTCCAGGAGCGCCTCGCCAAGCTGGCCGGCGGCGTGGCCGTCATCAAGGCCGGCGCGGCCACCGAGGTGGAGCTCAAGGAGCGCAAGCACCGCATCGAGGACGCCGTCCGCAACGCCAAGGCCGCCGTCGAGGAGGGCATCGTCGCCGGTGGTGGCGTCGCCCTGCTGCAGGCCGGTGTCGCCTTCGACAAGCTCGAGCTGGACGGCGACGAGGCCACCGGTGCCAACATCGTCAAGGTCGCGCTCGAGGCCCCGATCAAGCAGATCGCGACCAACGCCGGCCTCGAGGGTGGCGTCGTGGTGGAGAAGGTGCGCAACCTCCCCGCCGGTCACGGCCTGAACGCCGCCACCAACGAGTACGTCGACCTGGTCGCCGAGGGCATCATCGACCCGGCCAAGGTCACCCGCTCCGCGCTGCAGAACGCCGCCTCCATCGCGGCGCTGTTCCTCACCACCGAGGCCGTCATCGCCGACAAGCCGGAGAAGGCCGCCGCGGCCGCCGGCGGCGGCATGCCGGGCGGTGACATGGACTTCTGATCCTGATCGCTTCGATCGGGTCGGTTGACTCCTCGTCCGCGTGGGCGGTCCCCTTCGGGGGGCCGCCCACGCGGCGTTTCCGGGCGGTCGGCGTTTCGCGGGAGAATGGGCGGATGGCTTCCGACGACATCGAGACCGCCCTGCACAACGCGCGGGCACTGATCCTGGCCGACCTCACCGCGCGGGACGTGGCGGACGCCGCCGTCGTCTCGCTGGTGGAGCAGGCCGTCACCCACCGCCGCTGGTGGCTGGAGCAGTGGCCGGACGGCACCGAGTACGTGCTCGGGCTGGTCGCCCAGGACGTCCAGGACGCGCTGCTGGAGGCGTACGGGCGGTGGCCGCTGTGCACCGCCTGCGCGGCCGACGGGGACCCGCACGCGCTGGGCGTGGAGCCCGAGCTGGGGCCGGAGCCGCACTGGGTGTGCGGCAAGCGGGGCGTGGCGGTGGCGCCGGTGGGGGAGTTGGTCTAGTCCTCGAGCCGCTCGAGCTCGGCCGTCAGGTTGGCGCGGGCGGGCGCGGTGTGGCGCTGGTGGGCGGTGGGGGTGCGGTAGAGGGCCGGGAGCGCCAGGAGCCTGCGCAGGACGGCGGCCCGGCCGGCGCGGAAGTCCGGTTCCGGGACGAAGCCGTACTCCTCGCGGACGGCGGCCGCGTAGGCCGCGTACGCCTCGGGGGTGCCGCCGAGGACGGCGAGGTCCGCGTCGCAGAGCACCTCGCCGTTGCGGTCGCCGGGGGCCGGGTCGTGGGTGACGGTGAGCAGGACGAGCCGTTCGACCTCGGCGACGCGTTCGGCGGGCAGTCCGGCGGCGGTCAGCGCGCGGACGGCGAGGGCGGCGCTGCGCTCCTCGTTCTCGGTGCGGTCGGGGCGGTAGACGGCGTCGTGGAACCAGGCGGCGAGCCGGACGGCGTCCGGGTCGGCGGCGTGGTCGGCGAGGTCGTCGACGTGCCGCAGGACCGCGCGCAGGTGCTCAGGGGTGTGGTAGCGGCGTTGCGGCTCGGACCAGCGGCGCAGCAGCTCCCGCCCGTACGGTTCGGGGCCGTCGGTGGCGCCGCAGCGGTTGAGCAGGGCGGTCCAGGCGGTGAGCAGGTCCTCGGTCGGCATGGGCACATTCTGTCGGCTGGTTCGGGTGGACGGGATATGCCGGTCAGCGATATATGTAGACGCATGACAGAACGCTCCATGCAGGAGCCGACGCTGCTTCTGCTCACCGCGCTGGCCGATGCTCCGAGACACGGTTACGCGCTCATCCAGGAGATCGCCGCGATCTCGGACGGCCGGGTCAAGATGCGCACCGGCACGCTCTACGGCGCGCTCGACCGGCTGCTCGGCCAGGGCCTGATCGAGGTCGCCGCCGAGGAGGTGGTGGACGGCCGCGCCCGGCGCACCTATGCGCTGACCGACGCCGGTCGGGGTGCGCTGGCCACCGAGGCCGAGCGGCTGCGGGCCGTGGCCGCCGAGGCCGAGCGGCGGCTGTCCGTCGCCGTTGTCAGTCCGAAGGTCAGGGGGGCCTTGGCATGACCGATTCGACTGTTGCCGTCCGTACGGCGCTGGCGCTGTACCCGGGGCGGTACCGCCGCGAGCGCGGGGACGAGCTGGCCGTGGTCTTCGCCGACACGACCGCCGGGGCCGGGCCGGTGGCCAAGGCCCGTGAGCTGTTCGACCTGGGCGCCTACGGGCTGCGGATGCGGACCGGGCTGACCTCGGCGTCCACCGGCGGGCGGCTGGCGGCGCTGGCCGCGCCGCTGGTGGTCGGGGCGGTGGGCGGGACGGCGGCGGTGTACGCGGTGCTGGAGTACCTGGACGCGCCCCGCGGCTGGCAGCAAGTGCCGCGCCACCTCGGGGCGCTGGCGTTCTTCCTCGCCCACTGGGCGCTGGTCGGGTCCGCGGTGCTCTCCGCCGGGGCGGTGCTGCTCGGGCGGTGGACGGTGGCGAAGCTGCTGGCCGGGGTCACGGCGCTGGCGGCGATCGCGGCCATCGTGCAGCCGTTGACGTACCCGTACGCGCGCCAGCCGTTCTGGGACGTCCTCTTCGAGTTCCAGTGGTCCGGGCCGTTCCTGCTCTGGTCCCTGGTGTTGCTGGCGGCGCCGAAGGACGCCCTGCCGGTGCCGACCTGGCGCGAGCGGGGTCTGGTGCTGGCGGCGGCGATGCTCGCCCCGACGGTGTCGATCTCGACCAACTTCTCCAGCAGTTGGCACCACCTGGCCGCGCCGTGGCGCGCGCTGATGATCGTCGTGCCGCTGTTGATGACCCTGACGGCGGTGCGCGGCTGGTACCTGGTGGCGGTTCCCGGGCTCGCCGCGCTGCCGTGGGCGTTCAGTGTCAACCTCCCCGCGCTGTGGCAGCAGGAAGGCGGTGCCTGGAAGCTGCTGCCGATGGCCGGGCTGACGGTCGTGGTGGCGGTCGTGCTGGCCGTGGTGGGCCGCCGGAAGGGTCCGTCAGGGCCGGGCGGGCGGCAGTTGGCCTGAGGGGACGGAGAGCGGGGGTGCGGTCTCGCCGGGGGCGGCCGGATGTGGCAGGCTGTCCCACATGTCTAGACCAATTCTCGAAGTCATCGCGCTGACGCCCCAGGACGCCCAGGCTGCCGAGTCGGGCGGCGCCGACCGGCTCGAACTGGTCACCGACATGGCCGCCGACGGACTCACCCCGTCCGTCGAGGACTTCGCCCGGATCCGGGCCGCCGTCGGCATCCCGCTGCGCGTCATGCTCCGGATCCGGGACGGCTTCGCCCCCGGCGACCTGGACGAGCTGTGCGCCCGGGCCGGCGCGCTGCGGGCCGAGGGGGCCGAGGAGTTCGTCCTCGGCTTCCTCGACGCCGCGGGCGCCGTCGACCTGGCCGCCACCACGGCCGTCGCCGAGGCGATCGCCGGCTGCCGCTGGACCTTCCACCGGGCGATCGACCACAGCGCCGACCGGGCCGCCCTGCGCGCCGCCGTCGGCGCGCTGCCCGGGCTGGACACCTTCCTCACCTCCGGCGCGGCCGCCGGGGTGGACGCCGGGCGCGAGGTGCTGGCCGCCGAGCTGGCCCGCGCGGGCGGGCCCGGGTACACCCAGCGGATCCTGATCGGCGGCGGTCTGCGGGCCGAGCACCTCGAGGAGCTGCGGGCGGAGGGCTTCGACGCCTTCCACGTCGGCGGCGCGGTGCGGGCCGACGGCTGGCGGACGCCCGTCGACGAGGCCAAGGTCGCCGAGTGGCGGGCGCTGATCGACGCCTGAGTGCTGTACGTGAAGGGCCGGTCCTCGGGACCGGCCCTTCGGCGTCAGCGCAACTGCTCGGGCAGCGGCTCGCTGTGCAGCACCGTCAGGCCGGAGACCGCACGGGTGAGCGCCACGTACAGCCGGCGCAGGCCGGTCCGCTCGTCCGGCTCGCCGGCGATCACCGCGGCCGGCTCGTCCAGCACCACGTAGTCGTACTCCAGACCCTTGGCCAGCGAGGCCGGCACGAGGGTCAGCCGGGCCTCGGTGCTGGTCTCGGTGCCGGGGGAGAGGTACGGCAGCCCGGCCGCGGTGAGCAGCTCGGCGAGCTGCGGGATCCGGGCGTCGGCGGCGATCAGACCGGTCGAGCCCTCGTTCTCCAGCGCCTCCCGGCAGGCGTCCAGGACGGCCTGCTCCCACTCGGTGATCCGGCGGATCACCAGCGAGCCGGGGGCGTCGCGGACCGAGGTCGCCGGTGCCAGGCCGGGGGCGATCGCGGGCAGCAGCCGGGAGGCGTACGTGATGACCTCCTCGGGCACCCGGAAGCCCTTGGTCAGCTCCTCCACGTGCGCGTCCGGCTTGCCCAGGTGGTGCAGCGCGTCCGGCCAACTCGCCGTCGCCCAGGGGGTGGTGCCCTGGGCGAGGTCGCCGAGGACGGTCGCCGAGCCGGTGGTGCAGCGGCGGCCGACCGCGCGGTACTGCATCGGGGAGAGGTCCTGGGCCTCGTCCAGCACCACGTGCCCGAGCGAGGGCGTGCGCTGCACCAGGTCGGTCGCCTCGTCCACCAGGACGGCGTCGGCCGGCGTCCAGCGGGCGGTCTTCACCGAGCGGCCGGGCTTGGGCCACAGCACCGCCCGCTGCTCCTCGGGGGTGAGGATTCCCTCGGCGCACTCGGCCAGGAACTCCGGGTCGGAGAGCAGTCGCAGCACCAGCTTGGCCGGGTCGACGGCCGGCCAGCACTCCTTGACCACGGCCTTGACCGCGCTGTTGCGAGCCACCGCGTCCTGCACCCGGTCGTCCGGGGCCTCGCCGCCCTGCTCCATCTTCAGCAGCACGGCGTGCGCGATGCGCTGCGGCAGGGCGTCCCGGGCGGCGCCGTAGCGGACCTCGCGGCCCTTCAACTCCTCGATGATCTCGACCAGTTCGTACACCGGGACGCGCCAGCGGCGGGAGCCGCGGACCACCACGCAGGGCTCGGTGGGCAGCGTGATGCCCGCCCGCACCGCCCGGCGCAGCACCTCGGCCATCCGGGCGTCGCCCTTCAGCCGGGCCGCCTCCGGGTCGTCCTCGCCCTTCACCTCGACGTGGGCGACCAGCTGCTGCACGGTGGCCTGGGCGACCTCCAGCTCGCCGAGGGCGGGCAGCACCTGTTCGATGTAGGAGAGGAAGGCGTTGTTCGGGCCGATCACCAGGGTCCCGGTCCGGGCCAGGCGCTCGCGGTGGGCGTACAGCAGGTAGGCGACGCGGTGCAGGCCGACCGCGGTCTTCCCGGTGCCGGGCGCCCCCTGGACGCAGATGGTGCCCGTGATGTCGGAGCGGACGATCTCGTCCTGCTCGGGCTGGATGGTGGCGACGATGTCGCGCATCGGGCCGACGCGGGGCTTCTCGATCTCGGCGGCGAGCAGGGCGGAGGTGGTGGACCCCCCGGCGGAGCCGGAAAATGTCTCTGCGGCCGGGTCGGTGAGGTGTTCGTCCTCGTAGGCGGTGAGTTCGCCGCCGGTGTAGCCGAAGCGGCGGCGGCGCTCGACGTCCATCGGCTCGGCGCGGCTGGCCCGGTAGAAGGGCTGGGAGACCGGCGCGCGCCAGTCGATCACCATCGGGTCTCCGTCGGCGTCGTGCACGTGGCGGCGGCCGATGTAGAAGTTCTCCCCGCCTCCGCCCTCGCTCAGTTCCTCGCTGACCGCGTGCAGGTAGTCGAGGCGGCCGAAGAACAGCGGGGTGTCGGAGAGGTCGGCCAGGGCGGCGATCCTGGCCTCGATCTGGTTCTGGAGGATGACGGCGGACACCCAGGTGCCGGTCACGTCGCGCAGGTCGAGCGACTCGACGTCCTCGCGCATCGCTCGCAGCGCGGACCGGGACGCGGCCAGGTGGTCGCGTTCGCGCTGGAGGGGGTCGGTGGTGGGGGTGGCGGGCACAGCGAACCTTCCCGGCTGCCCCGGTGGCGGGCGCAGCGGATCGATGGAGCTCACGGTGGTGTACGGCCGACCGGTTGCCGTGCGGTCGGCGCCTCCCCCGGCTGCCTGCGGGACGGACACCGTCAGGTACCACGGTTCGGGAGGGGGCAGACGGACGATCTTAGACCCGTCCGTCTCAGGGTTCCAGCCCCGCAGGTCTCGGGGCTGCCGTACACCTGGAGGAGGACGGCCGCCTCGCTGGATGCGGCCTTTGGAGTGATGCCGTGGGCCGGTCGGGTGCCTACCGTTGAAGACATGAGCAGTGAGAACACCACCCCCCGTCCGGGCCCGGCCGGCGCGACCGCCGTCCAGGGCCGCCACCGCAACCCGCTGGGCACCGTTCTCCGCAACGTCGGCATCGCGCTGGACACCGCCGCGCGGGTGATCTTCCTCGGGCGCGACGGTGTCCGGTACTGAAACGCCTTACAGCACGTCGTCCGCGTCGATGATCCGGTACGCGTAGCCCTGCTCGGCCAGGAAGCGCTGCCGGTGGGCGGCGAAGTCCTGGTCCACGGTGTCGCGGGCGACCACCGAGTAGAAGTGCGCCGCGTGCCCGTCCGCCTTGGGGCGCAGGACGCGGCCGAGGCGCTGGGCCTCCTCCTGGCGGGAGCCGAAGGTCCCGGAGACCTGGATGGCGACCGTCGCCTCGGGCAGGTCGATCGAGAAGTTCGCGACCTTGGAGACCACCAGGACGCTGATCTCCTTGTTCCGGAAGGCGTCGAAGAGCTTCTCGCGCTGGGCGTTGCTGGTCTCGCCCTTGATCACCGGGGCGTCCAGGACCTCCCCGAGCTCGTCCAGCTGGTCGATGTACTGGCCGATGATCAGCGTCTGGTCCTTCTCGTGCTTCTTCACCAGCGCCTCCACCACCCGCCGCTTGGTCGCGGTGGTCGCGCAGAAGCGGTAGCGCTCCTCCGGCTCGGCGGTGGCGTAGGCGAGCCGCTCGGAGTCGGTGAGGGTGACCCGCACCTCGCAGCAGTTGGCGGGCGCGATGTAGCCCTGGGCCTCGATCTCCTTCCACGGGGCGTCGAAGCGCTTCGGGCCGATCAGGCTGAACACGTCGCCCTCGCGGCCGTCCTCGCGCACCAGGGTGGCGGTCAGGCCGAGCCGGCGGCGGGCCTGGAGGTCGGCGGTGAACTTGAACACCGGCGCGGGCAGCAGGTGCACCTCGTCGTAGACCACCAGGCCCCAGTTGCGGGCGTCGAACAGCTCCAGGTGCGCGTACACGCCCTTCCGCTTGGTGGTCATCACCTGGTAGGTGGCGATGGTGACCGGGCGGATCTCCTTCTTCGTCCCGCTGTACTCGCCGATCTCGTCCTCGGTCAGCGAGGTGCGCTTGACCAGCTCGTGCTTCCACTGGCGGGCCGAGACGGTGTTGGTGACCAGGATCAGCGTGGTCGACTTGGCGTGCGCCATCGCGGCCGCGCCGACCAGCGTCTTGCCGGCGCCGCAGGGCAGCACGACCACGCCCGAGCCGCCGTGCCAGAAGCCCTCGACCGCCTGTGCCTGGTACGGGCGCAGCTGCCAGCCGTCCTCGTCCAGGTCGATCGGGTGCGCCTCGCCGTCCACGTACCCGGCGAAGTCCTCGGCGGGCCAGCCGAGTTTGAGCAGCACCTGCTTGATCTGCCCGCGCTCGGAGGGGTGCACCACCACGGTGTCCGGGTCGACCCGGGCGCCGACCAGCGGGACGATCTTCTTGGAGCGCAGCACCTCCTCCAGCACCGGGCGGTCGGTGGTGGTCAGCACCAGCCCGTGGGTGGGGTGCTTGACCAGCTGGAGCCGCCCGTACCGGCCCATGGTGTCCGCCACGTCCACCAGCAGCGCGTGCGGCACCGGGTAGCGCGAGTACGTCACCAGGGCGTCCACCACCTGCTCGGCGTCGTGCCCGGCCGCCCGCGCGTTCCACAGCCCGAGCGGCGTCACCCGGTACGTGTGCACGTGCTCGGGCGCCCGCTCCAACTCGGCGAACGGCGCGATGGCGCGGCGGCAGTCGGCGGCCTTGGGGTGGTCGATCTCCAGGAGAAGAGTTTTGTCGCTCTGGACGATGAGCGGTCCGTCGTTCACGCGGGGGAGCCCTCCACTGGCTGACAGGCTGGATTGACGCAGACCCTCCAGTGTCGCTCATCCCGGGCGGTACGTGGGTGGGCTCCTTCGGACTGCCGTTGGTCAACCGGCCGCCGCGTCGTCCGCAGCGGGCGGCCCCGATACGCCGACATCCACGCTCGTCGGGGTCGAGCGTGGATGTCGGCGAAGCGTTCGACTGTTCAGATGTGCCGGTCCCGTGGGCCGGGTGGTTGGAGCGTTGCGGTCACCAGTGGTGGTGGTCGTCGCAGGGGTCGATGACGGTGGGGTCGGTGGCGGTGGCGGTGCCGTCGCCGCCTCCGCTGACCATGGCGGTGTTGGTGAGGGTGCCGGTGGCGGTGCGGGCGACGCGGACCCGCAGCGTGATGGGCGGGTAGGTGTTCCCGGGGTTGAGGACGTCGCTGCGGGTGCAGGTCAGGGTCCTCAGGGTGCAGCGCCATCCCCTGCCGGTGATGCTGGTGGCGGTGAGTCCGGCCGGGAGGGTGTCCTTCATGGTGACCGTGGTGCCGTCGGTGGGGGCCGTCCCGTTGTTGCCGACGGTGATGGTGTAGGTGCCTGTCCTGCCCGCGGTGAAGTTGCCGGTGTGGGTCTTGGTGATGGTCAGGGCGGGCCCCGCGGGGACCGGGGTGATCGCGATACCGAACGGCCCGGTGACGGGGATGGTGGCGGTGACGGTGTTGGTGGTGGTGTCGATCACCGACACGGTGTTCGAGGAGAAGTTGCCGACGTAGACGTGTTTGCCGTCGGGGTTCATCCCGAGCTTGTAGGGGCTGGTGCCGACGGGGACAGTGGCGGTGACGGTGTTGCTGGTGGTGTCGATCACCGACACGGTGCCGTCGGCGACGTTGCCGACGTAGACCTGGTGGCCGTCCGGGGTGATCGCGTTGCCGTACGGGTTGTTGCCGACGGGGATCGCGGGGCCCACCACGGTGTTGGTGCCGGTGTCGATCACCGACACGGTGTTCGCGGAGAAGTCGTCGACGTAGGCGTGCAGGCCGTTCGGGGTGATCGTGATGCCCGACGGCTGGGTGAAGCCGGGGATGGTGGCGGTGACGGTGTTGGTGGTGGTGTCGACCACCTGTACCTGGCCAAGACTGAGCTCGGTGACGTAGACATGGGAGCTGTCCGGCGTGATCGCGATGAACCGCGGATCGCTGCCGGAGGCCAGGGGGATGTCGGTGGTGACCGTGTTGGTGGTGGTGTCGATCACCGACAGGGTGCTCGTGCCGAAGTTGGGGAGGTAGGCGTGCAGCCCGTTCGGGGCGATCGCCACATCCTGCGGGGAGTCACCGGCGGGCAGGGGGATCGTGGTGGTGACGGTGTTGGTGGTGGTGTCGATCACCGACACGTTGTCCGAGCTGCGGTTGGCGACGTAGGCGTGCAGGCCGTTCGGGGTCACCGCTACAGCCACCGGTCTGGTGCCGACGGGGATGGTCGTGGTGACGGTGTTGGTGGTGGTGTTGAACACCGTCACCGTGTTGGCGCCGGGGTTGTCGACGTAGCCCTGCTGGCCCGTGGCGGCCATGGCCGGGGACGGGGCCAGCACCGGCAGGGCCAACCCGGCCGTCAGGGCCAGTCCCGCCGCCACGGCCCGCACCCGCACCCACGGCCCGGGCCGAGGCCCACTGCTTTCGGACTCCGGACCGCGACGTGCGGGCTCACCCGCGGAATCGTGTGGACGGGCCAGACGCATCGCTCTCTCCTCACAACCGGCGCCACGGCCCCGCGCCCCACCGCGAGCTGCGGTGGGACGCGGAGCCGTGAACTGTGAAAAAGCAGGAACGAACGATGTATACGTCGCATTGACGGATGGTCAGCGCGACACGCCCTCGCGGCGGCCGAACGAGGGATCGCCCCGAGTGACCACGGTCCGTACCCGCTCGTTGAGCAGGTCATGAAGACCTCGAAGCGCGTTCTCACCGCCCTCGCCCTGATGGGCACGGCCTTCGCGGCCACCGCCTCCTCGGCCGGTTCCGCCCACGCCCTGGCGGGCATCGGGGAGGGGCCGGGCGGGCTGCTCGCCGCGCCCGGGCTCCTGCTCGCGGACACCGTCACCGGGGGCGAACTGCCGGTCGGGCAGGGGCAGATCGGCAGCCTGGCGGACCAGGCCGTCAAGGAGAAGATGAAGGAGTCGCAGGGGCACTGACGAGCCGTGTGCGCTATTCGTCCAGTTCGGCGACGCCGGTGATGCGGTGGAGGGCGAAGGTGCGCAGTTCGTCGGCGTGGTGGTCGAAGGCGGTGACGAAGCCGCCTTCGACCTTGACCGGGTCGATGATGCGCTGGCTGGCGATGCCCTCGGCGTTGAGGTAGCCGATCCACATGCGTTCGCCGAGGAGGACGGCCGTCTGGAGGGCGGCGAGGGTCTCGGCGGCGGCGGTGCGGGGGAGTTGGCGCGGGTCCGGGGTGGGTTCGCGGCGGGTGGCGGTGGCGGCGCGGTCGCCGGCCCGGATGGCCTTGATGGCGGCGGCGAGGAGGGTGTCGTCGGGCGTGGGCGGGCCGTCGGGGACGGGCGTGGGGGCGGTGCGGGGCGGGGTGCGGTGGCTGTCCGGGCGGGTGATCAGGACGTCGCCCTCGGCGGATTCGGCGGCCGGTGCGTAGCCCATGGTGCGCAGGGCGGCGAGCAGGACGTCCGGGGCGGCCTGGGAGGCGAGGACGGTGGGGGCGAGCAGCCGTAGCCGCAGGTCGGCGGCGCGGCGGTCGGCGAGCACCTCGTTCAGCAGTGCGGGGTCGTCGCAGCGCAGGTAGGAGGAGGCGGCGCCGACCCGCAGGATGCCGTGGCGCCGGGCGACGTCGTCGATCAGGTAGGTGAGCGGCTGGGGCACGGGCGTGCGGCTGTGCTGGGCCAGGAAGGTCTGCAGGTCGGCGGCGGTGCGGCCGGCGTCCAGGGCGCGGCGGACGGAGGTCGGGCTGAACCGGTAGACGGTGGCGCCGCCCTTGGACTCGATGTCGGCGCAGAGCGCGAGCGCCTGGGCGAGCGGGGTGAGCAGCGGGCCGGGGGCGATCGCGGTGAGGTCCGGCTGGAGGATCACGTGGTCCAGTGGCTGCGGCAGCAGCGGGGCGAGCACCTCGGCCGGGTCGGACTCGGCGGTGAGCAGGGCGCGGCCGGGGGCGGCGAGGGCGCCGCGGCCGGTGATGCCGAGGAGTTCGGCCTCGGCGAGGGTCCAGGTGGTGAGGTCGTCGCGCAGCTCGCGGCCGTCCGGGCCGGTCGGGCCGCCGCGCAGCGGGCGCTGCCAGCGCAGGGTGGGCAGCAGTTCCTCGGCGGTGGCCGGGGTGCCGGGCGGGAGTTCGGCGAGCAGGGCGAGCGTGGCGCGGCGCACCGACGGGGCGAGGGTGCGGTCGAGTTCGGGGCCGAGGGCGGCGCGCGGCTTGCCCTTGTTGTCCGGGGTGCCGGTGAGGGCGGGGACGCGGGTGGCGGCGAGCCAGGCGGCGGCCAGGACGGACCAGCGCTCGGCGGTGTCCAGCTGCAGCCAGCTGTCGTACCCGGGGGTCGGCGCCCAGCACTCGTCGACTTCGCCGTCGGGGGCCAGCAGGCCCGCGGTATAGGCGAGTTCGAGCCAGAAGGCGGCCTGCTGCTCGGTGGTCTCCAGGGCCTGGGCGGCGCGCTTGAGATCCCGTACGCCGAGGCCGCCGGCCCGCAGGGTGGGCGGCGGGGTGAGGCCCCAGGTCTCCAGCAGTTCCTCGACGGTCTTGACGGCGGTGTGCGCCTGGCCGGCCGCGGCGCTGTCCACAGCCTGTGGATCGCGCGGGGCGGCGGCGGGCGCGGGCTCGGGCGGGAGCGGTTCGACGGTGCGGTGGGTGCGGCCGCCGCGCAGGTGCAGGGCCAGTTCGCGGGGCAGCACGACGCTGCCCGGGCTGGTCGGCAGCAGCAGGCCGCGGGCGAGCAGCCATTCGACCGGGCTCTGCGCGTCCTCGGCGGTGACCGGGCGGGTGGCGTCCGGGACGGTGCCGGTGGGCGGGCCCCAGACCAGCCGGTCCAGCAGCCGCAGCGCGGCCTCGGGGGCGGTCTCCAGCAGGGCGGCGCAGCGGGCGCGGTCGGTGAGCAGGGCGGTCAGGGCGGCGACGGCGGTGACCGGGTCGGGGGTGGCGGGCTGCCCGGCGGAGGCGAGCAGCTGCTGCAGCCGGGCCGGGGACATGCCGGTGGTGGCCTCGGCGAGGGTGGGGCCGAGGCCGGTGCGGCCGGGGTTGGCGGCGGTCGGGGCGAGCGCCTCGCGGACGGCGAGGACCAGCCGTAGGCCGTTGTCCGGGCCCCAGAGCAGCGCCCGATCGCGCAGGGTGGCGATGGCGCGGGGGAGGGCGGCGGCGACGGCGGAGCGGTCGGCCGGGGTGAGCGGGGTGGCGCCGGGGTGCGGCTTGACCTTGGCCGGGCCGGTCAGCAGGGTCCGTACGGTGGTCAGGCCGGTGCCGTCCGGGGCGGTCGCCAGCGCCTCGGCGACCTGCAGGGTGAACCGGTCGAGCCGTTCCAGGGCGCGCAGCGCGGAGGCGCGCGAGGAGAGCCGGGCGGACAGCTGGGTGAGGTCGCCGGGGACGGGGTTCAGCAGGTCGGGGCGGGACCGGAGCAGGGCGGCGAGCGCGTCGTCGGGGCGGGCGCGCAGCTCCTCGGCGAGGGTGCGGGGGCCGGCGGGCGTCCTACCTTGGCGTTGGGGGCCCTGCTGTGTGGTCATTCGACCTAGGTTAGTCGGGAGCACGGACGGCGGGGTGCGCTCGTGCGGCGGGCTGCGCCGGTGGACGGCGGTGTTCGGCTCGGACTCGCGCGGGCGGGGCACGGTGGGTACCGTCACGGCGGAGGGCGGTTCGGTGGGCGGCCGCGCTCTGCATGTCCATGGGCGGGCCGGGCGAGGCGGGGTGTCGGTGATGACGGACGGCGAGTGGTGGCGCAAGAGCGGGCCGTGGAGCGAGCGGGCGGGGTCGTCGGGTGCGTCCGTTCCGGGGGCCGAGGGGGAGACGGCCGGCGGGCCGGCCGAGGGCGGCGTGTACGGTCCCCCGGCCGCTTCCGGCGCATCGGGCGGCGGCATCCCGAACGTGTCGCTGGACCTGCCGGGCGTCGCCGGTCCGTCGGAAGGCTCGGGGGTGATCCCGCCGCCGACGGTGCAGAGTTCGAGCCCGTGGACGATGACGATGCTCGACTTCTCGGACGCGCCGCAGCCCGCGCCGAGACCGGTGCCCGAGCAGCGCGCGGCCGAGGAGACGGCGCAGCAGCAGCCGGTCGAGCCGGCGGCCGGGGCGAAGCCGTCGAACCCGAAGCGGCAGCGGAAGGTGAAGGCCAAGGCCGCGCCCGCCGGGGCGGCCGGTCCGGCCAAGGGCGCCCGCCGGCCGTCCCCGCTGATCCTGCTGTCCTGCGGCCTGCTGGTCGGCGGTGCGGTGTCCGGTTTCTTCCCGGCCATGCTGGCGGGCTGGGGCCTCGGCTATCTGACCCGTCAACTCTCCGATTTCATGCGCAAGTTCGTGATCCTCGGGATCCCGCTGGCGACGATGAGCGCGACCACCCTGTTCGCGATGAACCGCGCCAAGCAGGCCGCCGGGGGCGGTGCCGGAGGTGCGGTCCAACCCGGCTCCCCGCTGGGCCAGTTCAGCTGGTCCATGGCGCCGGGCGTGCTGCGCACGGCCGCTGTCCTGACGGCGGTGGTGCTGTTCCTGCTGAGCATGCGCCGCCGCCCACCGCAGCAGGGGTGAGTCAGCCGCTCGGCCCTCAATCGCCCTGCTGGGCCGCCATGCCGAGGATTCCGGCGAGGACGGCGGCCGGGTCGTCGGTGGGCAGCGCGTGCCCGGCGCCGGGGACGACCTCGACCCGGGCGGCCGGGGCGAGCCGGTGCAGTCGCTCGGAGACGGCCGTGGCGTCGTGCAGGGCGCTGCGCTCGCCGAGCAGGAAGAGCGCGGGGGTGCTGAGGCGGCTCAGTTGCTCGTCGCCGAGGGTGGTGGCCGGGGGCAGTCGGCGGCGGAATCCCATCGAGGCGCGCATCAGGACCATCAACTCGGTGTCCAGGATGGCGCTGTTGTCGACGGCCTTTGCCAGTCGGGGCCGGAGCGGGCGCGGTGCAAGGGCGGCGAGGCCGCCGAGGATGAGCCAGGTGTAGAAGCGCCGTCCGACGTCGGCGAGGCCCGCCGGGTCGACCAGGGTGAGGGCGGCGGTCCGTCCGGGGTGGCGGATCTGGTGGTGGAGGGCGATCCAGCCGCCGTAGGAGCAGCCGACCAGGTGGGCGGCCGGGACGTCGAGGGCGGCGAGCAGTTCCTCCAGCCAGTCGGCGGCGTCGTGGCCGTCCGAGATCGGGGCGCTCTGCACGCTGGCGCCGGGTTCGCCGACGGTGTCCACGGCGAGGACGGGGTGGTGTGCGGCGAGGCGCTCGATGTACGCGTGCCACATCAGGGCGTTGCCGCCGGAGCCGGGGAGCAGCACGATCGGCTGCCCGTGGTCGGGGCCGGTGCGGTGGACGCGGGTGGTGCCGAAGCGGGTCGGGACGTCGAGCGGGGTGCGCGGTCCCGGCCAGAGCTGGGTGAGCGCGTGCTCGTACGCGGTGCGGAAGCGGGATTCGGCCTTGCCGTTCTTGAACTCGCTGATTCGCATGGTACAGGTGTATCACATGCATGATGCGTGTGTACCAAGAGAAGGAGGCGGACCGTGGCAGAGAAGGTCGACCATGAGGAGCGGCGGCGGCAGATCGCCGAGGCCCTGCTGCGCATCGCGGACACCGAGGGCCTGCAGTCGGCCAGCATGCGCGCGGTCGCGACCGAGGCGGGCGTCTCGCTGCGCCTCGTGCAGTACTACTTCACGACCAAGCAGGGCTTGCTGCTCGACGCCCTGGCCCGGCTCGGCACCCAGCTCCAGGCCCGGATGGAACGCTGGATCGGCGAGGCCCGGGCCCCGCGGGAGGTGGTGACGGCGGTCCTGTCCTGCATCCTGCCGACCGATGCCGAGAGCCGCCGGATCACCCGGACGTACGCGGCGTACTACGCGCTGGTCCTCAGCGACCCCGAGGTGCTGGAGAAGCAGGCCGCGCAGCCGCCCGTCGTACTGGAGGGCTTCGTGGCCAAGCAGCTGCGCGCGGCGCAGGAGGCCGGGGCGATCGCGCCGGAGCGGGACGTCGAGCTGGCGGCCGCCGGACTGCTGGCGATGGTCAACGGGCTCGGCTCCAGCGTCCTGGGCGGACAACGGGATGGCGAGCAGGCGTTGGCGATCCTCACCCACCACCTGGACGAGCTCTTCCGGCCACCGCGCGATCACTGACCACATTCGCGCGCCGTCCGTGTCACATTCGCCCCGCGCGATCCGTCGGTGGAGCAGTGGAGCAGTGAGCACCACCGATGACACGAAGGGACGACGGCGAGATGCTGACGAACATCATGTACGTGACGGTCTACGTCACCGACCAGGACCGCGCCCTGGAGTTCTACACCGACCGGCTTGGCCTGGAGAAGCGCGTCGACTACCCGGGTCCCGACGGCCGCTTCCTGACCGTGGCAGCCCCGGGCAACCCGCTGGAAATCGTCCTGTGGTCGCACGCCCCGGCCGCGGGGCAGCCCGCCGGGCGCCAGCCCGGAGGGGACGCGCCCGGCCCGGTCTTCCTTGAGTCGGACGACCTGCGGGCGGACTTCGAGGTGCTGCGCGAGCGCGGCGTGGTCTTCGAGCAGTCCGAACCGGAGGACTACGGCTTCGGCATCCGCATCGAGGCCGTGGACCCGGACGGCAACCGCATCTCCCTCCGCCAGCGCGCCGCCTGGCAGGGCTGAGGCACACGGTGGGCTGCTCAGGAGCAGGAAGTCGGTGGGTCCGACGTCCTGCTCCGGCGCCTCCTGCCGGCACCGGGTGACGGGCCGCGCCGGGAGGGGGCCCCCGTCCGGGGCCGGGGGCTAACACCCGTACGGGACGGGTGCTTTCCCCGTTCTTCGGGCCCGCCCGGCTGGCCAGACTCGGGGCATGCCCACACAGCCCGTGACGATGACCAAGCCCGCTCCCGAGATCCTGCGGGCCGCCGCCCCGCAGCCGGACGGCGGCGGCAGCGACTTCGCCCAGCTGAGCCGCCGGATAGCCGCCGAGGGACTGCTCGACCGGCGCCCGGTGTATTACGCCGTGCGCGCCGGACTGGTGCTCTTCGCGTTCCTGGACGGCTGGTGGGCCCTGTTCGCGCTGGGCGACACCTGGTGGCAGCTCGCCCTGGCCGCCGTGATGGCCGGGGTGTTCGCCCAGGTCGGCCTGCTCTCCCACGACCTGGCGCACCGCCAGGTGTTCAGCCGGCGCCTGCCGAGCGAGGTCGGCGGCCGGATCGCCGCCAACCTGCTGATGGGCATGAGCTACGGCTGGTGGATGAACAAGCACACCCGCCACCACGCCAATCCCAACCACGAGACCCGGGACCCGGACGTCTCCCCGGACCTCGTCGTGTGGTCGCAGCGGCAGGCCCGGCAGGCGAGCGGCCTCGCCCGGTTCATCGGCCGCCGCCAGGCGTACCTGTTCTTCCCGCTGCTCCTGCTGGAGGGCCTCAACCTCAGCTTCAACAGCTTCCGCGCGCTGCGGAGCCCTGCGGTGAAGCGCCCGCTGCTGGAGGGCGTCCTGCTGGTGGTCCACTTCGCGGCCTACTTCGGCCTGGTCTTCGCCGCTCTGCCGCTCGGCAAGGCGGTCGCCTTCCTCGCCGTGCACCAGGCGCTGCTCGGCGTCTACCTGGGCTGCGTCTTCGCCCCGAACCACAAGGGCATGCTGATGGTGACGCCGGAGATGCGGCTCGACTTCCTGCGCCGCCAGGTGCTCACCTCGCGCAACGTGCGCGGTGGCCTGCTCCTGGACGCGGTGATGGGCGGCCTCAACTACCAGGTGGAGCACCACCTCTTCCCCAGCATGCCGACCCCCGCGCTCGGGCGGGCCGCCCGGATCACCCGGGAGTTCTGCGCGGAGAAGGGCATCCCGTACTACGAGACCGGCCTGCTCCGCTCGTACCGGGAGATCCTGGCCCATCTGCACCGGACGGGCGAGCCGATCCGCTCCGGGGGCTGACCAGCGGGTTCGAGCCCGTACGATGCCCGTACGCAACCGAGGCTGGGGGGAGCCGACGTGGTACGGGTTGGGTTTCGGCGGGTGCTGGCTGCGGTGCTCTTCGCGGTGCCGGTGGTCCTGGTCGCGGGCGTCGGCCTGCTGTGGTGGGGGATCCACAGCGCGACGGCGATCCCGGACCCGCCGGACGTCCCGGGGCTGGCGAAGTCCCCGGAGACCGTCGAGGCCCGGCGGACGGCGACCGAGCTGATGGACGGGCAGGTCGGCAAGCTTCCCGAACTGCTGCCGTGGGCAGAGAAGTTGGGCAGTTCGACGGTGGACGTCTGCCAGTCGGAGCATCGCACCAACATGGTGGCGCTGATGAGCCCGGGCGTCTGGTCGCCGGCGGCCTGCGACCGGACCGTGAACGTGTACCTGGCCTTCGACGGGAGCGACGTCCGAGCCCGACTGGCCGACCTGGACCGGTACTTGGACGCCCAAGGCTGGCGGAGCGCCGACCTGTGGAAGGGCCTGGTCGCGGCCGACCAGTACGCGCACCAGACGTCCCGCGACGCGTCACCGGAGGAGGTGGCGCAGGCGGCGGCGCGGCCGATCGCCCCGTCCGTACGGTTCAACCTGCGGGCCGGGAAGGCGGTGCGGACGGAGCTTCGGGTCGATGTGGGCAAGGCGCCGTCGCACTACATGGAACCCGGCGAGGACGACTGGTACCAGGAGCACGGCACCCGGCAGTACCGGAACGACGACGAGCACCGGTCGGAGTACCTGACCTGGCAGCCGGTCCGGCCGAACGAGGTCATGAAGCCGGCCGAGGGCCGGTACGTGGTGGTCCTGGGTTTCACGACCAGGTACGCGGAGGAGAAGGGCCTGGACGCCCCCCGATAGCCGGGAGCCGGCCGGCCGGTCAGGTGGCTGACTGGCGGGACGGGCTGCGGTGGGAGCGGATTCTCGAAAACCAGGCGAGTGCGGGCCTGGCGGAGTGTGTGCGGCGGGGGGTGTGGAGCAGGAAGTCGGCGGGGCCGACTTCCTGCTCCACGGCTTGACGGGCGGGGCGCCGTGGGCGATCAGCCGGTGCAGCCGGGGACGGACCCGGGGGGTGCGCAGTTGTCGGGGGTGTTGTTGATGACCGTGGAGCGGATCAGCGTCACGGGACCGGCGTTGAGGCCCTCGTAGATGCCACCGCCGCCGAGTGCGGTGTTGTTCTGGACCGTGGACGAGGTCAGCGTCACCGTGCCGCTGTTGGGGCTGCCACCGCCCGCGTTGATGATGCCTCCGCCGACGTTGGCGCTGTTGCCCTCCACCATGGAGTGGTCCAGGTTGACCGTGCTGGTGCCGACTTCGATGCCGCCGCCCTGGCCCGGCGTCGTGTTGTTGCTCACCGTGGAGTTCTTCAGCGTTGCCGTGCCGAAGGAAGTGGAGATGCCGCCGCCCCCGAAGGTGGCGGAGTTGTTCGTCACGGTGGAGTGGTCCAGTGTCAGCGTGCTGTTGAAGCTGTCGATGCCTCCGCCTGACGAGGCCGAGTTGCCCGTCACGGTGGAGTGGTCGAGCGTCAGCGCGGTGCCGGAGTCCATGAAAATGCCGCCTCCGTTGTTGGCGCCGGTGCCGTTGGTGATGGTCAGGCCGGTGAGTGTCACCTGGGCCGCTGCGAAGAGCACGACGACGCTGCCGTTGTGGTTGCCGTCGAGTGTCGCGCCGCTGACGCCCCTGATGGTCAGGTTTTTGGTGAGGACGAAGTTGCCGGTGCAGGTGCCGCTCACCAGCAGCGTTGATCCGGCGCTGGCGTCGTTGATCGCCGTCTGGAGATCGTCGGTGGGGCACTGTACTCGGGTCGCCACCGGGGCTGCCTGGGACGGGACGACGCCGACCAGGCCGGCCGCTGCCGTCATCGCGGCGACGGTGGCGGCGGCCAGGGTCCGTCGGCTTGTCTGCAGGGACATCGTGCTCCTCGTGCACTCATCGGGCCTCCCTTCGGGCCCGCCTAGCTGTACTGACCACGGAGGTTGGTGACAGGGCTCACGGCGTGGTGATCTTGAAATGAGTGAGGGCCTTCTGGCTCGGTGTGGATTGCGACATCTGCACCTCAGCCAGAAAGGCCCTCATGCCACACCGTAACGCACCGCTGACCGAGACCGGACGCCTGCGCCTGGCCCGCTGCGTGGTCGACGACGGCTGGCCGTTGCGGCGGGCCGCCGAGCGCTTCCAGGTCTCACCCACCACGGCCAAGCGCTGGGCGGACCGCTACCGGGCGCTGGGCGAGGCCGGTATGAGCGACCTCTCCAGCCGCCCGCACCGCAGCCCCCGGCGGACCCCGTCGCGCACCGAGCGGCGGATCATCAAGGTCCGCGTCCTGCGCCGCTGGGGCCCGGCCCGCATCGCCTACCTGCTGCGGCTCAACCCAGCGACCGTGCACCGCGTGCTGACCCGCTACCGGCTCGCCCGCCTGGCCCATCTGGACCGCGCGACCGCCCGCCCGGTGCGGCGCTACGAACGCGCCGCACCGGGCGAGTTGGTCCACGTCGACATCAAGAAGCTCGGCAACATCCCCGACGGCGGCGGCCACAAGGTCCTGGGCCGTGAGGCCGGCCGCAAGACCCGTTCCGGCGCGGGCTACAGCTACCTCCACAACGCCGTGGACGACCACTCCCGCCTGGCCTACAGCGAGATCCTGCCCGACGAGCGCAAGGAGACCGCCACCGCCTTCTGGGCCCGGGCAAGCGAGTTCTTCGCCCGGGCCGGGATCACCGTCCAGCGCGTGCTGACCGACAACGGCTCCTGCTACCGCTCCCGGACCTGGCGCGATGCCCTCGCGGCCGAAGGCATCACGCACAAGCGAACCCGGCCCTACCGGCCCCAGACCAACGGCAAGGTCGAACGCTTCAACCGCACCCTGCTCGACGAATGGGCCTACGCCAGGCCCTACCGCACCGAACAGGAACGCCGCGACGCCTACCCCGCCTGGCTCCACACCTACAATCACCACCGCGGACACACAGCACTCGCAGGCAAGCCACCCGCCAGCCGCGTCCCCAACCTCACGAGTCAGAACACCTAGCGCGCAACCTAAGGAGAACGATCGGCCTGGCCCGCCGCCACACTGCCGCCGTCGTCCGGACAGCCCGAGTCAACGACCGGAATGGCTCAGGAGGCCTCAGGGATGTCGGCGATGGCGACGGTGGTGGAGTGGTCGTCGGCCTCGGCGAGGAGGGTGCCGCCGGGGGCCCACAGGGCGGCGCCGCCGCAGCCGGTCCAGGGGCCGGAGGGGCCGACGTGGTTGGCGAGGGCGACGAGTTGCCGGACGTTGGCCGGGATGTAGGCGGGGACGCAGGACAGCTGGGCGGCAGCGATCTTCATGGCGGCCAGCATGGTATGGGGAGGAGTAGGAAGTCGGGCCCGCCGACTTCCTACTCCGGGGCGTGTTAGGCGTGGTGGTCGAATTCGCCGGCTTTGATGCCGTCGAGGAGGGCGGAGAGGGCGGTCGGGGTGGTGCGAAGGATGAGGTGTCCCTCGTCGGACTCGCGGAGCTCGATCAGGCGGTCTATCGCGCGTACTTCGACGCACTCGTTGCCTGAGGCACTGTAACTGGACTTCTGCCACTCCGAGCTAGGCATAGGTAGATTTCATTTCCTTCATGATGGATCGGATGAAGTCGCACGATTGTTCCTCGGAGAGAGCAGTGGCGTCCAAGCTGGAGAAGATGGTTCGGTACTTGGCCAGATTGGCGGGCGAGTCGAAGAACAACGTGCCTGGGGCGACGTCCATCTGGACCGTATCCAGCTCGGGTACTGGCCCCTCGACGTAGGTCAGGTTCTCACCGGTGCCTGGGAAGGTGTCAACGTCGAACGGAACGACCCGGATGGAAAGTCCCGGCCGCTCCGCGTCGTTCAGCAGTGCAGCGAGTTGGTCGATGAGCACCAGAGGACCTCCGAACTGCATGCGAAGTGCAGCTTCGTGGATGAAAGCCCGGACCGGAGTCGCCTGGACGACTTCCTGGCGCCTGAGTCGGAACGTAGTCCTGGTCTCGACATCCTGTGGAGGCAGGGGAGGCACGAGGCGGGCGAACATCGCAGATGCGTAGGACTTGGTCTGGAGCAAACCAGGCAGGTAGACGGTATTGCAGAAGGAGATCCGCTCGGCGTGACCCTCAAGTTCTGCCACTTCAAGGAAGTCGATGGTCAGGGTGGCGCGGTACTCCTCCCACCAGCCCTTCCCGCGCTCTGAGGCCATGCGCGCCATCGCGTCGATCAGCGGCTGATTGGTACACATGCACACGGCGGCGATCGTCCGCAGCCGCTCGACGCTGATCCCGCTCTTCCCACTCTCCATCTGCGTGATCTGCGCGGGCTGGATGCCGAGCTCGCGTGCCAGCTGGCTGCCGCCGAGGCCGGCCTGCTCTCGAATCCTCCGCAACTCGGTCCCCAGGCGTCGCTGGCGAAGGGTTGGGTTCGATCGAAGGGCCATGACGTCCTCTCTGCGGGTGATGAGATCAGTGTGCCGCAGGGCTCCGGGGCGAGGCAGCCACGTTAGAGGGAACTTTCTCGCGACGGTCTCAAATTTGCCACCTGCTGCGCTATCGTCGTTCTCACATCGATCCGACGGGTCGTCAGTAATGCCTGCCAGCAGGCGCCGCAGAGCAGCCATGCCCATTTGCCTGGCTTGGCTCACGGCGACCCATGTCCGCCGGATCCTCCTCCTCAACCACGCCGGGAGAACTCCCATGCGTCACCTCAACACGCCCTCGCTCACCCTCGCCAAGCAGTCCCTCCAGGACGCCATGACCCGCCTCGGCTGGCCGCCCTCGGACACCTTCGACGCCGAACTCGCCCTCGGCGAGCTGATCGTGAACGCCTGGAGCCACGCGAACACCCCCGCGCCGGTCGTCCAGATCCTCTCCCTCACCGCCAACACCCTCCGGGTCGCCGTCTCGGACGAGAGCCCGGTGCTGCCCGACATGCAGCCCCTCGACCTCCTCGCCGAGTCCGGCCGGGGCCTCCAGCTCGTCGAGGGCCTCACCGACCGCTGGGGCATCGACCCGCAGAAGCGCGGCAAGACCATCTGGTTCGAGTGCGACCTGGGCGGTGCCGAGTGAAGCGCCGCTTCCCCATGAAGCCCACCGACCCCCGGATCCGCGCCTACACCGACGACCACATCCGCACGCTCCTCGCCGAACTCCAGGAGCGCGGCAAGAAGTTCGGCCTCATCTGGCCCTCCGCCGACCTCGACCACACCCTCGACGGCCGGGTCCTCGTCCGCTTCAACACGGCGCCCACCTCGACCCTCCTGAACCTCCTTGTGCTGCTCCTCGACGCCGAGCGCGAGCACCCGTGCGATTCCTGATCGGGGCGGCCTTCGCCGTCCTCCTCGCCCTCGCGATCGCCACGGTCGCCCTGGGCGTCATCACCGCCCTCAAGGCGACCCCGCCAGACGAGGACGCCTGAGCGCGAACAGCCGGAAGAGGGCCGTCACCGCCCCCCGGCGATCACGGCCCCCTGCCCCCGCTGTTCGGCCCGCCCCGCCCCGCCCAGCCCCTCGCCTCAGCTCTTCTTCTCGAACCCCGCCAGCAGCCCGCGCGGGTCGAAGGTCACCCGGATCCGAGCGATCCTCCCGTTCTCCACGTGCATCCAGTTCGCCGTCGGCGCCGGCGGCGCAACCGTGGTGCACAGCTCGAACCAGGTGATCACCTCGTCGCCGTCCGCGACCCGCGCCTTCACGTCGATCTTCTCCAGCACCTGGCCGAGGCCCCTCAGCCCGCCCAGCGCCTCCTCGATCCCGGACGCCGTGCCCAGTGCCCCGACGAAGTCGACGTCCTCGGCCAGCAGGCCCCGGACGGTCTCGAAGTCGCCCGCCTCCCAGGCGGTGAAGTAGGTCTCGGCAAGCTCACGCGCAGTCTTCGTCGTCGTCATGCCTCAATCCTCCGCCCGGGCCAACCTATCCGTCTAACATATAGATCTGATGCCTGATATCACCATTGGTGATGGTAGTGGCGCTGAGGGAATGTCAGCTCAAGGTCGCCCAGCGGATGGCCCCGCTCGTGCCGTCCGGGGCCGAGGTCCTGGCCGGCCTGGAGATGGGCGGCATTCCCGTGGTCACCGCGCTCGGCCGGCACACCGGCCTGCCGTGCGCATTCGTGGGCAAGCAGGCCAAGCCGTATGGCACTTGCCGCCTGGCCGAAGGCGCCGATGTGGTCGGCCGCCGTGTGCTGGTGGTCAAGGACGTGCTCACCAGCGGCGGACAGATCGTGCTGTCGACCGCCGACCTGCGCGGCCCCGGGGCCGTCGTGAACGAGGCCCGGTGCGTGATCGACCGTGAGCAAGGCGGTGCCGATGCCCTCGCGGCGGAGGGCATCAGTCTGTTGTCGCTGCTGACCGCAGAGGATCTGCGAACCGCTGCCGCGGGCTGACCGCCGACCTGCCCGCCGGGGTGAAACAGCCGATGCAGGCAAGGGGATCCGAGGCGAGGACCATCGCCGGTGACCCCCTCGCTTGGCCATCGCTGTCACGGACGGTGACGACCTGGCCGGCCCGGCCGTCCGCCGCATCCGCCGGGCGGCCGGCACGCCCGTCGCATATCGTCACCGGTCATCGGATTCCTTTCGTGGATACCCCCGGCTTCAGCCGGGGGAGGAAACGAAACTCCTGCGGAGCAGGACAGGGGCTGCGATTCGCTGCAAAGGCGGACCGTAGTGCTCTGACCCGCGGGTTTGATCTCTAACCTGTTGTCACATTAGGTTGTGAGCATGACTGGTGGCCATGTGAAGCGGGCGTTCAAGTACCGCTTCCACCCGACCGATGCGCAGGCGGCTGAGCTGTGGCGCACGTTCGGGTGCGTGCGCAAGGTCTACAACCTGGCGTTGCAGGCCCGTACCGAGGCGTGGACGCTGCGCCAGGAGCGGGTGAACTACAACGCCACATCCGCGATGCTGACGGTGTGGAAGAAGACCGAGGAACTGGCCTACCTGTCCGAGGTGTCGTCGGTCCCGTTGCAGCAGGCGCTGCGGCACCTGCAGGGCGCGTTCGCCAACTTCTGGGCCAGGCGGGCGAAGTACCCGACGTTCAAGTCCCGGAAGAAGTCCCGGAAGTCCGCCGAGTACACCACCAGCGGTTTCCGGTACCGGGACGGCCGGCTGACTCTGGCCAAGATGACGGAACCGCTGGCCATCGTCTGGTCGCGTCCGCTCCCCGAGGGGGCTTCGCCGTCCACGGTGACGGTGTCGCAGGACGCGGCCGGACGCTGGTTCGTCTCCATGCTGTGCGACGACCGGCCGGCCATGCCCGCACCGGTCAACGCGGCCGTGGGCATCGACGCCGGAATCACCAGCCTGGTGACGCTCTCCACCGGAGAGAAGATCACCAACCCGAGGCATGAGCGCAAGGACCGCGAACGCCTCGCCAAGGCCCAGCGAGACCTTGCCCGCAAGGCCAAGGGCGACGGTGCGAACCGGGCGAAGGCTCGCATCAAGGTCGGCCGGGCGTATGCCCGGATCGCCGACCGGCGCAGGGACTTCCTGCACAAGCTCACCACTCGACTCGTTCGTGAGAACCAAACGATCGTGATCGAGGACCTGACCGTCCGGAACATTCTCAAGAACCGGACACTCGCCCGAGCGGTCTCGGACGCGAGCTGGACCGAGCTGCGGTCCATGCTGGAGTACAAGGCCGACTGGTACGGGCGTGAGGTGATCACCGTTGACCGGTGGTTCCCCTCGTCCAAGCTGTGCTCGACCTGCGGCACCCTGCGAGGCAGGATGCCGCTCAACGTCCGCGAGTGGACGTGCGACTGCGGAACGACCCACGACCGGGACGTCAACGCGGCGAAGAACATCCTGGCCGCCGGGCTGGCGGTTGCAGCCTGTGGAGACGGTGTAAGACCTCAACGGAGCACTCCGGGCGGGCGGTCGTCGGTGAAGCAGGAAGTCGTCCCACCGCCGCGCTCACGCGCAGCGGCTCAGCCGCGAGGCTGAGGGGAACCCCCCTCCCTTCAGGAGGGGGAGGAAGTCAAGGAGATGCACCAGCTGCGCTACTTCGTCGCCGTGGTCGACGAGGGGTCCTTCACGGCCGCCGCCAACCGCCTGCACGTCAGTCAGTCCGGCATCAGCACCCAGGTGGCCAAGCTGGAGCGGGAGTTGGGCCAGCAGCTGCTGGAACGTTCCGGCCGCCGGGTCCGGCTCACCCCGGCCGGCGAGGCTGTCCTCCCGCTGGCCAAGAGCGCGCTCGCCACCCTGGAAGCCATCCAGCACACCGCCGCCGAGTTCGCCGACGCGGTGCGCGGCCGGGTGCGGCTGGGCATGATCACGGGCTGCTCGATCCCGCCGTTCCTGGACACCGTGGCGGACCTCGGTCGCACCCATCCCGGCATCGAACTGAGCCTGCACGAGGGGCACTCGGACCTCCTCCAGGCGCAGGTCCTCTCCGGCGCCCTCGACCTGGCCCTGATCGGCTACGCGGGCGAGACCGAACCGGGCCTGGAGGCCGACGTCGTCGTGGACGAGCCGATCGCCGCCGTCATCCCGGCCGGTCACCCGCTCGACCGGGACACCCTCCAACTCGCCGACCTGGGCGGGGAGAAGGTCCTCTGCCTGTCTGCGGGCACCGGCATCCGCGCCGCCTACGAGCGCTCCTGCGCCCAGCTCGGCCTCGACGCCCGGGTGGACATCGACGCCAGCTCCCCGGTCGCCCTGCTCCGCCTCGCCGAGCGCGGCGCGGGCGTCGCCGTCCTCAGCACCTCCTCCGCACAGGGCGCCGGCCTGCGGGCCGTCCCGTTCGCCGACGCCGCCACGAACGCCCGTCTCGGGCTGGTCGCCCGCCGCGACCAGCAGTCCCCGGCGGTCCGCCTCCTCCGCGCCAAACTCACCGCGGCCATGTGTCCCGTCTGATCGGCATGTGTGATGGGGTGGCCCTCAGTGTCGAGCCCAGGGAGGCCACCGTGTCCCGAACACCGCAGGAGATCTTCCAGAGTTACGTCCACGCCGGCGCCCTGACCCGGAACGCCGACGCCCTCGCCGAGTGCTTCACCGAGGACGGTGTCTTCGAGGCACCGCTGATGTCCGCCGGTGCCGCCTTCCCCAGGAGGCTGGTGGGCCGCGAGGAGATCCGCAGCGCCATGGCGGCGTACTACGCGCAGCACCCGGTGAAGGGCGCGCGTTCGCCCAACCTGGAGAAGTCCGGCTACGTCCTGCACACCACCTCCGACCCGGACGTGTTCATCGCCGAGATCGACACGGTCTTCGACGGAGCCGGAGACGGAGACGACGTGGTGGTGTCTCTGGTGCAGATTTTCCGCATCCGCGACGGGAAGATCGCTCGGCTGCGCGACTACTTCGCGCCGGAGTTGATGGGCTGAGGCCAGTCCGGTCAGGCCTTCCACCGCGGATCGCGTCCGGACGCCGCCAGCGCGCGCTCCCACGCGGAGGCGTCGTCCGGCACGGCCACCGCCTCCGCGAACCCCGCGTACTGCCGGTACAGTTCGGCGTTCTCCTCGACGATCTCCCCGACCAGCAGGGCGAGTTCCTCGTCGACCGCGATCTGTTCGCCGACCGCCCGCGCGACGTCCCAGCCGTGCAGCACCAACTCCAGGATCAGCATCCGGGCGATCCCCACCGCCGGAACGGGCGACCCGCCGAGGTCGACGTCCCCCTCCCAGGCGGTCGGCTCGCCCCAGGCCGCCACCGCCCGCTCCAACTGCGCGGCGTACGCGGCGCGCCAGTCGGCATCGGCCGTGAACTCGCGGGAGCTCAGCTCCTCCGGCAGCTCGGTGCGCCGGGCCCGGTGCTCCAGGCCGTGCGAGGTGTAGAGCACCCAGTGGTTGATCAGCGCCCGCACGTCGAACTCCCCGCAGGGCGTCGGCGCGTCCAGCGGCTGGTCGGCCGGGACGGCGGCGGCGACGCCGGACGCGGCAGCGGCGGCGCGGACGAGGAACGGGTGCATCGGGTGAGCGTTCATGCCGCCAAGCCTGCGCCGGGCGGCGCTGCCCGGTCTTGAAGAAACGCGACGACTAGCCTGGCCATCGTGGATGCTCCCGAACCCGACCTCGGCAGAGGTGTGCTGCATCCCGCCAGGGCAGCCGAGCTGATCAGCGTGGAGCGGTTGGCGCCCGCGGCCGCCGTGGCGCGGTTCGTGGAGTTCTACTGGCTGGTCCGCTGGGACCTGACCGGCCACCCGCCGTACGAGCAGAAGGTGCTCGCCCACCCCAACGTCCACCTCGTCTTCGAGGCCCCCAGGGCCCTCGTCTACGGGGTGGACCGCTCGCTGTTCGTCCGCCGGCTGGAGGGGGCCGGGCACGTGCTGGGGGTGAAGTTCCGCCCCGGCGCCTTCCGGCCCCTCGCCGGGCACCCGGTGAGCGACCTCGCCGACCGGACCGTCCCCGCCGCCGAGTACTTCGGCCCGGAGACGGACCGGATCAACGCCCGGATCCTCGACGCCCCGGACGCCGAACTCGTCGACGACTTCCTCCGCCCCCGCCTCCCCGCGCCCGACCCGGTCGCCGAGGAGGTCGCCGCGATGGTGGAGCGGATCACCGGCTCCCCGGACCTGTGCCGGGTGGACGAGTCGGCCCGCGAGCTGGGCGTGACCGTCCGCAGCCTCCAGCGGCTGTTCGCCGAGTACGTCGGCGCCTCCCCGAAGTGGGTGCTGCGCCGCGCCCGGCTGCACGAGGCAGCCGAACGCGCCGCAGCAGAAGGAAAGTTGGACCTGGCCGCGCTCGCCGCGGAACTCGGCTACGCCGACCAGGCCCACCTCACCCGCGACTTCACCGCAGCGGTCGGCATCTCCCCGGCCCGCTACGCGAGTTCGACATAGATCAAGCGGCAGCTGCCGCAGCCGCCTCGGCGGCGGCCCGGCCGCGGGCGCTGGCCCGCTTGGCGTAGGTCATCGTCCAGTACACCAGCCCGCCGATCACCACGTACGGCAGGATGTTGTTGATCGTCACCACCGTCCCGTGCGACAGGGTGTAGACGAACACGATCCGCAGCACGGCCTCCAGCACGAAGGCGATGCCCCACACGAGGGTCAGGTTGCGCTGGACCTTGCGGAAGCCCTCGTACTGCCACATCGAGTTCCACCAGGAGATCATCTTCGGGGTGCCGTCGGTGGCGAACTTGCGGCCGAAGTAGAACATGATCGGCTTCGGCGCGGCCAGCGAGACCAGGTAGAGCACGCCGAGCAGGCCGGAGACGAAGGAGTCCTTGGCCAGCAGCATCTTCGGGTCGGTCGGGCCGACCAGCGCGACGACCAGGGTCAGGCCGACGAAGACCAGCGAGACGACGGCGAACTCGTCGATCCGGCGGTGCCAGGCCAGGTAGATGACGCTGTCGACCACCGGGCCGAGGCCGGAGGCCAGGATCGCGGTGGTCTCGCTGTAGCCGGCGTCGTGCAGCTGGTTGTAGATCATGATCGGCGCGACCACGTTGAACGCGATGCTGATCAGCCAGCCGAACGCGGCGGCCTTCCCCTTGCGGGCGGGAGCGGTCGGTGCTGCCGCAGTTGACATGGTGTTGTCCCCCGGGACGATTGTTGTGATTGGCGGCTCATTGTGTCGGAATAGCCGGTCCCCTGCACAACTCCCGGCGAGTCGACATGTCGTCAGTGCGCCGACTACGCCCCGAGGAAGCGCTGCAGCTCGTCCAGCATGAAGTTGGCGCCCGTGTACCCGATCCCCTGGAACCACAGCTGGTCGTCCACCTCGAGCACCCGGTGCGCCTTGACCGCCCCGAGCGCCTGCCAATCCGGGCTCGCCAGCGTCGCGTCGGTGCCCGCCCGCGCCGGGTCGCCGTACGTCGCGTAGAGCAGCAGGTCGCCGTCCGCCTTGGCGAGCTGGTCCAGCGGGATCTCGAAGTCCGACTGGTCGACGTTCTGCGCGTCCGGCCGCGCCACCCCGGCGTCGGCGAGCACGATCCCGGGGAAGCTCTGCCGTCCGAACAGCCGGATCCCGCCGCCCTCGACGAAGCGCACCAGGCTCACCCGGCGTCCGGACAGCTTCGCCTCCGACAGCGTTTGCGCCACCTGCCCGGCGTGCTTCTGGTAAGCGGTGACGAAGGCCGCCGCGGCCGCCACCCGGCTCAACGCCTGGGCGTGCAGCTGGAAGTTCACCTTCCACGGCGCCCCGGAGGTCTGGGTGAGCACGGTCGGGGCGATTCCGCGCAGCTGGTCGTACCGGTCTCCGTCGCGAGACTGGTTGGAGAGGATGAGGTCCGGCCGCAGCGCCCGTACGGCGGCGAGGTCGGGCGCGCCCGCCGGGCCGACCAGCCGGATCTCCGCGGTGCGGGAGGCCGGCCAGTAGTCGGGGAAGCGGGTGTCGGCGGCCGGGAGCGCGGCGCCGACCGGGGTGATGCCCAGGGTCAGCGCGGAGTCCAGCACGTCGGTGTCCAGGACGACCACCCGCTGCGGCTCGCCCGGCACCAGCACCGGCCCGTTCGCGGCGTTCACCGTCACCGGCGGCACCGGGGCGGGGGAGGGCGACCCGGTCGCCTCGATGCCGTCCGGGGTCGGTGGTTGGGAGCCCCCGGACGAGGACGTGCACGCCGTGAGCGCGGCTCCGCCGAGGCCGGCGAGGAGCGTACGGCGGGCGATCCGGGGCATCGGCGGGTCCTCGGGCGGTGAGGCATCGGGGGTGCGTCGATTATGTCCGAAATCAGACGTGAAATGCGGTTAAGCGCACACGGCTGCCGCCCTCTCGGCCCACAGGTGGCCCCCGGTAGCCTGGCGCCATGCCTGCGACCTCACCCGCCCCGCTCACCGTCGGCTTCGACCTCGACATGACGCTGCTGGACACCAGGCCGGGCATCCACGCCACCTACCGGGCGCTGTCCGCCGAGACCGGCACCCACATCGACGCGGACCTGGCGGTCACCCGGCTCGGTCCGCCGCTGCTGGACGAGATCCGCAACTGGTTCCCGGAGGACGAGGCGGAGTGGGCCGCGAACCGCTACCGCGAGCTCTACCGCGACCACGCCTTCGCCCCGACCGTGCCGCTGCCCGGCGCGCACGCCGCCGTCGAGGCGGTCCGCGCCCACGGCGGGCGGGTGGCGGTGATCACCGGCAAGTACGAGCCCAACGCCCGGCTCCACCTGGAGCACGCCGGGCTGAGGGCCGACACCGTGATCGGCGACCTGTGGGCGGAGACCAAGGGCGAGGCGCTGCGGGCGAACGGCGCGAGCATCTACGTCGGCGACCACCTCGGCGACATCGTGGGCGCCCGGCACGCGGAGGCGGTCGCGGTCGCCGTCGCCACCGGCCCGTACGGCGCGGACGAGCTGCGCGCGGCCGGGGCGGACGTGGTGCTGGCCGACCTCACCGGCTTCCCGGAGTGGCTCGACCGGCACCTCGGCAGGCCCTAGCTAGGACTCCCGGGCCTGCGCCCGGTCGCGCTGCGCCCGGGCGTTCAGGAACAGCCCGGTCAGCGCGGACAGGAACCCGGCCGGCATCAGCATGCTCAGCCAGTACATGGCCGTCGGCAGCGGCGTCAGGTGCAGGAACAGCGGAACGAAGGTGACCAGGGTGGCGAGGGCGCCCAAGCCGAAGACGACCGTCCCGGCCTTGACGTACACGTCGCCGGGATCGGCGCTCTGGCTGCTCACGTCCGCTCACTCCTCGGGGCTGTGCCGGGCTGCCCCGATCGGGCCCCAGTCTGCGCCGTCCAGTCTGGCAGAACGCCCGCCGCAGCGGCTCACCGGAGCGACTCGGTCACGTTGCGCAGTTTCCCGGCAGCGATGCGTTTTGATCCCTGCTGGGCGGGGGTATGCAGGGGGTGCCGAGGGGCGCTACAGGTGCGTCCCGTGTCCTCAGACCCGGGGGTGTGAGCCGATGGACAGCGCCGAACCGCGCCCCGGCCGTGCCAGTACCGGGTCGCCCGCGGCCGCCAGATCCCCGCGTTCCCGTCGCCCCGAACGGGCCTCGGAACGCGGATCCGTCGCGGAACGCGGATGAGGCAGTGACGGACCGTTAGTCTGCTTCTGGCAAAGCACCGGCCGTGAGCGCCCGCGGGCGTCGAGTCGAGGTCGGTCGTCTTCTTCCCACCCCAACCCAGTGATCGCCGGCCCGGGCCGGGATCCCTCACACCCATTCGAGGACTGTTCGAGATGCCCACCGGCCAGGTCAAGTGGTTCAACGAGACGAAGGGCTTCGGCTTCCTGTCGCGCGACGACGGTGGCGACGTCTTCGTCCACACCAAGGCGCTGCCCGCCGGTGTCACCGTGCTGAAGCCGGGCCAGCGGGTCGAGTTCGGCGTGGTCGCCGGTCACCGCGGGGACCAGGCGATGGCCGTGCAGCTGCTGGAGGCGCTGCCGTCGGTGGCCGCCGCCCAGCGCCGGAGCGCCGACGACATGGCGCCGATCGTCCAGGACCTGATCACCACCCTGGACGCGGTGCTGCCCGGCCTCCAGCGCGGGCGCTACCCGGCCAAGCCGACCGGCCAGAAGCTGGCCGGCCTGCTGCGCGCGGTGGCCGACCAGTTCGACGTCTGAGCCGTCTGAACGGTCCCTACGACGGGAACGCGAGCGCACCCGGGTCGAGCGGGGGCACCAGCCCCTCCGCGGCGGCCCGGGTGAGCAGCGCGCGGACGGCTTCGTAGCCCTCCTCGCCGAGGTCGGCGGTGAACTCGTTCACGTACAGCCCGATGTGCTGGTCGGCGACGGCCGGGTCCATCTCCTGGGCGTGCGCCAGCACGTACTCCCGGCTGGCCGAAGGGTCCGCCCAGGCCTGCCGGACGGAGGCGCGGATCGTCGCGGCGAGTTCGCGCAGCCGCTCGGCGCCCAGCGAGCGCCGGGCGACGATCGCGCCGAGCGGGATCGGCAGGCCGGTCTCCCGCTCCCAGGCCTCGCCCATGTCTGCCAGGCTGTGCAGGCCGTACTGCTGGTACGTGAAGCGGGCCTCGTGGATCACCAGGCCGGCGTCCACCCGACCGTCCTGGACGGCGGGCATGATCTCGTGGAACGGCAGGACGACGATCTCGCCGAAGCCGCCCGGCACGGCCCGCGCCGCCCAGAGCCGGAACAGCAGGTAGGCGGTGGAGCGCTCGGACGGCACCGCGACCGTCTTCCCGGCGAGGTCCCCGGGGGAGCCGACGCCCGGCAGGGTGAGCACCAGCGGGCCGCAGCCGCGCCCGAGCGCGCCACCGCACGGCAGCAGGGCGTACTCCGCCAGGACCCAGGGCAGCGCACCGTAGCTGATCTTCAGCACGTCCAGCTCGCCGCGCTCGGCGAGGCCGTTGGTGACGTCGATGTCGGCGAAGGTCACCTCGGGGGCGTCCGCCCCGGGGACCTCGCCATGCGCCCAGGCGTGGAACACGAAGGTGTCGTTCGGGCAGGGCGAGTACGCGATGCTCAGCCGTTCAGCCACGGCCGGCCTCCTCGATCAGTTCTCGGACGGGCAGGGCCGCGAAGGCCTTCTCCAGGGCGGCCAGCGCCTCGCCGATCCGCCAGGCGGTCCGGTCGCGCGGGCCCACCGGGTTGGACACGGTGCGCAGCTCGAAGGCCGGCACGCCGTACCGGACGGCGGCCTCGGCCACGCCGAAACCCTCCATCGCCTCGGCCGCGGCGCCCGGGTGACGGGCGGCCAGGGCGGCGGCCCGCTCGGCGCTGCCGGTGACGGTGGAGACGGTCAGCACCGGGCCGGTCACGGCGCGGACCTCCCGTGCGGCCAGCGCCTTCGCGGCGAGCGCGACGGCGACCGGGGGCGGGGTGTGCCGGACGGTGCCGAAGCCCAGCTCGGTGACGTCGGCGAAGCCCTCGGGGGTCTCGGCGCCGAGGTCGGCGGCGACGATCGCGTCGGCCAGCACGGTGGTGCCGACCGGTGCGTGCGGGGCGAACCCGCCGGCGATCCCGGCCGAGGCGACCAGGCCGTACGGATTCGCGCCGGGCGGCGCGCCGGTGCCGGAAGGCAGAAGGGCCAAGCCGCCGACGGAGGAGGTGGCGCAGTGCCCGCCGACCGTCGGCGCCGGGTCAGGAGCGCCCCGGAGGCGAGCGCGCGAGTAGCCGGCCGCCAGGGCGGAGGCGGCGGCGGCCGCGGCGGCGGCCGGTCCGACCCCGGCGGCCAGGACGTCCACCGGCGCGCCGGCGCAGCGGTGCAGCACCCCGCCGGGCAGCGTCACGGCGCAGGCCTCGCCGGCCAGGCCGCGCAGCACCGCCTCGGCCTCGGCCGGGACCGCGACGACGACGAGCAGCCGAGCCCGTTCGGGGCCCGGCTGCCCGGGGTGCGCGTCGGCGACGTGCGCGGTCATCGCGGGACGTCAGCCGTTGCTGGAGTCCTGGGTGGTGTCGGTGGCGTTCTTGCCGTTCAGCTGGAAGTACCAGACGGCGACCGGGGCCTCGGCCTTCCGGTCGATCTCGACCACGGTGACCAGGGTGTGGCCGCTGGCGTTCAGCACCGAGCCGGCGGTCTGGAGGCCGGAGAAGGTCGGGCCCTGGGCGTACGAGAACAGGCTGGTCTGCCCGCCCTGGGTGGACGAGCCGCCGTTCGTGGAGGCCCACCAGCCGGTCTCGGCCACGTTCGGGCTGACGCCGACGCCGATCCGGTCACTCGGCACCACGTCGGAGGACGGCAGCTTGCCGTCCTTCAGGGCCTGCTTGGCATCGGTCTTGCACTTGTCCTGCTGCTCGTCGGTCAGCGGGCTGCCGTTGTTCCAGCAGAACGGGTCCGCCGCCTTCGACGTGGTGCCGACCGTCAGGGTGGCCCGGTGGCTGATGTGCTCGGTCTGATCGGCGGCGATCGCGACGGAGGTGCCCACCGTGGCGGCGCCGACCACGACGACGGCGCCGAGGGCGGCGATGGCACGGGTATTGAGGCTCATGCGTCAGAATCTACCGGGCTCGGCCGATCACGCTACGCGGGGGTCGGCCACCGCGTGTTGTCGCGTGCCGCCCGGTCAGCGGGGTCAGGCCACCCGGGGCGCGGCCGGGTGCCGCCGCAGGCCCAGCCGCAGCAGCGAGTGGACCGTCCACAGCAGCACCAGGCCGACCACCGTGGCGGCGATCGACAGGCCCAGCACCCCGTTCAGCGGCAGCACGATGCCGACCCCGCCGCCCACCACCCAGGACAGCTGCATCAGCGTCTCCGAACGGGCGAACGCCGAGGTCCGCACCGCCTCCGGGACGTCCCGCTGGATCAGCGCGTCCAGCGCCAGCTTGCCCAGCGAGGCCGCCATCCCGGCCACCCCGGCGACCAGAACCACCGTCACCACGCCGTACCAGAGCGCGGACGCCGCCGTCACGCAGGTCGCCAGCAGCAGCATCGCGGAGACCGTCGCCTCCGGGCCGCGGGTGCGCAGCCAGGAGCCGAGCACCGACCCCAGCGCGTTGCCCGTCCCGGCCGCCAGCGCCACCAGGCCCAGCGCCAGGGTCGGCCGCAGGCCGCCGATCGGGTCGGTGCGCAGCAGGAAGGCCAGGAAGAACACCAGGAAGCCGACCAGCCAGCGCATCCCCGCCATCGCCCGCAGGGCCAGCACCACCGACGGGCCGACGGTGCGCAGCGAGGCCTTGACCTTCGGGGGCTTGTGGTGGATCAGGTGGGAACCCCGGCCCTCGCCGGGCAGCTCGGCGTGCAGCACGGCCCGCTGCTCGCCCTTCGCCGAGTCGACCGTGTGCGGCAGGTGGAAGGCCATCAGGGTGCCGACCACGAAGACCAGGAAGGCGCCGCGCAGCGGCCAGCCCGGCCCGATCAGGTGCAGCGCCCCGCCCACCGCGGCCGCCACGCCGGTGGCCAGCAGCCCGGCCAGGGTGACCCGGGAGTTCGCCTTCACCAGGGACAGCCGGCTCGGCAGCAGCCGGGGCACCACCACGCTGCGCACCACCCCGTACGCCTTGGACGCCACCAGCACGCCCAGCGCCTCCGGGTAGAGCGCGATGCCGCCACCGGAGATCACCCCGGCCATCGTCCAGGCCAGCACGGCCCGGGCCAGCATCGACATCGCCATGGCCGCCCGACGGCCGTGCGGCAGCCGGTCCAGCAGCGGGCCGATCACCGGGGCCAGCAGGGCGAACGGGGCCATCGTGATCAGCAGGTAGAGGGCGACCCGGCCGCGGGCCTCGCCGGTGGGGACGGAGAAGAAGATGGTGGAGGCCAGCGCGATGGTGATCAGCATGTCGCCGAAGGAGTTCAGCGCGTGCAGTTCGATCAGCTTCGCCAGGCCGGACTCGCCGGCGCCCTCGGCGGAGGTGGCCCGGCGGATCCGGCGGCCGGTGCCGTGCACCAGCCGGCCGGTGCCCAGGCCGGCGGCGGAGGCGGTGCGGACCAGGAAGTGGCGGCGCGGCTCGGGGTACTCCTCGGCCTCCTCGGCGAGGTCCTCGTCGAGCGCGTGGAGGTGGCGGGTGTGGACGTCCTGCGGGCCGGTTCCCGGGGCCCCGGCGGCGGGCGGACCGGACTTCTCCAGGCTGACCCGGGAGGTGGACGCCCGGTCGCCGTCCGCCGGCTGCGGTTCGCCCGCAGCGGGGACGGGAGGCTGCTGTCGCGGCGCCGCGTCCGCCTCGTCGGGGCTGCCGGCCTGCGAGGCGCGCAGTGCGTGCTGCGACGGGTCGTCGTCCGCCACAAGCCCATCCTGCCCCAGAATCGCCGCCGTGACGCGGGATTCGGACCCGCTCGGCGCGGCCTCCGGAGGGGTCGGCTCCGCCCCGGACTGTGCCGGGGCGCCGACCGGCGGGTAGCCTGCCCCAGGGTCCGCCCGCCGGGGCGCAGGGGCGCCGGCAGGCCGGACGAGCGGCGCGGCCGGTACCCGCGGCGGCCCCGGGTCGCGCAGAATGGATGAGGGACTACCGAGCCGCGACGGAGAAGGCAACACGCCGTGGGCGACAGAAGAACTGGGAGAGAATCGACGCCGTGAGTGCTGCGATGCGAAGCCGTACCCCCGACCGGCTCTGTGCCGAGGCCGTCGAACTCGCCCGCCAGGCTGCCGAGGAGGCCGTCGGAGCGGAGGCGGTCGGGCCGCACCTGGGTGTGCAGGCGGACGCCGACCGCGTCGTCACCCACAGCTTCGAGTGCCTGGACGCGGCCTACCGCGGCTGGCACTGGGCGGTCACCGTCGCCCGCGCGCCGCGCGCCAAGAACGTCACGCTGGACGAGGTCGTGCTGCTGCCCGGCCCGGACGCGGTGCTGGCGCCGGAGTGGGTGCCGTGGAGCGAGCGGCTGCGCCCGGGCGACATGGGCCCCGGCGACCTGCTGCCGACCGGTGCCGACGACGTGCGGCTGGAGCCCGGCTGGAGCGGCGAGGACGAGCCCGCGCCGAACTCCGTGGTCGCCCTCGCGGCCGAGGAGGACGTGGTCGTCACCGACCCGCACGTCCAGCCCGCGCCGGCCCGCGCCCAGATCAACGCGGTCGCCGACGAGCTCGGCATGGGCCGCAGCCGGGTGCTCTCCCGGCTCGGCCTGCACCTGGCCGCCGACCGCTGGGAGAAGGCGCACGGCCCGCAGACCCCGATGGCGCAGGCCGCGCCGGCCGCGTGCAGCAGCTGCGGCTTCCTGATCCCGATCGGCGGCTCGCTCGGCCAGGCCTTCGGCGTGTGCGGCAACGAGTTCGGTCCGGCCGACGGCCAGATCGTCTCCTTCGCGTACGGCTGCGGCGGGCACTCCGAGGCGGCCGTCATCCCGGCCCCGCCGGCGCCGTCCGAGCTGATCCTGGACGAGCTGGTGGTCGAGCCGCTGCAGCTCCACCCGGACCGCGCCTCCGGCTCGGTCGAGCCGGACGCCCCGGCGGAGGAGCTCGGCCACTCCTGAGGTCTCCTCGCGGCCCGTCCCACTGAACCGGTGGGGCGGGCCGCGGCGTTCCTCCGGACGAGGGGCCCGACCACCGCGGGCCCCGGCCTTCCTGCCGTCCGTGGGGACCCCCGGGTCCACGGGGCGGCGGCGGGGCGGGCCGTCGGTCCGGCAGTGGGGTGCCGGCCCGGCGGCCGTGGTGGTCCAGGCGTCGTCAGGGCCCGGGCCGTTCGGCGGCCGTGGTCGTTTCCGCCCCCACCGGGGCGCCTTCCGCCGCTCCGCGGCCTGCGGATTCGACGGGTGGGGGCGCCGTCGGACCGGGGCGTGGTCGGGAGCAGTCAGTGGGGCAGGGAAGAATGCCCTACGACGTACAGGGCGGCGGAAGGCGGCAGGTCCAGTGGAACCTCGGATCATCGGCAGCGGCGCGGACGAGCACCCCGCGGACCCGTTCGGGAGCGCCGCGCTGCGCCGACGGGTGCTGGACGCCTGGGCCGCCTCGCCGGCCCGGTTCCGGGAGGACGCCAACGCCGAGGAGGAGCTGGCGCTCGGCGGCTACCGGGACCGTCTGGTGGTCGAGTTGGCGCAGAACGCGGCCGACGCGGCGGTCCGGGCCGGGCACGGCCCCGGGCGGCTGCGGCTGACCCTGGCCGACGGCGTGCTGGCCGCCGCCAACACCGGCGCCCCGCTGGACGCGGCGGCCGTCGAGTCGCTGTCCACCCTGCGCGCCTCCTCCAAGCGCGGCGAGGAGCCCGCGGTCGGCCGGTTCGGCGTCGGCTTCGCCGCCGTCCTCGCCGTCACCGACGAGCCGGCCGTGCTCGGCGCCGCGGGCGGGGTGCGCTGGTCGCTGGGCGAGGCCCGGGCGCTCGCCGCGGCGCAGCCCGCGCTGGCCGACGAGCTGCGGGCCCGGGACGGCCACGTGCCGCTGCTGCGGCTGCCGTTCGCGGCCGAAGGCCCGGCGCCCGAGGGCTACGACACCGTGGTGGTGCTGCCACTGCGGGACGCCGCCGCCGAGGACCTGACCCGCCGTCTGCTGGCCGGGATCGACGACGCCCTGCTGCTCACCCTGCCGGGCCTGGCCGAGGTCGTGGTGGAGACCCCGGAGGGCACCCGGACGCTCACCCGCAGCGCCGCCGAGCCGCGCCCGGACGGCGTCACCGAGGTGACCGTCACCGACGACGCGGAAGGGCGGCTGCGGCGGACGGTCTGGCAGACCGTCGGCGCCTCCGGCCGGCTGGACGCCGAGCTGCTCGCCGACCGGCCCACCGAGGAGCGCGCCCGCCCGTACTGGACGGTGACCTGGGCCGTCCCGGTGGCGGAGGACGGCAACCCGCAGCGGCCCGCCATCGCGCCGGTGCTGCACGCGCCGACCCCCAGCGACGAGCCGATCGGCCTGCCCGCGCTGCTGATCGCCTCCTACCCGCTGGACTCCACCCGCCGGCACATCGCCCCGGGTGCGCTCGCCGACTTCCTCACCGAGCGCGCCGCCGACAGCTACGCCGACCTGCTGCGCGCCCGCGGTGCCTCGCTCGGCTCGCTCGGGCTCGTCCCCGGGCCGCTCGGGCAGGGCGCGCTGGACAACGCGCTGCGCGGGGCGGTGCTGTCCCGGCTGCCGGGCACGCCGTTCCTGCCGCACCCGGGCGGCGTCGAGGAGGGCACGCCCGCGCTGCGGCCCCGGGACGCGACACTGCTGGAGGGCGCGGACGGCTCGGTGGTGGCCGCGCTCGCGCCGATCTTCCCCGGGCTGCTGCCGGCCGGTCTGGAGCGCCGCACCGAGCTGCGGGTGCTGAACGTGCGTCGGGTGCCGCTGGCCGAGGTGGTGGACCAGCTCGGCGGGCTGGACCGCGAGCCGGCCTGGTGGCGCAACCTGTACGCGGCGCTCGGCGCGGCCGACCCGGAGGCGCTCGGCGCGCTGCCCGTGCCGCTCGCCGACGGGCGGACCGTCACCGGGCCGCGGCGGGTGCTGCTGCCCTCCGAGGACGCCGACTGGGCGGCCTTCCCGGGCTACCCCGAGTCGCTGGCCGGGGCGCTCGCCACGCTCGACCTGCGGCTGGCCCACCCCGAGGCCGCCCACCCGCTGCTGGCCAAGCTGGGCGCCGGCACCGCCACCCCGGCCGGGGTGCTGGACACCCCCGAGGTGCGCGCGGCGGTCGCCCGCTCCTACGAGCTGGCCGACGACGACCCGGACGCCGCGCTCGAACTGGCCGACGCCGTGCTGGCGTTGGTGAAGGCCGCCGCCCCGGCCGCCGGTGAGCACCCGTGGCTGGCCCGGCTGGCGCTGCTGGACGACGAGGGCGAGCCCGCCCGGGCGGGCGAACTGGTGCTGCCCGGCAGCCCGTTCGCCGCGCTCGCCCGGGAGGAGGACGCCGGCTGGGTGGACGACGAGCTGCTGGAGCGCTGGGGCCCCGAGGTGCTCACCGCCGTCGGCGTGCTGGCCGACTTCGTGCTGGTGCGCGCCGAGGACGTGGTGCTCGACCCGGACGACCTGGAGCGGCTCGACCCGACCGTGCCCGCCGACCGGGCGGCCGGCGGCCACCCCACCGGGCTGCTGGACGAGGCGCCGGACGGGCTCGCCGAGTGGGCCGAGGACGCCCTGGAGGCGCTGCACGCCGACGATGTGGTCGGCGTGCCGCCGGTGGCCGCCGAACTGCTGGCCGTGCGGGACCTCGACCTGGTGGACGACGACGCCTGGCCGGAGGCGCTCGCCGCGCTCGCCCGCCCGCCGTACCGGGACGCCGTGGTCAACCCGGTGCGCACCCTGCTGCCGGACGGCTCCTACGCCGACCTGCCGCCGTACACCGCCTGGTGGCTGCGCGACCACCCGGTGCTGGCCGGCCGCGAGCCCGCCGGGCTGCGCGCCGCCGGAGCCGACCCGCTGCTGCGCGGCCTGTACGACGAGGCCCGCACCACCCTGGACGAGCAGTTCCTGCACGCGCTCGGGGTGCGCACCACGCTGGCCGCGCTGCTCGCCGAGGTGCACGGGCCGGACGAGCTGCTGGACCGGCTCACCGACCCGGACGCCGAGGTCGGACACCGTCAACTGCACGGGATCCACAGCGCGTTGGCCCGGGTGGAGCGCGAGCGGATCGAGCCGCTGGATGTGGTACGGGCGTTGCCGCCGCTGGACCCGGCCACCGGGCGCCGCCCGGCCCACACGGTGGTGGTGGACGCCACCGAGGCGGTCGTCGCGGACGCCCCCGATTTGGTCCAACTGCTGCACCCGTACCCGCTGTTGCCGGTCGCCCCGGCGCTCGCCGCGGACCTCGCCGAGCGGCTGCACGTGTCGCTGGCCAGCGAGGTGGCCGGCGGACGGGTGCTCTCCGAAGGCGTGCTGCACCGCGTCCCGGCCGTGGTGCGGGAGTTGCTGCCCGGCTGCCCGGTCGCCTACGAGGAGCACGAGGAGCTGCTGGTGGTCGGCCCGGACGGCGGCGAGGCCGCGGTCGACTGGCGGTGGGACCACGAGGCGGACGCCCCGGAGCCGCCGTACGACCCGGAGTTGGCCGAAGCCGCCGACGAGGACGACGAGTTCGAGGTCCCGCCGGTGCCCGGGCTGCTGCACGCGGCCACCCCGGAGGGCCTGGCGGCCGGGCTCGCCTGGTCGGTCGGGCAGTGGCACCGGCGCTTCGAGGTGCTGGCCGCGCTCAGCGAGCCGGACCGGGCGTACGAGCTGTCCGCAGCTCGGGACTTCGAGGGCTGAGTTCAGCTCCTGGGCTTGAGCCGCAGGTAGACGGTGGTGGTGACGGTCAGCCAGACCGCCCCGAGCGTCACCAGCGCCGCCGTCTTCACCGCGGGTGTCGGCCTGGCCGCCAGGCCGACGCCCGCCATCGCCAGCGCCACCAGTCCGGCCGCCAGCAGTCCGCCCAGGAAGGCGATGAACGCCTCCAGTTCCCCACCCTTGCGCGCCATTCGGCACCCCCTCTCGGGGAGATGCTAGGGCGTGTCTGACGATTCGCGTCGGATCAGCGCGCGGCGAGAATCGTCAGACACGCCATGGGGCCGGACAGGCCCTGGGGGGCGTCATTCCAGTCCGCGGCGCTTCATCCAGCGCCAGGCGAGTTCCAGGGCGATGCTGCAGATCACGGCGATGCCGACGCCGATCCAGGGATCGCGCAGGCCGACCAGGCGGAGCTGGAAGAAGTCGGACAGCGGGGGGATCAGCAGCACCAGCGCGAAGGCGAGGCCCATGGTGCCGATCAGCAGCAGCCGCCACCAGTTGTACGGGCGGGCGACGAGGGCGAGCACCCAGATGGCGATCAGGAACAGCGTCAGGGTGGCCACGCTGGTGTCGGCCTTGAGGTCGGTCGCGTGGTCGGCCCGGGCGAGCGAGTAGGCGACGAAGGTGCCGGTGCCGGCGATGGCGCCACCGGGGACCGCCAGCCGCAGCACCCGCTTCACGAAGCCGGTGCGGGCGCGCTCGTTGTTGGGGGCGAGGGCGAGGAAGAAGGCCGGCACGCCGATGGTGAGGGTGGACAGCACGGTGGAGTGCCGGGGCAGGAACGGGTACGGCGAGTGGGTGAAGATCACCAGCAGCGCCAGCAGGACCGAGTACACCGTCTTGACCAGGAACAGTCCGGCCACCCGCTCGATGTTGCCGATCACCCGGCGGCCCTCGGCGACCACCGAGGGCAGGGTCGCGAAGGAGTCGTTGAGCAGCACGATCTGGGCGACGGCCTTGGTGGCGTCCGAACCGGTGCCCATCGCCACGCCGATGTCGGCGTCCTTGAGCGCGAGCACGTCGTTGACGCCGTCGCCGGTCATCGCCACGGTGTGGCCGCGCGACTGCAGCGCGCCGACCAGCAGGCGCTTCTGCTGCGGGGTGACCCGGCCGAAGACGCTGGTCCGGTCGGCGGTCTCGGCGAGCCGCTGCGGGTCCTCGGGCAGGGTGCGGGCGTCCAGCGGGTGGTCCGCGCCGGGCAGCCCGAGGTGCCCGGCGACCGCGCCGACCGAGACGGCCGCGTCGCCGGAGATCACCTTGGCCCGGACGTCCTGCCCCTCGAAGTAGCGCAGGGTCTCGGCGGCGTCCGAGCGCAGCCGCTGCTGCAGCACCACCAGGGCCAGCGGGACGAGGCCGGAAGCCGGGTCGGGGGAGTCCAGCGGGACGGGCGTGCGGCCGAGCAGCAGCACCCGCAGGCCCCGGGTGCCCAGCTCGTCCACCTCGGCGAGCGCCGGGTGCCCGGCGGGCAGCAGCACGTCCGGGGCGCCGAGCAGCCAGCTGGCCTCACCGCCCTGGGGCTCCAGCAGCTGCACGCCGCTCCACTTGCGGGCGGAGGAGAAGGGCATCGCCTCGATCACCCGCCAGCCGTTGCCGCCCGGGCCCGCGCCCTCGCCGCGCCCGTAGGCGTCGATCACGGCCTGCATGGACGGGTTGGGGCGGGCGTCGGCGCCGGCCATCACGGCGAGCGCCTGCTGGATGGTGTCCTTGTCGACCGGGGCGGGCTCGTCGTCGGAGATCATCCGCAGGTCGATCACGTCCATGCCGCCCTCGGTGAGGGTGCCGGTCTTGTCCAGGCAGACGGTGTCCACCCGGGCCAGGCCCTCGATCGCCGGGAGCTCCTGGACCAGGCACTGCCTGCGGCCCAGCCGGATCACGCCGATCGCGAAGGCGACCGAGGTCAGCAGCACCAGGCCCTCGGGGACCATCGGCACGATGCCGGCGACCATCCGGCGCACGGCCTCGCGCCAGTCGCGGCCCTCGACGGCCAGCTGGCTGACGATCAGACCGAGGGCGGTGGGGATCAGCAGGTAGGTGATGAACCGCAGGATGCTGTTGATGCCGCTGCGCAGCTCCGACTTCACCAGGGTGAACTTGCTGGCCTCCTCGGCCAGCTGGGCCGCGTAGGCCTCGCGGCCGACCCTGGTGGCGGTGAAGGCGCCCGCGCCGGCCACCACGAAACTGCCGGACATCACCTGGTCGCCGGGCTGCTTGAGGACGGGGTCGGGCTCGCCGGTGAGCAGCGACTCGTCGATCTCCAGGCCGTCCGCCTCGGTGACCTCGCCGTCCACGATCACCTTGTCGCCGATGCCGAGCAGCACGGTGTCGTCGAGGACGATCCCGGAGACGGTGATCTGCTGGACGCTGCCGTCCCGGCGGACCTGCGGACGGGCCTCGCCGATCAGTGCCAGGCTGTCCAGGGTCTTCTTGGCGCGCAGCTCCTGGAGGATGCCGATCGCCGTGTTGGCCACGATGACCAGGCCGAACAGGCCGTCCTGGAGGGGGCCGACGATCAGGATGATCCCGAACATGATGCCGATGATGGCGTTGAACCGGGTGAAGACGTTGGCCCGGACGATCTCCTTGGCGGACCGGCTGGAGCGCACCGGGACGTCGTTGACCTGCCCGTTCGCGACGCGTTCGGCCACCTCGGCGGCGGTCAGGCCGCCGCGCCGGCCGGGCAGCAGTCCGAGCGGGTGCGCTCCGTCGGGGCGGGCCGCGTCGCTCGGCTGCTCTTCCGCGGGCTGGGCAGGCTGCGTCATGGCACCGACTCTACGGGTGCCTTTTGTCCGATGCGTGCTACTAAAGGACCATTCAGTCCGACTGGGTGGCCGGGCCCGCGCCGTTGTCCGCGCCGTCGTTCTCCGCCTCCCGCGCGGCCGCCTCGGCGGCGCGGCTGCGGGCGATCGCGTCCCGCCGGGCGCGGCAGTACCAGAGGCCGATCAGGCCGAGCAGGCCGCCGGAGAGGCAGATCCAGGGCCAGGTGCCGTGGCCGTGGTCGGAGAGGGTGCCCTGGAAGGGGAGCAGGGCGAGGAAGGCGACGAACCACAGCACCGTGCCGCCGCCGACGATGGCGACGTCATTGGCCTCCAGCGGAGGGGGCGAGGGGTGCAGCGGCGTCTTGGGCATGGGGCCAAGCGTACGGTGCGCGGGAGGCTCCGGGGTCGTGGTGGGGGCACTGCCGACGCCGGCCGGGCTCTACGCGCGAAGATAGCGCGTGTGCGATGCGGAAACCATACTTGAAGGTCCACGCCCGGTCACCGTCGCCACGGGCGTTCCCCCTCCTCAGCTCCCCCACAGAGGACGCACGAATGCCTGTGGTCCAGCCGACCACCGAGTCGCCCGAACCCGCGGCCCCCGCACCGATGCCCCCCGCCGGCGCCCTGGACCGCTACTTCCGGATCAGTGAGCGCGGCTCCACCCTGCCGCGCGAGATCCGCGGCGGTGTCGCCACCTTCTTCACCATGGCGTACATCCTGGTGCTGAACCCGATCATCCTGGCCAGCGCCACGGACATGACGGGAGCCCACCTGGACAGCGCCCAGCTGGTCACCGCCACCGCCCTGACCGCGGGTCTCACCACCCTGCTGATGGGCGTGATCGGCAATGTGCCGATCGGCCTGGCGGCCGGCCTCGGCGTCAACACCATCGTGGCGCTGCAGCTCGCACCCAAGATGACCTGGCCGGACGCCATGGGCATGGTGGTGCTGGCCGGCTTCGCGATCATGCTGCTGGTCGCCACCGGTCTGCGCGAGCGGGTCATGAACGCGGTGCCGCTCGGGCTGCGCAAGGCCATCGCGATCGGCATCGGCCTGTTCATCAGCCTGGTCGGCCTGGTCGACTCCGGCTTCGTCAGCCGCATCCCGGACGTCGCCCACACCACCGTCCCGCTGCAGCTCGGCGGGAACGGGCACCTGCTCGGCTTCCCGGTGCTGGTCTTCGTGTTCGGCCTGGTGCTGACGCTGATCCTGGTGATCCGCAGGGTGCCCGGCGCGATCCTGATCAGCATCGCGGCCTCCACCGTGCTCGCCGTGGTGATCGACGAGGTCGCCGACGTCCCGGCGCTCAAGTGGGGCCTCACCGTCCCCACCTGGCCCGGCAACCCGGTGGCCGCCCCGGACTTCGGGCTGGTCGGCAAGGTCAGCCTGTTCGGCGGCTTCGAGAAGGTCGGCGTGCTGACCGGCGTGCTGTTCGTCTTCACCGTGCTGATGTCCTGCTTCTTCGACGCGATGGGCACCATCCTCGGCGTCGCCGACGAGGCCCACCTGCTGGACGAGAAGGGCGACCTGCCGGGCATCAACCGGATCCTGATGGTCGACGGCATCGCCACCGCGGCCGGCGGCGCCGCCTCCGCCTCCGCCAACACCTGCTTCGTCGAGTCCACCGCCGGCGTCGGCGAGGGCGCCCGCACCGGCTTCGCCTCGATCGTCACCGGCCTCCTCTTCGTGGTGGCGCTCTTCCTCACCCCGCTGGCCACCATGGTCCCCGCCCAGGCCGCCACCCCGGCCCTGGTCACGGTCGGCTTCCTGATCCTGGCCAACTCGATCAAGGAGATCGACTGGGCGGACTACACCATCGCGATCCCGGCCTTCCTGACCATCGTGATGATGCCGTTCACCTACTCGATCACCAACGGCTTGGGTATCGGGTTCATCACCTTCTGCGTCCTCCGCGTTGCCGCTGGCCGGGGACGTGAGGTGCCGGTCGCGATGTACGCGGTCGCCGGAGTTTTCACCTTCTACTACCTGATGCCGGCGTTCGGCCTGCTCTGACCCGGACCGCCCCGAAGGGCCCTCCCCGCGCCGTGGGGAGGGCCCTTCGGCGTACTCGGTGGGCCGGGTCAGTGGACGCAGAACTCGTTGCCCTCCGGGTCCCGCATGACGGTCCACTCCCCGGCCGGCTCCCTGACCTCGTGCAGGACGGTGGCGCCGAGGACTTCGAGGCGGGTGACGGTGGCCGCGCGCTCGCCCGGCCCGGGGTGGACGTCCAGGTGGAGGCGGTTCTTGGGCTGCTGCTTGGCCTCGGGGACGGCCTGGAAGAGGATGCGGCGGCCCAGGCCGGTGTCCGAGGCCGGGTCGTACGGGTCCTCGGGGTGGCGGACGGCCGCCAGGGTGCGCCAGGCGGAGTGGCCGTCGACCTCGGTGAGGGCGTCCGGGGTGGTCGCGCCGGCGGCCAGGAGGCGGGTGATCAGCGTGCTGTGGTCCTCGACGGCGTAGTCGAGGGCGGCGCCCCAGAAGGCGGCCTGGCGGTGCGGGTCGGCGCAGTCGATGACGAGCTTCCAGTGCAGCGGCATGTAACCGTTTATATAGGTTACGCGGGCGACGGAGCAATCGGACGCGGTCGGAAAGTGTCAAAAAGGCGACTGTGTAGGCCAGTTGGCGGCGGGCATACTGCCTAGACGGAGACGGGGAGGGGACTCGACCGATGGTGCAACAGGATCCGCCCGGGGGAGTCGAGGCGCGACTGCTGCCGGAGTTGTTCTGGCGGGCGGACCGGGCCTCGCTGGACGGACAGCGCGAGACGCTCCGCTGGCACCGCGGACTGATCGCGATGCTGGTGGTCGCCGCGCTGATCGGGTCGCTCCCGGGCCCGGACCACAAGGGCGACAGCGACATCAAGCCACTGTTCTCGGTGGCGGCCTTCCTGATCGCCGGCTACTTCTGGTCCCGGCTGCGCCGCAGCAACCCGCAGGGCCGGTGGTACGAGGCCCGGGCGGCCGCCGAGTCGGTCAAGACGCTGGCCTGGAAGTACAGCGTCCGGGCCCGGCCCTTCGACGGCGAGGCCGAGTCGGCGGACGCCGACCGCGGCTACCTGCTGCAGGTCGAGGACGTGCTGCGGGCCTTCGAGGACCCGGAGATCGTGCCGCCCGGCAGCGTCCCGGAGATCACCGAGGAGATGCGACGTGCCCGGGCCGACAGCCTGACCGCCCGGCGCACCCTCTACCTGCGCACCCGGGTCGAGGGCCAGCGCACCTGGTACCGCTCCCGGGCCGAGTCCTGCGAGTCCCAGTCGGTCTCCTGGGGGCTCGGCATCGCGACGCTGATCATCATCGGCGCGGCGGCGGCGATCGCCCAGGCCACCGGCGCCCTGGAGGTGCACATCTTCGGCGCCAGCTCGGCCGCGGCGGCCGCGATCATCGCCTGGACGCAGCTCAAGCAGTTGCGCCCGCTGGCCGCCGCCTACCAGCTGGCCGCGCGCGAGCTGGAGAACGTCGGCAACCAGCTCTCCGACCTCGATCTCAAGGCGCCGGACGCGGAGGCGCGCTGGGCCCGGCTGGCCGCCGAGGCGGAGGACGCGGTCTCCCGCGAGCACACCACCTGGCGGGCCCGCCGGGCGTTCCCGCGTTAGGGCTTGTCTGACGAGCCCTGGTCCGACTGCGGGGAGGGGCTGGGGAGATCCGGCGAAAGCGTGTGGGGGGTGCGTGAGGGTCGGGCGCCGGGGCGCGAACCGTAACCATTACGTGTCCATGCCCTGGTTTCATCGCCTCCGCGCGACCCGCAGTCCCCTGCCCGGAGGCCCCCTGTGCGCATTCTCCTGATCGCCACCGCGTTCAACAGCCTGACCCAGCGCGTCCACACCGAGCTGCGCGAGCGCGGCCACCAGGTCGCCGTCCAACTCGCGCTCGGCGACGAGCAGATGAGGGACGCGGTGGCCCGCGTCGACCCGGATCTGATCATCTGCCCGATGCTCACCCGGGCCGTCCCGGCGGACATCTGGTCCACCCGGACGGTGCTGATCGTGCACCCGGGCCCCAAGGGTGACCGCGGCCCCTCCTCGCTCGACTGGGCGATCACCGAGGACGCCCGGCGCTGGGGCGTCACCGTGCTGCAGGCCGTCGAGGAGATGGACGCCGGTGACATCTGGGCGTCCGTCGAGTTCGCCGTGCCGGACTGCGGCAAGAGCGAGCTGTACCGCGGCGAGGTCGCGGACGCCGCCGTCGAAGCCGTCCTGCTGGCCGTCCAGCGCTACGAGGGCGGGCTGTTCACCCCCGAGCCGCTCGACTACGCCCGACCCGACGTGCGCGGCGAGCTGCGGCCGTTCCTCAAGCAGGAGGTGCGCCGGATCGACTGGCAGCAGGACGACACCGCCACCGTGCTGCGCAAGCTGCGCGCCGCCGACTCCCAGCCCGGCGTGCTGGACGAGCTGTACGGGCGCGAGTTCTTCCTGCACGGCGGCCACCCCGAGGACGAGCTGCGCGGACCGGAGCCCGGAGCCGTCCTCGCCACCCGGGACGGCGCGATCTGCCGGGCCACCGTGGACGGCGCGGTCTGGATCCCGCAGCTGCGCCCGCGCCGCACCCCCGGCGGGCCGGTCACCTTCAAGCTGCCGGCCGCGACGGTGCTCGCCGACGAGCTGCACCGGGTCCGCGAGGTGCCGGTGACCCCGGCGCAGGCCGCCCGCCGCGAAACCTGGTCGGAGCTGCGCTACCGGGAGGAGGGCGACGTCGGCTTCCTGGAGTTCGCCTACCCCGGCGGGGCGATGAGCACCGAGCAGTGCCGCCGGCTGCTGGCCGCCTACCGTACGGCCGCCGAGCGGCCCACCTCGGTGCTGGTGCTGGGCGCGCCCCGGGACTTCTACTCCAACGGGATCCACCTCAACGTCATCGAGGGCTCGGCCTTCCCGGCGCTGGAGTCCTGGGAGAACATCAACGCGATGGACGACCTGGTCGAGGCGGTCCTGACCACGAGCGACAAGCTGACCGTCGCCGCGCTGGCCGGGAACGCGGCGGCCGGCGGCCTGATGCTGGCGCTCGCCGCCGACGAGGTGTGGTGCCGGGACTCGGCCGTGCTCAACCCGCACTACCGGCTGATGGGCCTGTACGGCTCCGAGTACTGGACGTACACCCTGCCGGCCCGGGTCGGCGCCGAACAGGCCGAGCGGCTCACCACCGAGGCGCTGCCGGTCGGAGCCCAACACGCCCGCCGGATCGGCCTGGTGGACCGCACGGTCGGCGGGGACGCGGCCGACTTCCGCCGCTGGGTGGCCCGGGAGGCCGCCCGGCTGGCCGACTCGCCCGAGCTCACCGGACGGCTGGTGGACAAGAAGCGCCGCCGCGCCGAGGACGAGGAGGCGAAGCCGCTGGCCGAGTACCGGGCGGAGGAACTGCGCCGGATGCACGCCAACTTCTACCGGACGGGCGAGCCCTACCACGCGCTGCGGCGGGACTTCGTGCACAAGGTCTGCCCGGTGGCCACGCCGGAGCACCTGACCGGGCTGCTCGGCAAGCCCGAGTAGCTCCCCACGCGAAGACGTCCGGCCGGGGTGGGGGACCCGGCCGGACGTCTTCGTGCTGCCCGGAGTTCAGCGCCGGGCGCGCGCCTCGCCCAGCAACCGCCGCTGCTGCGGGGGGACCCGCGGCGTGCGCGGCGGCAGCGGCGCCGCCGGGCCGGCCAGCAGCGGCTTCGTGGCGGCCTTGCTCGGCGAGACGGCGAAGGCCAGCGAACCGAAGAAGACGTAGCAGCCCAGCCCGACGCCGAGCGGGAAGATGAACTGCAGCGCCATCACGCCGCCCTGGGTGGAGCGCGAGGGGTCCAGCCGGACCGACAGCGCCGCCATCCCGGTGTAGTGCATCGCGCAGACGGCCACGCCCATCACCGGCGCCGCCGCCAGTACGGCGAGGGTGCCCCGGATGTTCAGCGCGGCCCAGAGCGCGGCCGTCGCCGCGAACACCGCGATGCCGATCGACAGGCCCACCGTGACGTGGTCGTAGCCGAGGTGGCCGGGCAGGACCATCGCGGCCATGCCCAGGTAGTGCATCGCCGCGACCCCGAGACCGGTGGTCAGCCCGCCGACCAGCAGGGCCAGCACGGGATGGCTGCGCCAGTACCCGACGGTGAACAGCCCGACGCCCACCACGGCGACGGCGACCAGCAGGCTGAGCACGGTCAGCCCCGGCTGGTAGCTGATCTCGACGCCGCTGACCGAGAAGCCGAGCATCGCGATGAAGTGCATGGACCAGATGCCGGCACCGAGCGAGGTCGAGGCGAAGAGCAGCCAGGCGACCCGGCTGCGGCCCTGTGAGACGAGTGCCCAGCGGGCGCTGCGCAGGGCGACGAAGGCGCCGAGGCAGGCGACGAAGTACGAGACCGCCGGCGTCACCCAGCCGTGGTCGGCATGGTGGATCTCACCCAATTGAGCTCCCTGGACGAGGGGTTGCGGGCGCCAGGGCTCGGGCGGAGGCGGCGGGCCGGACGGCCGGCGCGGATGTGCGGAGAGCGTGCGGGAAAAGGGCACGGAACGGGTCCGCCGAGAGGAGACCTGGCGTGTGGTGCCCCTGACAACGGGGACAGTAGCCATTACCCGCCAGTCGCACAAGGTTCGCGGTTTTCGTGAAATCCCAGGTCAGGCTGGACCTTTACGCGGTCTGCATGATCTTGGCACCAAGCCCTGACACCGCCTGCGCACCGTCACCAGGGCCGTTTGTGGGTTACTCCAGTGGAGCGAGCCCGAACGGGTGGCCGGCCGGATCGATCAGCACCTTGAGGGTGCGGCCGTGCTGGTAGCCGGCCTCGGTCGCGCCGAGCGCGAGGGCCTTCGCGGTGGACTCCTCCAGGTCGTCCACGTAGAAGTCGAGGTGGAAGTGCTTGCTGCCGTCCGGCTCGGTCCACGGCTCCGGCCGGTAGCCCGCCACCCGCCCGAAGCCCAGCGGGCTGCCGCCCTCCGGGTTGTCCAGGATCGCGAAGTTCTCGTCCACGTGCCGGGTCTCCCAGCCCAGCAGCTCGCCGTAGAACGAGGCCAGCGCGACCGGGTCGGCGCAGTCGATGGTGACCATGGCGAGCCGGGCGAAGCCGGTGTCGCCCCGCGGGGACTGCCCGGGCGTTGTGGACGGCTCGAACGGCGGGGGCGGCGGGTACGGCACGTACGGCCCGGACTGCTCGGCGGCGAGATCGGACATGTCTGGTCGGCCCTTCCGGGAGTCGGGAGAACGATCACCCATGACCAATATGGCACCGGGCCGATCTTCCGGCACGGCGGAACCCGTTTTTCCTTAGCGAGAGTAATGACGTAAGCTAAAGAGATGCCCGAGATGTCCGAGCAGGACCTCGCAGCGATCTCACAGCTGCGGTCGTCCACGATGCGCCTCTCCCGACGACTCAAGCACCAGCGGGTGGAGGAGTCGCTCAGTCCCACCGAGATGGGGGTGCTGGGCACCCTCGCCCGGTGCGGGAAGGCGACGCCGGGTGAGCTCGCCCGGAAGGAGCACGTGCAGCCTCCTTCGATGACCAGGATCGTCGCGATGCTGGAGGAGAAGGGGCTGGTGCGGCGCGAGCCGCACCCCGAGGACCGCCGACAGGTGGTCGTCAGCAGCACCGAGCAGGCCGAGGCGATCCTCGCGGAGAGCCGTCGGCGCCGAAACGTCTGGCTCGCCGAGCTCGCCCAGGGGCTCGACGACGAGGAGTGGGCCGTCCTCCGAGAGGCCGCGCCCGTGCTCTACAAGCTCGCACACCTCTAGGCACACCGAACCCGGCCCAGCCGACCGGGAGAAGAAGGAGCCCGCATCACCGCAGGACCGACCACAGTGACCAGGAGCGCGACGGCCCCCGCCAGGGCCGTCGCGCACGAGGGGAGACACCCGTGACACCGCCGGCCGCAGCCAGCGCCGCCATCCGTACCGACGACCCGACCACCGACCCCGCCGCGGAGAGCACCGCGGCCGCCGACGCCCAGGCCCCCGCCCCCAGCGGACTGCCCGGCAGCGGCGACGACGACCCCGACGAACGCACCGCGGCGGACTCCGCCGCTCAGGGCCGAACCCATTCGTCCCGCCCGTCGCCCGCCACCACCCTTTCGGCGACGATCCCCCAGCCTCCGGCCGGGGGGACCTCCATCGCTCGGCCCCTCCCATCCCCGACCGGCGCCGAGTTCACCCGCCCCCGGGGGATGTTCTCCTCCCTGCGCGTTCGCAACTACCGCTACTACTTCGCCGGCCAGGTGGTGTCCAACACCGGCACCTGGATGCAGCGGATCGCCCAGGACTGGCTGGTGCTGAGCCTCACCGGCAGCCCGCTCGCGGTCGGCATCACCACCGCCATGCAGTTCCTGCCGATGCTGCTGCTCGGCCTGTTCGGCGGAGTGCTCGCCGACCGGATGCCCAAGCGCCGGCTGCTGATCTACACCCAGGGCACCATGGGCCTGCTCGCCGCGGGCCTGGCCGCCCTGACCGTCGGCGACGTCGTGACGCCGTACTACGTGTACGCCTTCGCGCTGCTGCTCGGCCTGGTCACCGTGGTCGACAACCCGACCCGGCAGGCCTTCGTCTCCGAGATGGTCGGGCCCAAGGACCTCGCCAACGCCGTCAGCCTGAACGCCGCCAACTTCCAGACCGCCCGCCTGGTCGGCCCCGCCGTCGCGGGCCTGCTGATCGCCGCGGTCGGCAGCGGCTGGGCGTTCGCCGTCAACGCGCTGTCCTTCGCCGCCGTGATCGGCGGGCTGCTCGCCATGCGGGAGGGCGAACTGCGCCCGACCGAGCCGATCGCCCGCGAGAAGGGCCAGCTGCGCGAGGGCCTGCGGTACGTGAAGGAGCGGCCCGAGCTGCTCTGGCCGATGGTGCTGGCCGGGTTCATCGGCACCTTCGGGTTCAACTTCCCGACGCTGCTGTCCGGCTTCGCGTACGACACCTTCAAGGTGGGCGCCGGGCAGTACGGCCTGCTGAACACCGCGATGGCGGTCGGCTCGCTGGCCGGTGCGCTGCTCGCCGCCCGCCGGGGCGCGCCCCGGCTGCGCCGGCTGGTCGGCGCGGCGCTGGCCTTCGGCACGCTCGAGGTGGTCGCGGCCTTCGCGCCCGACTACTGGACCTTCGCGCTGCTGCTGACGCTGATCGGGGTGTTCGGGCTGAGCTTCAACACCTCGGTCAACTCCGCCCTGCAGCTGGCCACCGACCCCGAGGTGCGCGGTCGGGTGATGGGCCTGCTGGTGCTGGTCTTCACCGGCGGCACGCCGATCGGCGCCCCGGTCGTCGGCTGGGTCACCGCCTCGTACGGACCCCGGCCGGGCCTGCTGGCCTGCGGCGTGGTGTCCGCGCTGGCGGCCGCCGCGGTCGGCCTGGTGCTGGCGCGCAGCGCGGACCTGCGGGTGCGGTTCGACCTGCACCCCGGCCGCGGCGGGCGGGTGGTGGCCGTCGTGCCGCGCACCGCTCCGAGGGGCAAGTCCGAGCTCGTCCCCGCCTGCTGATGATACGTCAGGAAACCCCGGAGGCCTGCGGCTTCCGGGGTTTCCCGGCGTTCGTCAGAGCCGGATCTCGAGCACCTGGCCGGGCCAGATGCCGGTCGGCTGCTCGACCTCGAAGCCCACGGTCTCGGTGAAGCCGAGCGCCCGGTACTGGCCGACCAGCTTGCGGTCGGCGCCGGCGTAGCAGTCCACCCGCAGCAGGCCGATGCCGCGCCGGCGGGCCTCCTCGATCGCGTCGGCGATCAGCGCGGCACCGATGCCGGAGCCCTTGCGGCTGCGGTCGGTGACCAGGTGGCGGACGTAGAGTTCGCGCTCGTCCACCAGGGGGATGTACTTGCCGGGCTCCTCGGCCAGCACGCAGCAGCCGACCGTGCGGCCCTCGTCGTCCACCGCGAGGCGGATCAGGAACGGCTCGGCGGCGTACTGCTCGATGTGCTCCACCCGGGCCGGGTTGGTGGAGAACGGCTGGTCGCCCCACTGGCCGGTGCGCCCCTGGGCGGTCAGCCAGGTGATGGCGCCGTCGAGCATGGACAGGATGTCGGGGACGTCCGCGAGGCCCCCGGTGCGGATCTTCATGGAGATCCGTTCTACCCCAAACGGCCGATCGCGGGAAGATTGGCTCATGAGGTTGTTCGTGGCGGTGCTCCCGCCGGTCGCGGCGTTGCAGGGACTCTCCGACGCGGTCGCGCCGGTGCGCGGGCTGCCCGGGGCGGACCGGCTGCGCTGGACCACCGTCGAGGGCTGGCACCTCACGCTGGCCTTCCTCGGTCAGGTGCAGCCCGAGCGGCTGCCCGAGCTGGAGGCCGGCCTGGCCGCCGTCGCCGAGGTGCACCCGGTGCACCGGCTGCGGATCGCGGGCGCCGGCCGGTTCGGCGACCGGGTGCTCTGGGTCGGGATCGAGGGGCAGACGTGGGCGTTGCGCCGGCTCGCCGAGTCCGTCGCCGAGGCCACCGCAGACCTGACCGGGGAGACCGACGCCTTCGGCTTCCACCCGCACCTCACCCTGGCCCGGGCCGGCTCCCACCACGGCCACCGGCGGGCCGTCCAGCGGGTCGCGGCGGCCGAGCTGGAGGCGCTGGCGGCGGCGCTGGCGGACTACCGGGGGCCGGAGTGGGAGGCCGCCGAGCTGCACCTGATGAAGAGCGACCTGGACGGCGGCTTCGCCCACTACGAGTCGCTGCGCTCCTGGGCGCTGGCCGACTGGAGCTGAGGCCCTCCGATCCGGGACGGTGTGAGCCGGAGGTACGCTCGTTGACCGTGGATCCCAAGACTCGTATGCGCATCGTCTCCGGCACCCTGGTGCTGCTGCTGGTCGTCGTGCTGATCAGCTCACTGGTCAACCGGTAAGGCCGGGCAGACGCAAGGGCCACCGCCCGCAGGCGGTGGCCCTCAGCTGTGCTCAGCTGCGTTCGGCTGGCCGTTCGCGCGAGGTCAGAGCTGCTCGACCACGTAGTCGATGCACCGGGTGAGCGCCTCGACGTCCGCCGGGTCGATCGCCGGGAACATCGCGATGCGCAACTGGTTGCGGCCCAGCTTGCGGTACGGCTCGGTGTCCACGATGCCGTTGGCACGCAGTGCCTTGGCGACCGCGGCGGCGTCCACCGACTCGTCGAAGTCGATGGTGCCGACCACCTGGGAGCGCTCGGCCGGGTTCGCCACGAACGGGTTGGCGAAGGAGGACTTCTCGGCCCAGGCGTACAGCCGGGACGAGGAATCGGCCGTACGGGCGACGGCCCAGTCCAGCCCGCCGTTGCCGTTCAGCCACTCCAGCTGGTCGGCCAGCAGGAACAGGGTGGCGATCGACGGGGTGTTGTACGTCTGGTCCTTCGACGAGTTGTCGATGGCCGTCGGCAGCGAGAAGAACGGCGGGATGTACCGGCCGGAGCCGGCGATCTCGGCGGCGCGCTCCAGGGCGGCCGGGGAGAAGGCGGCCAGCCACAGGCCGCCCTCGGAGGCGAAGGACTTCTGCGGGGCGAAGTAGTAGACGTCGGTCTCGGTGATGTCGACCGGCAGGCCGCCGGCGCCCGAGGTGGCGTCCACCAGCACCAGCGAGCCCTCGTCGGCGCCGGCCGGGCGCCGGATCGGCATCGCGACGCCGGTCGAGGTCTCGTTGTGGGTGAGGCCGTAGACGTCCACGCCCGCCTCGGCGACCGGCAGCGGGTGGGTGCCCGGGGCGGTCTTGATCACGGTCGGCTCGGCCAGCCACGGGGCGGCCTTGACCGAGGAGGCGAACTTCGAGGAGAACTCGCCGAAGTCCAGGTGCTGGGACTTCTCCCGCACCAGGCCGAAGGCGGCGATGTCCCAGAAGGCGGTGGAGCCGCCGTTGCCGAGGACGACTTCGTAGCCCTCCGGCAGCGAGAAGAGGCTGCTCACGCCCTCGCGCACGCGCTTGACCAGGTTCTTGACCGGGGCCTGGCGGTGCGAGGTGCCGAGCAGCGAGGTCTGGGTGGCGGCGAGGGCACTCAGGGCCTCGGGGCGCACCTTGGACGGTCCGCAGCCGAAACGGCCGTCTGCGGGCTTGATGTCAGCGGGGATCTGGATCTGAGCCACGCGCGCAGCCTACCGGCCAAGGGCCCGTCCGGGGTACGGTCGTCCGCCCGCTGAGACTGTGATCTCGGCTGCCGCCGGACGCCGACAGCGGGCCCGGCCGGAGCCGGACCCGCTGGTCAGAGGGCGTTTCAGGAGCGGAAGCCCAGTGCGCTCAGCGCGCTCAGTGCGCGATGGCGTCCCAGCCCTCGATCTCCTCGGGTCGGCGCGGGCCGGGGCCGATGTAGCGCGCGGAGGGGCGCACGAGGCGACCGGTGCGCTTCTGCTCGAGGATGTGCGCCGACCAGCCCGCGGTGCGCGCGCAGGTGAACATCGAGGTGAACATGTGCGCCGGGACCTCGGCGAAGTCCAGCATGATCGCGGCCCAGAACTCGACGTTGGTGGCGAGCACCCGGTCGGGGCGGCGGGCGTGCAGCTCCTCCAGCGCGGCCTTCTCCAGCGCCTCGGCGACCTCGAAGCGCGGCGCGCCGAGCTCCTTGGCGGTGCGGCGCAGCACCCGGGCGCGCGGGTCCTCGGCGCGGTAGACGCGGTGCCCGAAGCCCATCAGGCGCTCGCCCTTGTCCAGCGCGTTCCTGACCCACTTGACGGCGTCGCCGGTGCGCTCGATCTCCTCGATCATGCCGAGCACGCGGGAGGGGGCGCCGCCGTGCAGCGGGCCGGACATCGCGCCGACCGCGCCGGAGAGCGCGGCCGCGACGTCGGCGCCGGTGGAGGCGATGACCCGGGCGGTGAAGGTGGAGGCGTTCATGCCGTGCTCGGCGGCCGAGGTCCAGTAGGCGTCGACGGCCTTGACGTGCTTCGGGTCCGGCTCGCCGCGCCAGCGGATCATGAACCGCTCGACGACCGTCTCGGCCTTGTCGATCTCGCTCTGCGGGACCATCGGCAGGCCCTGGCCGCGGGCGGACTGGGCGACGTAGGACAGCGCCATCACGGCGGCCCGGGCGAGGTCGTCGCGGGCCTGCTCGGCGGAGATGTCGAGCAGCGGCTTGAGGCCCCAGACCGGGGCGAGCATGGCGAGCGCGGACTGGACGTCGACCCGGATGTCGCCGGAGTGCACCGGGATCGGGAAGGGCTCGGCGGCCGGCAGGCCGGGGTTGAACTTGCCGTCCACCAGCAGGCCCCAGACGTGGCCGAAGGAGACGTGGCCGACCAGGTCGTCGATGTCGACACCGCGGTACCGCAGGGCGCCGCCTTCACGGTCGGGTTCGGCGATCTCGCTCTCGAACGCGACGACTCCCTCAAGCCCGGGTACGAAATCGGACATGCGACGGCTCCTTCAGTTCTGCGATCGGCGCTCCGCCGTGGTGGGGCGGCGCGCCAGTGACCGAATCGTGGTTGGCACTCGGTGCCAGAGTGACAGGCACGGGGTGCATTGCGCCATACACCACCGCGGTGATGTTTCCCGTAGGACCGCTTGACCTTTCCGCCGAGGGGTCGGTCGTGCCCGGGGGATTCCCGGAACCAAACGCCCGGTTCCGGACAATTCCCCGTACGGCGGGCGGCCAAGCGGTGGCGAGTCACCATAACTCCGACCGGGGTTTGTCCGGAGGTAGCGGTGCCGGTTGCTTGTCGTACGGGATGATGTTGGCGTGCAGACCCCGGAACGCGCCCAGTCGACGCCCCTGAGCCCCGCCATCCGGACCCTGGCCGACGCGGCCAGCCCCGGTCCGGACCTCACCGTGATGCGCAAGCACTACACCCACGAGGGTCTGACCGAGGAGCAACTCGCGCCCGAGCCGATCGGCCAGTTCACCCGCTGGTTCCTGGAGGCGGACGGCGCCGGCGTGGTGGAACCCAACGCCATGGTGCTCTCCACCGCCGACGCCCAGGGCCGGCCCAGCTCGCGCACCGTGCTGCTCAAGGGCTACGACGCGCGCGGCTTCGTGTTCTTCACCAACTACGGCTCCCGCAAGGGCTCCGAGCTCGCCGCCAACCCGTACGCCGGGCTGCTCTTCCCGTGGATCGCGCTGGCCCGCCAGGTGATCGTCCAGGGCCGGGTCGAGAAGGTCGGCCGGGACGAGACCGCCGCCTACTTCCGCACCCGCCCGCACGGCTCCCAGCTCGGCGCCTGGGCCAGCGAGCAGTCCAGCCCGGTCAGCGGCCGCGAGGTCCTCGAACAGCGCTACGCCGACCTGGAGCGCCGCTACCCCGAGGGCGAGGGCGTCCCCGTCCCGCCGTTCTGGGGCGGCTACCGGGTCGTCCCGGAGAGCGTGGAGTTCTGGCAGGGGCGCGAGAACCGGCTGCACGACCGGCTGCGCTACCTCGCCGACCCGGCCGACCCGACCGGCTGGCGGGTGGAACGGCTCTGCCCGTGACCGCCGGGCTGCTCCGTCCGTACCGCGTCCGGGCGCGGCGAGTACACGGAACTGACGCAGCGTCACCGATTTGTGTAGGATGTGCGCGTCGCGGACCTGGGTCGATCGTTCTTCCGGCCGGCAGCCCGCTGTGCCGGCACGATCGAGTGAGGGACTGATGGGCGTCACCGGTGCGGAAACCGCCGCTGGACTCGGCTCTGACCTGGTCGACGTCACCGCCCTGCCGCTCGACGAACTCGACGCCCTGCCCGACACCGTCCTCGGCGACCTGCTGCGCCGGGTCGTGGCGGACGCCGTGACCCCCGGCGCGGAGCCGCTCGCCGCCTTCCAGTCGGCGCTCGAACTCCGCTGACTCGAACCCCGCTGACCGGCCGCTGACCGTCGGCTAAACCTCCGAAGGTCGGGAAATATCACCAACTCCCCACCCCACTGGTGCAGTTCACGACATGCTGGGTAGGAGACCAGCGCCGTCACGGCACCGTCAGGGTCGGGGGGAACAGGTGAGTGAACGGGAACAGCAGCGGCCGTACTTCTTCTTCAGCTACGCGCGTCGGGACTTCGAGGCGGGGGACGCCTTCGTCGACCAGTTCTTCAACGACCTGCGGGACGAACTCGGCCGCGTCCTCGGACCGGCCGTCCAGGCCGACGAACTCGCCTTCCGGGACACCGAACGGCTGCGCCTGGGCGACGAGTGGGCCGAGAAGCTGGCCCTGATGCTCGGCCGCAGCCGCACCATGGTCGCGCTCTACTCCCCGGCCTACTTCGCCAGCCTGTACTGCGGCAAGGAGTGGACGGCCTTCCGCGGCCGGGTCCGGCGCCACCACGAGGAGACCGCGGAACTGGTCTCCGCGCTGATCCCGGTGCTCTGGGAGCCGGTCGCCCCCGCCGACCTGGTCACCGAGGTCACCAAGATCCAGTGGGCCCAGCCCGACATGGGGGACGCCTACGCCCGGCACGGCCTGCGCGCCCTGCTGCGCACCGCCCAGCAGGACGCCTACCGGCAGGTCGTCCGGGTGGTCGCCGGACGGATCCGGGACGCGGCCGTGCGGCGGCTCGCCGAACTGCCCGAGTTCGACCTCGACGCCGTCCGCGGCTACTTCCCCGGACCGGCCGCGCCGGCGCCCGCCACCGAACCCGGCATGGTGCGGCTGTTCATCGCGGCCGGCCGGGCCTCGGAGGCCGCCGCCGAGGGCGGCTCCTACGCGGGCGGCTGGTACGGCGCCAGGCCCTGGCACTGGGCGCCGTTCTACCCGCCCGCCCAGCCGTCACTGGCCGCCCGCGCCCAGCAGGTGATCACCAACGCCGGGCACACCACCACGCTGGAGGAGATCGACGCCGGGCTCGGCGAGAAACTCGACCAGGCCCGCGAGGACAGCCAGGTCAGCGTGCTGCTGGTGGACCCCTGGGCGGCCGACAGCGAGCGCTACCGGGCCGCCCTGCGCGCGTACGACGACCAGAACCACCCGGTCACCGGAGTGGTGGTGCCGATCGGCGGCAACGACCCGGACGGGGAGCGCGAAGCGCCGTGGGTCGGCGTGCGCGGCGTGTTCCGTCGCAACTGGTTGCGCCGGCGTGACCCGGAGCACCTGTTCCGCGTGAAAGTGAACCGGGAGAGCTTCGACAGCGACCTCGCCATCATGGTGACGGTCGCTCAGAACAAGCTCATGGACGACAACCTGGATTGGGGGGACGATGGCGGCGACGCCTTCGGCTTCGGCCCGGGCGGCGGCCCTGACATGCCCGGGCTGACCATCCCGGCCGGCCCGCCCGGCCCCTCCGGTCCGCCGCGGAGCCCGTCCGCGCGCCGAGATCCCGAACCGACACCGAAGGACGTGCCCGGCCAGCGCCCGGGCGGCCACGACGGCTCTGTCCCGCTGAGGGGAGACGGACGATGAGCACTGAGCCCGGCACGGAGCCTGGACGCGGCGAACCGGGTTCGGTCGTCACGTTCTACTCGTTCAAGGGCGGCACCGGCCGGACCATGGCACTCGCCAACGTCGGCTGGATCCTCGCCAGCCGGGGCCTGCGCGTCCTGGTCGTCGACTGGGACCTGGAGGCGCCCGGCCTCCACCGCTACTACCACCCGCTCCTGGTCGACCCCGAACTCCACTCCACCGACGGGCTGATCGACCTGCTGCGCTCCTACGTCAAGCAGGCGCTGCCCTCCGCCGCCGGACCGACCGGCCGCTCCCCGGCCGCCTGGCTGGACGAACCCGGCCGCCTCGACGGCTACATCTGCGGCCTCGCCCTCGACCTGCCCGCCGGCGGCCGGCTCGACTTCCTGCCCGCCGGCCGGCAGAACGCCGCCTACGCGGCCGCCGTCACCAGCTTCAACTGGCGCAGCTTCTACCACGGTCGGGACATCCGCGGCGGCGAGTTCCTGCGCGAACTGCGCGAACGCTGGGCCCGCAGCTACGACTACGTGCTCATCGACAGCCGCACCGGCGTCAGCGACACCTCCGGCATCTGCACCGTGCTGATGCCCGACACCGTGGTCGACTGCTTCACCTTCAGCGCCCAGAACATCCGCGGCGGCGTCGATGCCGCCCGGGCCATCGCCGAGGCCGAGGAGCGGGCCATCCGCGTCCTGCCGGTGCCGATGCGGGTCGAGGACGCCGAGCAGGAACGCCTCGAAGCCGGCCGGGACTTCGCCCGCGAGGCCTTCGCCCCCTACCTCGGCCGCTGGCTGCCCGGCGACCGCCGGGCCGCCTACTGGGCCGACGTCGAGGTGCCGTACAAGCCCTTCTACGCCTACGAGGAGGTCCCGGCCACCGTCGCCGACCGGCCGCAGGAGGCGCGCAGCCTGCTCAACGCCTTCGAGCGGCTGGCCGAGTGGATCACCGACGGGCGGGTCCGCTCGCTGCGCCCGCTCAGCTCCGAGGCCCGCCGCCGGCTGTACGGCGCCTACCTGCGCTCCGCCCGCGCCGTCCCCCGCCAGGTCTTCGTCAGCTACGCCCCCGAGGACCGGATGTGGGCCGAGTGGGCGGCCGGCACCCTCACCCGCTTCGGCTACCAGACCTCCCTGCACAATGCCGCCGAGCCGCACGGCGGCCAGCGGCCGCCCGAGGTCGCCGGGCCGCTCGACGGTCAGGGCCGGCTGCTCGCGCTGCTCTCGCCCGAGTACACCGCGCTGCCCCGCGCCGCCGAGGTCTGGCAGGCCCTCCAGGGCCGCGAACTGCCCTCCGGCGCCTCCGCGTTGGTCGCCGTGCGGCTGCAGGACTCGGACGAGCCGGTGCCCCGCCCGTTCATCGGCCAGGCGGTGCCCGACCTGGTCCGCTCCTCCGCGACCGGCGCCGAGGCCCAGCTGTACGGCGAACTCGGCCCACCGCCCGGCAGCAACCGCCAGTTCGACTCCGACAGCGGCGAGTTCCTCGCCCCGGCGCGCTTCCCCGGCACCGCCCCGCAGGTCCAGGAGGCACCCTCGCGCAACGCCGCCTTCATCGGCCGCGGCAAACTGCTCGAACTGCTCCGCAACCGCTTCACCGGCGGCCCCGCCGCCGTCCTCAGCCAGGTCCTCTACGGCTTCGGCGGCGCCGGCAAGTCCCAGATCGCCGCCGAGTACGCGCACCGCTTCAAGTCCGCCTACGACGTCATCTGGTGGGTGCCCGCCGAGGAACCCGCCAACATCCCGCAGAAACTCGCCGAACTCGCCCCCCGGCTCGGCGTCCCCACCAGCGACGACGTCGCCCACACCGCCGCCGCCGTGCTCGACGCGCTGCGCCGCGGCCACCCGTACCGCCGCTGGCTGCTGGTCTTCGACAACGCCGGCACCCCCGAGGAACTCGCCCCCTGGCAGCCCGGCGAATCCTCCGGCGGGCACGTGCTGATCACCTCGCGCAACCAGGGCTGGGCCCGGCACGCCGGCCTGGTCGAGGTCGACGTCTTCCTGCGCGAGGAGAGCATCCGGCTGCTGCGCCGCTTCAACGGCGGCCTCTCCCCGGAGGACGCCGACCAGGTCGCCCACCGCCTCGGCGACCTCCCGCTCGCCGTCGGCCAGGCCGCCGTCTGGCTGCAGGAGACGTCGATGCCGATCGCCACCTACCTCGAACTGCTCGACGACGAGCTCACCGAGATGCTCGAACGCACCCGGCTGCGCCCCGCCGAGTACCCCCACTCCGCCGCCGCCACCTGGCGCATCTCGGTCGAGGAACTGCGCCGGATGAACGCCCCGGCCGCCCAGATCCTGGAGATCTGCGCCTTCTTCGGCCCGGACGCCATCCCGATGCGGCTGCTCTACAGCCGGGCCGTCACCCGCGCCCTGCGGCTGCCCCCGCGCGCGCCCCGCGACAAGCTCGCGATCGGCGAGTTCCTGCGCGCCATCAACCGGTTCGGACTCGCCCGCACCGACCAGAGCAGCGAGACCATCACCGTGCACCGGCTGGTCCAGGCCGTGCTCCGGGACCAGGTCGAGGAGGGGCGGCAGGCCGAGCTGCGCGCCGTCGTGCACGCGGCCCTGGCCACCGCCAACCCCGGCGACCCGGACATCCCCGCCAACTGGGCCGAGTACGCCGAACTCCTGCCCCACCTCTGGCCGTCCGGCGCGCTCGACAGCGCCGACGAGGACGTCCGGCAGTGGATCATCGACTCGGTCCGCTACCAGTGGAAGCGCAGCCTGCACGAGTCCGGCCGGGAACTGGCCGAGCGGACCATCGCGCACTGGCGCGAGGACGGATACGGCGGGCCCGACTTCGACGTCGACAACGACGCCCAGACGCTCATGCTGCGCACCCAGCTGAGCAACATCCGCCGCTCCCAGGGCGCCCTCCAGGAGGCGTACGAGATGGACCGGGACATCCTGGAGCGGTTCACCGCGACCCTGGGCCCGGAACACTCCCACACCCTCGCCGTCGCCAACAGCCTCGGCGCCGACCTGCGCTTCCTCGGCCGCTACGACGAGGCCCGGGCGCTCGACCGCCGGACCCTGGACGCCGCCCGGCGCACCCTCGGACCGGACCACCCGCGCACCCTGATGATCACCAACAACCTCGCCGTCTCCGACTACCTGGCCGGCGACCGCCGCGCCGCCCTGGAACGGCACCGCAGCAACTACCTCCAGCAGCGCGACGCCCTCGGCGCGCACAGCCTCTACGCGCTGTCCTCCGCCTCCAACTACGCCCGCGACCTGCGCGAGACCGGGCGGCTGCGGGAGGCGCTGGACCTGCTGGAGGAGACCGTCCGGATCTACCAGCAGACCATCGGCGACAACCACACCGACACCCTGCGCGCCCGCAAGAACCTCGCCGTGGCGCTGCGCCGGGCCGGGCGCTACCACGAGGCCCTGGAGATCGACGAGGACATCTACCAGCGCTACCTGGACATCAACGGCCCCGAGCACCCCGACACCCTGGCCGCCGCCACCAACCTGGCCAGCGACCTCAACGCGCTCGGCGACACCGACCGGGCCATCCCGCTGGCCGAACGGGCGCTCGCGCGCTACCGCGACTACCTGGGCGAGGACCACCCGGTCACGCTGGCCGGCGCCAACAACCTCTCGGTCTACCTGCGGCTGGCCGGGCGGGCCGCGGAGGCCCGGGAACTGTCCGGGCGCACGCTGGCGCAGTTCCGGACCGTCCTCGGCGCGCGCCACCTCTACATCCCGATCGCGATGATGAACCACGCGAACGACCTCGCGCTGGCCGGCGAGACCCGGGCCGCGCTCGCCCTGGAACAGGAGGCGGCGCCGCTGATGACCGACGTGCTCGGCCCGGACCACTACGACTCCATCGGCATCACCTCCAACCTGGCGCTGAGCCTGGCGGCGGTCGGGGAGGGCGAGCGGGCCGCCGAACTGCGGGCGGACTGCATCCGGCGGGCCCGGGTGACGCTGGGGGAGGAGCACCCGACCACGGTCGCGGTGAAGGCGGGGACGAGGCTCGACTCGGACGTGGAGCCCCCGCACGTGTGACGGGCGGTCAGCGAACTCGCCGGGCGGTGCTAGGTTCACGCGCATGGTGCCGTTCCGGCAGTTCCTGCTGAAGATCCACAGCCGTTGCAACCTGGCCTGCGACTACTGCTACATGTACGAGGGCGCCGACCAGAGCTGGCGCGACCGGCCCCGCCGGATGGAGCTGGCGACCGTGCGCCGCACCGCCCGGCGGATCGCCGAGCACGCGGCCGAGCAGGGGCTGGACGAGGTCTCCGTGGTGCTGCACGGCGGCGAGCCGCTGCTCGTCGGACCGGTCCACCTGGACGCGCTGCTGGCCGAGTTGGCTCGGATCGCCGACGTCGGGCCGCGGGTGCGGTTCAGCCTGCAGACCAACGGGCTGCGGCTGCTGGACCAGCCCGCGCTGCTCGACGTGCTGCACCGCCACCGGGTCGGCGTGGCGGTCTCGCTGGACGGCACCCGGGCCGACCACGACCGGCACCGGCGGCTGCCCTCCGGAGGGGGCAGCTGGGAGCGGACCGCGGCGGCGGTGCGGCTGCTCGGCTCGGACCGGCACCGGGAGCTGTTCGCCGGCCTGCTGTGCGTCGTCGACCTGGCCGCCGACCCGGTCGCCACCTACGAGGCGCTGCTGGAGTTCGCGCCGCCCCGGCTCGACCTGCTGCTGCCGCACGCCACCTGGCAGGAGCCGCCGGCGGGCGTCCGGCGGTCGGTGCCGGTCGCGCCCCCCTCGGGCGTCGACTCCGCGCCGTACGGGGAGTGGCTGATCGCAGCCTTCGACCGCTGGTACGACGCGCCGTACCGGGAGACCGGGGTGCGGCTGTTCGAGGAGCTGTCCGTGCTGCTGCTCGGCGGGCGGGCGGCCAGCGAGGCGGTCGGGCTGGCGCCGGTGGACCTGGTGGTGGTCGAGGCGGACGGCACTCTCGAACAGGCCGACAGCCTCAAGGTGACGTACGACGGGGCCGCCGGGACGGGGCTGGACGTGTGGCGGCACGGCTTCACGGAGGCGGCCGCGCACCCGGGGTTCCGGGCCCGCCAGCGGGGCCTCGCCGGGCTCGGGGCGGTGTGCGGGGCGTGCCCGCTGGTCCGGGTCTGCGGCGGAGGGCTCTACGCCCACCGCTACGCGGGCGACGGGTTCGCTCACCCGTCCGTGTACTGCGCGGACATGGATCGGCTGATCCGGCACATCGCGGGGCGGCTGCGGGCCGGGGTGGCGGAGCTGACCGGGGCGGGGCAGGGGCGGTAGGGCCGTCCGGTGGGTCCGGTGGGTCCGGGCGGATGGGGCCGTGGCAGGGGGGGGCGTCGGGGGGCGTCAGGGCTGCGCTCACCCGTCCGGGTCATGGGCGGGTCGGGACCGGCTGAGCCGGCGCCGGGCGGGGAGACTGCGGGCGGACCGGGCGGATGGTTCGGCCGGTCAGTTCAGCATTTTCAGAATTTTCGGGACTTTCGGGACTTTCAGCGCTTTCAGGATGTTCGGGCTTTTCGGGAGAGAGGACGGACCGGTGACGGGTACGGGCGAGGCGGTGGCGGCCGGGGTGCCGGGCGCGCGCGGGGCGGACGGGTCTGTGACGGAGGGGAGCGGGGCGGGCGGGCTGCCCCGGCACGCCGTGGACCGGGCGACGTTCCGGGCGATCGCGGGCGCGCGCGGCGGCCCGGAGGCCGTCCGGCTGCTGCGCGCGGGCCAGTTGAGCAAGCGGGCGCTGCTGCTGCTGGCGCTGCGCCGGGCGGCTCCGCAGGACGAGGACTTCCGGGAGGCGTACGGCGAGGTGTGCGCGCTCCAGCGGAGCGACCGGGCGCGCTGGGAAGAGGTGCTGCTGCGGCCGGAGTTGGACGCCTGGGCGGCCGACTGCCTGCGGGCGCGGTCGCTCGGCTCGGCGGTGCCGCTGGACGGGCTGGGCGACTTCCTGCGGGCGGATCCCGGCGCGGTGCTCGACCTGGAGTGCGACGGGCTGCGCTGGACGCCGAGAGTGGACCACCTCGGGCCGCGCCGGGTGGACTACGGGCGGCCGCCGGTCGGGCCGCTGTCCGTCGACGAACTGCGTCGCTGGGAGGAGCAGTCGGCGGCGGCCTGGGAGATCCTGGTGCGCCGCCACCGCAGGCACGCGGCCGCGGTGGCGGCCTGCGTCACCGTGGTGGTGCCGCTGCGTCCCGCGCCCGGCGGGGAGGCGGTCAGTGCGGCCGCCCGCCGGGCGTACGGCGCGGTGGCGGCCTCGCTGCCGGGCGATCCGGTACTGCTGGCGCTGGCCCTGGTGCACGAGTTCCTGCACATCCAACTCGGTGCCCTGCTGGACCTCGTACCGCTGCACCGGCCGAACGGCCCGGCGGTCTACCACGCCCCCTGGCGGCCCGACCGGCGCCCGGCCGGTGCGCTGCTCCAGGGGACGTACGCCCACCTGGGCGTGGCGTCCTTCTGGTGCGCCGAGGCGGCCGCCGGGATGAGTGAACCGTCGCGCGCGGAACGGGAGTTCGCCTGCTGGCGGGCGCACACCCTGGCGGCGGCCGGAACCCTGCTGGAGTGCGGTGAACTCACTGCGGACGGGCGGGAGTTCACCGAGGAACTGGCGCGCGCCGTCCGCGAACTGGACGGCTGAAGGGGCTCGCCCGGCGGCCGGGAGTCCGTCGGTCGAGCAGGGCCGCGGCAGTTTCGGGAGCGCTTTTGCTCCGGTGGCGCGCACCCGGGCGAGGACCGGACGGAGGGCTCGAACGCCTGTTCCGGCCAAGGCGCTTCGGCGCGCAATGGCGAAGCGCGCGACCGCTGAACGGGTGAATTCTGGGGCCATTACGCGCTGTGGTATGGCGTCGGCTGGCTGGGCAGACCAACTTGAGGAGGCAAGGTGCCGCGCGGACTCCTCGCTGGCACTACATTGGTCGCAACCGGGTGACCTACCCGCACTCGGCAGGTCCTAACCGCGCCTAAGGAAACGAACATGACTCCGGTAACCAGCACCAGGCCGGCCGGCAACCTCACTGACACTCAGGAGACGCCGGAACGCCCGTCCCTCGCCGAGCTCGCCGCCCTGGGTGCGGAGGAACTCGCCTCCCGGCTGCAGCGCGCCCTCCCCGGCGCGGAATCCGGCCTCGTGCCGGTCGCGGCCTTCAACTCCTCGATCTGACCCGGACCGGAACACCGAACGGACCCCAGGCCGAGCTGAACCTGCCACACCCATGATGACGCGAATTCCGGTGCCACTGACGCAATTCGTGGTCAAGATGCACAGCCGGTGCGACCTCGCCTGCGACCACTGCTACGTCTACGAGCACGCGGACAGCAGCTGGCGCTCCCGCCCCAAGGTCATCGGGGACGGGATCCTGGCCAAGGCCGCCGAGCGGATCGGCGAGCATGCGGTCGCCCACCGGCTGTCCGCCGTCCGGGTCGTCCTGCACGGGGGAGAGCCCCTGCTCGCCGGCCCGGACCGGTTGCGCCGCGCCGCCGAGGCGTTCCGGGCTGCGCTGCCCCCCGGCTGCGCCCTCGATCTGCGCATCCACACCAACGGCGTGCTGCTCAGCCGCGCCTTCTGCGCGCTGTTCGCGGAGCTGGACGTCAAGGTCGGCATCTCGCTGGACGGCGACCGGGCCGCCAACGACCGTCACCGGCGCTTCGCCGACGGGCGGAGCAGCCATCCGCAGGTGCTGCGGGCGGTCGGGCTGCTGAACGAGCCCGAGTACCGGCACCTGTTCGCCGGGCTGCTGTGCACCATCGACATCGAGAACGACCCGGTGGCCGTGTACCGGGCGCTGGCCGAACTCCGACCCCCGGCCGTGGACTTCCTGCTGCCGCACGCCACGTGGGAGGAGCCGCCGAAGCGGCTGCCAGGAGGCGGGGAGGCGCCGTACGCCGACTGGCTGCTGACCGTCCACCGGCTGTGGGAGGCGGACGGGCGGCCGTTCGCCGTGCGCACCTTCGAATCCGTGCACCGCACCCAGCGGGGGCTGTCCAGTCTGACCGAGTCGCTGGGGCTGGAGCCCTCGGACCTGGCGGTGCTGGAGACGGACGGGACTTTCGAGCAGGCGGACAGCCTGAAGACCGCGTACGACGGGGCGCCCGTCACCGGGATGAACGTCTTCGCGCACAGCCTCGACGACCTCGCCCGCCACCCCGGCATCGCCGCCCGACAGTCCGGCCTGGCCGGACTGAGCGCGGCCTGCCGGGCCTGTCCGGTGGTGCGCTCCTGCGGGGGCGGGTTGTACGCCCACCGCTACCGGGCGGACACTGGCTTCGACAATCCCTCCGTCTACTGCGGTGACCTCATGACGCTCATCAACGGTATTGCGGGGAGCGGTGGTTCGGACCCCGAACGTGACTCCCGTCCGGCCGCTGTTCCGGCTCAGGGCGGGGAGCCGCTGCTGTCGGCCGCGCTCGCTCCCGCCCAACTCGACGAACTGGCCCGGGGATACGGCAGTGCCGACACCGTCGCCGCGCTCGGGCGCTCCCAACTCGCGCTGACCCGAGCCATGTTGGCCGCAGCCTGGGACGCCTCCGGGCAGGGCCGGGCGGGCGCGTGGGAGCTGCTGTCGCAGCTCGACGGCTCGGCGCCGGCGGCGGTGGACGCGGTGCTGACGCATCCGTACGCCCGGGCCTGGGCCGCGCGGCGGCTGGCCGGGGACCTGGCGGTCGGGCTCGGGCCGCTGGCCGCGCTGGCCGCCGCCGCCGCGGTGCGGGCCGGGCGGGGGGACGCGGTCGCGGTGCCGGTGCGGGGCGGGTGGCTGCACCTGCCGACGCTGGGCCGGGTCGCGGTGCCGGACGGGGAGGCGCTGGTCATCGGGCGGGCGGACGGCTTCGAGGTGCGGGCCGCCGACGGATCGGTGCGCACGACGCTGGATCAGCCGCTGCGCCGCGTCCGGCTGGCCGGGGGCTGGACGGTCGCGCTGGAGGACCTCGACCCGCTGCGGGACAGTCACGACCACCCGGTGGCCGAGCGGCTGTCGGAGGCCGAACTGCTGGGCTGGACGGGCGCGTTGCGGGAGGCCTGGGAGCTGCTCGGACGCGACCTGCCCGGGTACGCGGAGGGCATCCGGGCCGGATTGGCGACGGTGACCCCGCTGCGGCCCGGCCCGACCGGCCGGGACGTCAGCTCGGCGGCCCGGCAGGCGTACGGCGCGGTCGGCATCGCCCGGCCCGCGACGGCGCCGACGCTGGCGCTGCTGCTCGCGCACGAGTTCCAGCACGTGAAGCTGGGGGCGGTGCTGGACCTGTTCGACCTCCACGACCGGGCCGACGACCGGCTGTACTTCGCCCCCTGGCGGCCCGATCCGCGTCCGCTGGAGGGGCTGCTGCAGGGCACCTACGCGCACCTGGCGGTGACCGAGTACTGGGGCACCCGGACGGCCGCGTACGACGGTCTGGCCGGGGCGGCCGCCGGCCGGGCGCGGGCGCAGTTCGCGCTCTGGCGGCGGTACACGGCGGAGGCGGTCGAGCGGCTGGCCGAGTCGGGGGCGCTGACCGGGCTCGGGGTGCGGTTCGCGGAGGGCATGCGGGAGAGCGTCGAGCCGTGGCTCGCGGTACCGCTGCCGGCGGCGGCGGAGCGGGAGGCCGAGCGGGCGCGGCGGGAACGCGATCAACTGCGGCCGGTCGAGGCCTGATTCGGAGGATTTGGGAGTGATCTCCACTGCCGCGCTCGCCGAGCGGTTCGCCCGGCTGGGCGTCCGGCCGGGCATGGTGCTGCACGTCCAGGCCTCGCTGCGGGCGCTCGGGCCGGTCGAGGGCGGGGCGGGCGGCGTGGTCGACGCCCTGTGTGAAGTCCTGGGCGCGGACGGGACGTTGGTGGCGTACACCGCCACGCCCGAGAACTCCTCGACCTCGCGGATCCACCAGGAGGCCGTCGCCGGGCTCTCCCCGGCCGAGGCCGAGGACTACCGGGCGCGGATGCCGCGCTTCGACCCGGCGGCCACCCCGGCCTCCCCGACCATGGGGGCGCTCTCGGAGGCCGTCCGCACCCGGCCCGGCGCCCTGCGCAGCGGCCATCCGCAGACCTCCTGGGCCGCCCTCGGCCCGCTGGCGGGGGAGATCACCGCCCGGCACCCGCTCACCTCGCACCTGGGTCCGGAGTCCCCGCTCGGGCGGCTCTACGAGCTGGACGCCCGGGTGCTGATGCTCGGCGTCGAGATGGCCCGCTTCACCGCCTTCCACCTCGCCGACCTGCGCCAGCCGGGCGTCCGGCTGCGCGAGTACCGCTGCGTCGCGCTGGACGGCTGGACCGCCTTCCGGGCGCCCGACCTGGACGACCTGCACTTCGCCGAGCTCGGCGCCCGGGTCCTCGGTGCGGCCGCCGGGGTTTCCAGCGCCCGGATCGGTACGGCGGACTGCCGGCTGGTGCCGGTCCGGGAGGCCGTCGACCTCGCCGACGGGTTCCTGCGCTCCGGCCGTAGCTGAGCCGGGGGCGACACCCGGGCGGTACTCCGCCGCAAGGACACCCGCTGCACCGGCATGCGGCGGCCGGTGAAGTGGCCGACCGCGGGTGGGGGCTCGACCCGGCGGTCGGCAACGCTCAGGGCGACAGCGTCTCGGTGCTGTTGAACGCCAGGGCCCGGCCATAGCGTTCATCCTCAGTTCATTGCAATGAGCGAGGAGGATGCCGTTGCATTCTCGGCAAGGCCGTTGCAATGATTATGGGCCGTCTAGCTGCAGTGATGGTGATTCTGCGCAACGACGCTGTTGCTAGAACATTGAACGCAACGTAGCGTTTCCTTTGTCGGAAAGCGGCGGGCCGGAGTGGCCGGCGCCGCGGAAGAGAAGGAGAGCACGATGCAGAAGTTCGCCAGCCCCGCCCCGGTCTCCGCCGTCCTGGACATCCCGGCCGGCCGCATCCAGTTCATCGCCGCGGACCGGACCGACACCGTGGTCGAGGTCCGGCCCGCCGACGCGACCAAGGGGCGCGACGTGAAGGCGGCCGAGCGGGTCGAGGTCACCTTCGCCGACGGCGTGCTGCGGGTCCAGGCCCCGGAGGCGGCGAACCGGGTCCTCGGCAACTCCGGCTCGGTCGAGGTGACCGTCCAGCTGCCCGTCGGCTCCCGGGTCGACGCCAAGGCCGCGCTCGGCGAGTTCCGGGGCGTCGGCCGCCTCGGCGACGTCACCCTCCGGGCCGCGCAGGGCACCGTCAAGCTCGACGAGACCGCCGGCGCCCAGCTCACGCTCCAGGACGGGGACATCGCGGTCGGCCGCCTCGGTGGCCCCGCCGAGATCCGCACCCAGAAGGGCGACCTCCGGATCGCCGAGGCCGTCAGCGGCGCCGTCAGCCTGCGCACCGAGTACGGGCAGATCGAGGTCGGCGCCGCCCGCGGGGTCTCCGCCGCCCTGGACGCCGGCACCGGCCACGGCCGGATCCGCAACTCCCTGAAGAACGCCGACGGCACCCCCGGCCTGACCATCCACGCCACCACCGCTTACGGCGACATCACCGCCCGCAGCCTCTGAACCGCACCGCCCCAGCGAAGAAGGAGCGACCATGAACGCCATCGAGCAGAACGCCGCGCAGGACCGCCCCGATCTGCGGAAGGCCATCCAGGACGTCGTCGACGCCGGCTTCGCCGGCATCCAGATGCGGGTGCACGACGAGCAGGGTGGGTGGGTCGGCAGCGCCGGGGTGCACAAGCTCGGCGAGCGCGCCAAGCCGTCCACGGACGGGCAGTTCTGGGTCGGCAGCACCACCAAGACCTTCGTCGCGGCCCTGGTGCTGCACCTGGTCGCCGACGGCATGATCGAGCTGGACTCGCAAGTGGCCGAGCACCTGCCCCGGTTCGGACTGGACGAGCGGATCACCGTGCGGATGCTGCTCCAGCACACCAGCGGCATCTACAACTGCACCGGCGAGCTCGACGCGGAAGGGACGTTCGTACCCGGGCTGCCGTCCGTCGGCAAGGCGTGGGTCGAGAACCGCTTCCACCGCTACCAGCCGGACGAGCTGGTGCGGTTCGCACTGGCGAAGCCGGCGCGGTTCGAGCCGGGCACCGACCAGAGCTACTCCAACACCAACTACACGCTGGCCGTGCTGCTGGTCGAGGCGCTCGGCGGGCGCTCGTACGCCGAGGAGATGCAGCGGCGAATCCTGCGGCCGCTCGGGCTGCGGGACACCCTGGTGCCGGGCGACTCGCCGCAGATCCCCGGCCCGCACGCCCACGGCTACTACCGCTACCAGGACGGCGAGGAGTGGAAGGTCGTGGATGTCTCCCGGCAGAACCTCTCCCTGCTGACCGGTGCCGGGGACATGATCTCCACCACCCGTGACCTGCAGGTCTTCTTCGCCGCCCTGCTCGGCGGCAGGCTCCTCCCGGCCGCCCTGTTGGAGGAGATGCGGACACCCCACGGCCCGCTCGGCTACGGACTCGGCCTGTTCGTCCAGGAGTTGGGCCCGGAGAACGGCGACATCACCATCGTCCACCACAACGGCGGCGCCCCCGGCGGCTTCGGCGCACTGATGATCGGCACCCCGGACGGCCGCCGGACCCTCACCGCCGGACTGACCACCGGAGACTCGGACGCGGACCCGGCGCAGGAGTTCCCGAAGGCGCTGAACGGGCTGATCAATGCGGCGTTCTGCTGAGGCCGGCGGCACCGTCTCGCGTCCCCGCGCAGGAAGTCGACGTGGCCGACTTCCTGCGCGGAGGGAGCGCCATCGACTGCGCAGAGTCCCTGAATGGATACTCTATGGAGTCGGGGGCGTGTTCGGAATCGGAGGAAACGGTGGCGCGGTATCTGCGGATGATCGGGGCTCTGGCCGTCACCGGCCTGGTGGTGGCGTCGGCGCCTGCGGCACGTCCCGGACGAGGGGCCACAGCGGGTCGGCTATTTCGCGGAGGCGCCGCTGCCGGAAGGCGATGTCCCGCTGGCGCAGCTACCGCCGGAGGCCCGGCAGGCGATCGGTTCCTCGCCGTCCAAGATCCGAACGGATACGCCGCGCGGCTACAAGCTGAGGCAGGGCGCGGCTGCCACGGACTACATCTACAACTCGGCGGACGTGTGGGCCATCGAGGCGGACTGCGGTGGCTCCGAATGCCATGCGATCCAGCAGGTGAGGCTGGGGCTGAAGGAGTACGTCTTCGGTGGTGATTCGCGCCGCTGGCGCTTGACGCTGAACTCGTCGCCGTGGTCGGGGCCGAGCGGATTCTCCGCCTCGTACTTCTACGAGTGCGGCGTCAACGTCCCCGGCGCCGTCGGCAAGACGTGTTCGACCTGGAAGTCGGACGGAGCGGACGGGCCCTGCTCGGGGGCCGCGCCCTCACCGGCCGCTATCGGGCGGTGCGGCCTCGTGTTGGCAACGGCCCTGGACATCCTCCGGCTGAGGATGTCGAGACTGCTATCACGTTCGCGTTTCGGGCACCCTCTCTGTGGCGGCTCGAATTCGGCGGCCGCGTCGCCGTTCTTGAGGCCAATCACGCTCCGTGGGTGGCGCCGGGCCTCTCCTTCCCGGGCGACGGTTGGCCGTGGAGATTCGATCCTGAGCCGGCCCGGCTCGTCGTTCCCGTGCTGCCGGAACTTCCGCCCGGCCGCCCGTCGCACCATGGTGGCCGGGCGGCGGTGCAGACGGAGATGGCCGGGCCCGAGGGCACGAGCCTGCACCTGGTGATCGACAGCCGGACGGGCATGGTGCGGCGGGCCTCCGCCCCGGGGACGGCTTACGTCGAGGAGCTTTCCGATCTCGCCTTCCCCGAGACCCTGCCGGACGACCTGTTCGTCCAGCCCCACGACGACGGCAGCTCCGACCGGGCAGAGCTTCTCCGATGGGAGCGGATCCGCGAGCACTACCGGGCTCGGCCGTTGCCAGTGCCGGTCGCTTCCTGGCCGGGACCGCTCGGGCGCCCGTCGCCGATCGACGGCGATCCCGGTACCGGGTATCTCGTCGTGGACCTCGACACCGAGTCGTCTCCGGGTGCACCGACGGCAGCCCAGCTGGTGCGCCAGCCGCTGGACGAGCCGCCGTACCTCTCCGGCTGGGCCACCGACCCGGGTCACCACCTCCAGCGGTGGCGTGATGGCCGTTGGCAGTGGACGCTGGTGCGGGCCGACAACCCGTTGACGGTCTGGCAGTTGGAGCGGGTCCGCGAGGAGTTGGCGAGTCTCCGGTAGGGGCTGGTGGGTGAGGTTCAGCCGCCGGGCTTGTAGTCGCGGTTGCCGCCGACGACGGCGCCGAAGGCCTTGCCCACCCACTGGGCGCAGTTCTTGCAGGGCGGTGCGACCTTGCCGTTCACGTCGACGGTCTTCAGCAGGTAGTACTTGGGCTTGACCCCCTTGCTGACCATCTCCGCGTAGAGGTGCGCCTCCGCGCAGTTGTGCGGCGGCCAGCCCTCCAGTTGCTCGATGTCAGCCCACGGCGGGCGCCACCCCTCACCGACGGGGGTCTCCTGGGCCTGGTCGGAGAGTTCCTTGGCCTCCAGGGTGCCCCGCTGGTCTCGAGAGAAAGTGTCGTAGCCGCTGGTCGCCGAGAACACGTCGGAGTCCTTCTTCTTCCCGCTCTTGCCGTTCTTCGGCCTGAGCGGGGTCGCCGTCGCGAACTTCGTCGAGGGCTTCTGTGCGGCGGCCTTGTCCATCTGGGCTTCGAGGGTCTTCTTGCCCTTGGCGCGCTGGAGTGCGCGGCCCACTGCGGCGTTGCCCACGGTTCGTTGGAGGGTGGCGGCGCTGGACGGGGTCAGGGTGCCGAGGTGGGTGCCGGGGGTCGTGTCGGGGCATCTGCGCGGTTGTGACCGGGACTTGGGGTGTACCGGCCTTCTGTCGTAGTCATGCGCGCCCACGAGCTTTCCCCTCCGATCGCCCGACTCCCGGGAACACCAGGGTCCGGGTTGCGCTGCGGGTGTGGGAAGGCCCGCGAGGGCAGCGTTGGCTGCCTTCGCGGGCCCGGGAGCAGTGGGGGAGCGGTTAGAACGACGTCTTGACCGGCTCGTCCACCCGGCCCACGGACTCCTGCTGGAAGCGCTGGTCGTAGGCGTGACGGATCTCCTCGACGGCGGCGCCCGCCGGCTTCGCCCTGGGGGTCGGGTACAGCAGGGTGACCAGGTAGGAGCGTTCGTGCTCGATGACGCCGAAGCGGTCCCGGTACTGGCCGCGGGCCTGCTCGACGGTGAGGCCGTCGGGGAAGCGCGGAGTGATCACCGAGTCGACGAAGGCCTGGAACTCCTGGTCCGTGACGGCGGGACCGCCGTCGGGCCGCTCGGTGCCGAAGAACAACTCGGTCCGGGCGTACGGATCGTGCGGCGCGATCGGGGTGCCCGCCGCGCCGGCGACGGGGGCGAGCGCCGCACCCGTCAGTAGTACGGCGGTGCCGGCGAGCAGCCCGGCCCAGGTTCTGGTCTCCATGATGTGAGCAACGGCCGACCGGGCTGGGGGATGCACCGGTTCAGCTGGACGGGTGATGGACGGCTATCAGCGCTGCTGCCACTCGCTCCGGGTGAGCTCGTACTCGACCTCGCCGTGTTCGGACCCGGGGATCGGATCCGGCCAGTCCTCGGTGTAGTTCCGGAGGAACGACAGGCCCGACTTCTCCATCACGCGCCGGGAGCGGGTGTTGACGGCCATGGTGTTCGCGGTGACCCGCTCCACCCCGAGGTCGGTGAAGCCCTTGTCGATCAGGGCCCGTGAGCCCTCGGTGGCGTAACCCCTGCCCCAGGAGGCTTGGTTCAGCCGGTAGCCGAGCTCGACGACGGCGGGGCTGTGCTCGTCGAGGGGGCGGAACGCGAACCAGCCCAGGAAGGCCCCGGTGGCCTTCTCCTCGGCGGCCCAGAAGCCACGGGTGCCGAAACACGGGTAGTCGTGGAGGAGTCGCGGCAGGATCCGGGTTTCGATGGTCTCCCGGCTGGTCGGCTTGCCACCGTTGATGAAGCGCACGACCTCGGGGTCGTTGTCGAGCACGAAGAGGTGGTCGGCGTCGGCTTCGGTGAACGGGCGCAGTGAGAGCCGCGTGGTCTCGAGGAAGACATGCATGCGGTGATCCTGGCTGCCGGGTGAGGGGCATGCCACCGGATATCCGCGCCCCGGCCACGGGCCGGGGCGCGGGGAGTGGTCAGGCGATGAAGTGGTCGAACTCGCCGGCCTTGGCGCCGTTGATCCAGGCGTGGAGCTTGGCGCGGGTGGTGCTGACGACGGTGGTGGGGTCGTCGGACTCGCGGAGGTGGATGCAGTCGCCGTCGGAGGCGACCGCGATCGGCCTGGAGAACCTGGATTTCACCGCCGAGAAGCACGGCCGCCGCAAGCGGTTCCGCCAGCTCCTCTCCGGCATCCCCACCGGCAGGCTCCGCGCCCGGCTCATCTCCATGGCCGCCGAGCTGGACCTGGTCATCGTCGCCGTGGACCCCGCCTACACCTCTCAATGGGGTGCGCAGCACTGGCAGAAGCCGCTCGCGACGCCCACCCGCAAGACCACCCGGCACGATGCCGCGAGCATCGCGATCGGGCGACGCGCCCTCGGCCACCCGATCCGGCGACGGACGGCACCGCCCCACGACGACCGGAGCGATTGTCGTGGGCATCGGACCGCCCAGGCCGGACCGGGCGTCCAGGGGCGTGAGGGAACCCGCCGCCCCGTCACGGACCGCGCACACGATGCGCGCAGCCGGCCGGAGACCACGAGAACGCGGGCGACCAGTCGGGCATCCACCACCGTTCGGGATGCACGCAGTGATCAGACCTGGGTCCAAGACTCACTCCTGATCACTTGACTGGAACGGTGTACCGGCGCAGTTCGACGATGAGGCTCATCCGCCGAGCGCGCCCAGGGGCGGACCGGTGCGGGTGAAGTCCATGGTCCAGTTGAGTTCCCAGGTGCGGCCCTCGTCGGCGGAGAACTCCTGCTCCCAGCGGGCGGTGTCCGGGCCGAGCCGGTGCCAGGTGAAGTGCACCCGGATCGGGCGGCCGTCGAGGGTGTCGTCGCCGTGGAAGTCGCCGCGCTCGCCGGTGAAGCCGCCGATCACCGGGGGGTACAGCAGACCGGTCCGGCTGTCGGACCAGTAGATCGACCACTGCTCGGTCGCGCGGTCGAACAGCCGCAGGGTAGCGCCCCGGCGGTCGAAGGTGGGGAAGACGATCTCGTCGATGTTGCCGGCGCCCTCGAAGAGCGGCCGACACACCGTGTGGCCGGGGAACTCCTCCCAGGTGCCGCCGCCGGTGAGCGGTGCGGTGAGGCGGCGGTTGGCGACGTTCCAGGAGCCGTGAAAGAAGTCGAAGTCGTTCATGCGCCGCAGGTTAGGGGCGCTCCACTGACATCCTCTGTCAGTGGAGAACGTGATACTCGACGGCATGCGCGCGAGTCGGCTGGTGAACCTGCTCCTGCTCCTCCAGAACCGCGGCCGGATGACCGCCCAGCAGCTGGCCGGGGAGCTGGAGGTCTCGGTCCGGACGGTCTACCGGGACGTCGAGGCGCTCGCCGCCGCCGGGATCCCGCTGTACGGCGAGGTCGGGCACGCGGGCGGCTACCGGCTGGTCGACGGCTACCGGACCCGCCTCACCGGGCTGACGGCCGACGAGGCGCAGGCCGCCTTCCTCGCCGCGCTCCCGGGCACCGCCGCCGAACTCGGCCTCGGCGAGGCGCTCGCCACCGCCCAGCTCAAACTCCGCGCCGCCCTCCCGGCCGAGCTGCGCGAGCACGCCGGACGGATCCAGGAGCGCTTCCTGCTCGACGCCCCCGGCTGGTACGGCGACGCCGACGAGACCCCGCACCTGGCCGCGGTCGCCACCGCCGTGTGGACCCGACGGGCGGTGGTGCTGCGCTACCGGCGCTGGCGGGCGCCGGAGGAGATCGAGCGGCGGGTGGAGCCGTACGGGCTGGTGCTCAAGGCGGGCCGCTGGTACCTGGTCGCCGGCGGGCCGTCCGGGACGCGCACCTACCGGGTCGACCAGATCGTCGAAGTCGGCGATTCGGCGGGCGAGTTCGCCGTACCGGACGGCTTCGACCTGGCTGCCCACTGGCGGACGTACCTGGAGGACTTCCGGGCCCGGCTGCACACCGGCGAGGCGCTGGTGCGGCTGACCCCGGAGGGCGCCCGCCGCCTCGGAGTGACACCCACAACGGGCGGCTGGACCCAGGCCCGGGTGCCGATCGAGTCGGTCGACCACGCCCACGGGGAGTTCCTGCGGCTCGGCGCCGACGTCGAGGTCCTGGAACCGGCCGAACTGCGCGACCGCATCGCCGCGACCGTCCGGACCCTGGCCGCCCGCTACCGGAGCTGAGGGCTCAGAGGCCGACGAAGTGGTCGAACTCGCCGTCCTTGGCGCCCAGGATCCAGGCGTTGAGCTTGACGCGCGTGGTGGTGACGACCAGCTCGGGGTTGTCGGACTCGCGGATGTAGACGAACTCGCCCTCGGAGGCGATCTCCAGGTAGTTGGCCTCGTCCTCGCTGAAGCTCGACCTCTGCCAGTCGAGCTGCTCCATGCGCTCCATGGGCTCCATGCGTACCCCTCCTGATCGTTCACAACGGCCGCAACGAGGGTACTGCTCGACGAAAGGGCGCAGCGGCATCGTTTCGGTCATGTCAATTCGTGCGAGACGTTGTGCTATTCCATTGGGGTGTCAGTCGTTCCTACACTGAGACCCCGCCGCACGGGGGCTGCGGGAACCAGGTTGCCGACGGGCCCGGGGGAGGCACGTGTGACTGACCGGGGCTGGGACGAGGACGAGGCCCGGCCGTACTTCTTCCTCTCCTACGCGCACACCCCCAAGTCCGGTGCGCGCGGTGCCGGCGACCCGAACCACTGGGTACGGCAGCTGTACCGGGACCTCTGCGAGGCGGTGCTGCAGCTCACCACCGTCCCGGCCGGGGTGCCGGTCGGGTTCATGGACGAGTCCATGCACCAGGGCGAGTTGTGGGCCGATCGGCTGTCCGAGGAACTGGCGAGCTGCCGGGTGTTCGTGCCGCTGTACTCGCCCCGGTACTTCAACAGCGTTCCGTGCGGCCAGGAGTGGCACGCCTTCACCCGCCGCCCGGTGTATCCGGCGACCATCGACGCCGAGCGCACCAGCGGCATCGTCCCGGTGCTGTGGGCGCCGATGAGCCGCTACCGGCTGCCCAAGGTGGCCAGTGAACTCCAGTTCAACCACGCGGGGTTCGGGCCGGACTACGCCACCGAGGGCCTGTACGCGCTGATGAAGCTCAGCTACTTCCGGGCCGCGTACGAGCTGGCCGTGCACCGGCTGGCCGCGCGGATCGTGCAGGTCGCGGAGGAGACGGTGATCCCGGTCGGGCGCCGGCTGGACTTCAACTCGCTGCCCAGCGCCTTCAACGTGACCGCTCCGACCAAGCAGCTGCGGATCTCCGTACTCACCTACCACCAGGGCGAGTTGCCGCCCGACCGCAACCCCGACTTCTACGGCTCCCGGCGCACCGACTGGCACCCCTACCGCCCGGCCGGGTCGCCGATCGCCCAGCACGCGGTCCGCCTGGCCCGGCAGTTGGGGTTCCAGCCGACCGTGCACGAGTTCGACGACGAGGTGGAGTCGATCATCGAGGGCAACGCCGAGGCCCCCGGACTGCTGCTGCTGGACCGGTGGGCGCTGCGCGACCCGCACCGGCGCGAGCTGGTCCGCCGCTTCGACCGCTGCGACGCCACCTGGGTGAGCGTGCTGGAGCCGTGGAACAGCGACGACCCCGAGTGCGACGGCGGCGGCCGTGAACTGGTCGAGCTCAGCGACCAGACGCTGCGGATCACCCGGCGGGCCGGCCGCCCGAGCTTCCTCGGGGTGACCGGCCCGACCGGGCTGAACACCCTGGAGGACTTCGACGACGCGTTGCCCCGGGCGGCGATGAAGGCCAAGTACGCCTTCGAGGGCCGCACCAGGGCCGAACCGGAGGAGCCGCCGGCGCCCCGGCCGAGCCTGCGGGAGGCCTTCCGGCGCGGACCGGCGGCGTACGGGCCGGACGGCTTCGGCGGACACCGGCCGGAATCCTACGGACCGGACCCCTTCGACCGCGACGACGATCCCGACGACGACGCGGACGACAACCGCGACAACCGCGACGACGACCACCGCGACGCCCGTAACGACGACCACCGCGACACCCGCGACGAACCGTGACGACGGCGATGACCCCGATATTGGGATGGCGCCCTTGGGAGGACCGAATCGATGAGTGACAACACCACCAGGAACCTCCGCGTCGGCGCCGCCGAGCTGGCCGCCGCGCGCGAGGCCGCCCGGCGGGCCGCGGAGCAGGACCGCCAGGGCCGGATCATCACCTTCTACTCCTACAAGGGCGGCACCGGCCGCACCATGGCCCTGGCCAACACCGCCTGGATCCTCGCCGCCAACGGCTTCCGGGTGCTCACCGTCGACTGGGACCTGGAGGCGCCCGGCCTCGCCAAGTTCTTCCACCCCTTCCTCGACCCGGCCTCCCTCGCCGGCACCACCGGGATGATGGACCTCATCGCCGAGTACCGCGAGGAGGCGCTGCGCCCGGTCGAGCACGCCGAGGGCTGGCACCTGGACTTCGCCCGGGTCCACCCGCACGCGCTGTCGCTGTCCTGGCCGCACTTCCCGGCCGGCGGCAGCCTGGACTTCCTCTCCGCGGGCCAGTTCAACCGCGACTACTCCGAGGCCGTCACCCACCTCGACTGGGACATCTTCTACGACCGCTTCGACGGCGGGCAGTTCTTCGACGCGCTCAAGGCCGACATGGCCAAGCGGTACGACTACGTGCTGATCGACTCCCGCACCGGCCTGTCCGACATCGCCGAGATCTGCACCGTCCAGATGCCCGACGACCTGGTGGTCTGCTTCACCCTCAGCGACCAGTCCATCGACGGCGCCTCCCGGATCGCCCAGCACATCCACGACCGCTACCGCGACCGCGGCATCCGCATCCTGCCCGTCCCGATGCGCATCGACGAGGGCGAGAAGGAGAAGGCCGACGCCGGCCGCGCCCTCGCCCGGGTCCGCTTCGACGGCCTGCCCGCGGGCCTGAGCGGCGAGGAACTCGCCGGCTACTGGGGCTCGGTGGAGATCCCGTACCGGCCGTTCTACGCCTACGAGGAGATCCTCGCGACCTTCGGCGACCAGACCGGCACCCCCACCTCGATGCTGGCCGCCTGCGAACGGCTCACCTCGATGATCACCGAGGGCCGGGTCACCGGACTGCCGCCGGTGGACGAGGAGGTGCGGCTGCGCTACGTGGACGCCTTCACCCGCCGCCGCCCCTCCGTCCCCGCGGACCTCTACCTGTCCTACGTGCCCGAGGACCGGATGTGGGCGGACTGGATCGAGTCGGTGCTGACCCGGGCCGGCTTCCGGGTGCTGCCGCGCGACCTCAGCGCCGGCACCGACCCGCGCGAGGAGACCGAGCGCGGCATCGACTCCGCCTACCGCACCGTCGCCGTGCTCTCGCCCGCCTACCAGCGCTCCCCGCAGGCCCGTGCGCTGTGGGAGTCGGTGGTCAACTCCGACCCCTCCGGCACCCGGCGCCAGCTGCTGCCGGTGCGCGTCGGCGACGTCCGGCTCACCGCGCCGTTCAGCAACCGCAACCCGGTCGACCTGGTCGGCCGCGACGAGGCGCAGTCCGTGCAGAGCCTGCTGCGCGCCCTGGGCCGCGGCGACGCCCCGCTCGACGACGCCCCGAGCGGCGGCCCGCGCTTCCCCGGCAGCAAGCCCTCGGTCTGGGACGTGCCGCCGCGCAACCCCTCCTTCACCGGCCGCGCCGCCGTCCTCGAGCAGCTGCGCAACCAGCTGCGCGGCGGGATGGCGGCCGTGCTGCCCACCCCGCAGACCCTGTACGGGCTCGGCGGCGTCGGCAAGACCCAGGTCGCCCTGGAGTACGCCCACCGGTTCATGTCCGACTACGACCTGGTCTGGTGGATCGACGCCGAGCAGACCGAACTGGTGGCCCCCGCGCTCGCCGAACTCGCCCGCCGGCTCGGCCTGCGGGTCGGCGACTCGGTCACCGAGGCCGCCGAGGCCGCCCGGGAGGCGCTGCGCCGCGGCGTGCCCACCTCGCGCTGGCTGCTGATCTTCGACAACGCCGACGAGCCCGGCGAGATCCGCCGCTTCTTCCCCGGCGGCTCCGGCCACATCCTGGTCACCTCCCGCAACCAGGCCTGGACCGGGCACGCCGAGGCGCTGGAGGTGGACGTCTTCACCCGCGGCGAGAGCGTCGAGCACCTGTGCCGGCGCGCCCGCAGCCTCTCCAGGGCGGACGCCGACCGGGTCGCCGAGGCCGTCGGCGACCTGCCGCTGGCCGTCGAGGTGGCCGCCGCCTGGCTCGACACCACCGGCACCCCGGTGGACACCTACGTCACCCAGCTGCACGCCGAGGCCGCCCGCGCCCTCGCCGTCGACCACCCCACCGACTACCCGACCCCGGTCGCCGCGACCTGGAACGTGTCGATCGGACGGCTGCGCCAGCAGTCCCCGGCCGCCGTGCGGCTGCTGCAGCTGTGCGCCTTCTTCGCGCCCGAGCCGATCTCGATGAACCTCTTCTACAGCGACCAGATGATCCGGGCGCTGGTGAAGTACGACGCCGACCTCAGCGACAAGTTCATGCTCGGCAAGGTCATCCAGGCGATCGGCCGGTACGCGCTGGCCAAGGTCGACGCCGGCAGCAACAGCTTCCAGGTGCACCGGCTCGTCCAGGCGGTCATCCGGGCCGGGATGAACGACGAGGAGCAGGAGGTCGCAGTCCACGAGGTGCACCGCATCCTCACCGGCGCCCGGCCCGTCCTCGGCGACACCGACGACCCGGCCAACTGGCCCGCCTTCGACGAGATCTGGCCCCACCTGTCGCCCTCCAAGGCGCACAACTGCGACGAGGCCGACACCCGCCAGCTGCTCATCGACCGGGTCCGCTACCTGTGGAAGCGCGGCGAACTCGACCGCGCCCGCGACCTCGGCCACGCCCTGGACACCGAGTGGACCAGCAAGCTCGGCGAGGACGACCGGCAGACCCTGCTGCTGCGCTTCCAGCTCGCCAACGTGCTGCGCTCCCAGGGAAGTTACGCCGAGGCGCTGGCGCTGGACGAAGCCACCCTGGAGCGCCAGCGGGCGCTGCTGGGCGAGCACCACCCGTACACCCTGATGACGGCCGGCTCGCTCGGCGCCGACCGCCGGGCGCTCGGCCGCTTCCAGGCCGCGCTCGACCTCGACCGTGAAATCCTCGACCAGTTCCGCGAGTTGTTCGGGGACGACAACCCGCGCACCCTCTCCATGGCGAACAACCTGGCGATCGACTACCGCCTCGTCGGCGAGAGCGAGGCCGCCCGCGAACTCGACCAGGAGACCCTGGACCGGCGCACCGCCGTGCTCGGGCCCAAGCACCCGTACACCCTCATCACCAAGTCCGCCCTCGCCCGGGACCTGCGCGAACTCGGCGACTACCGCGGCTCGGCCGACCTGCTCCAGGAAGTCACCGCGGACTTCGGCGACGGGCTGGATCCGGGCCTGCCGGAGAGCCTGCGCAACGCCAAGTCACTGGCCGTCTCACTGCGCCGGATGGGCCAGCTCGCCGACGCCCGCCGGATCACCAAGGAGACCTACGAGCGCTACCTGGAACGCTACGGCGCCGACGCCCCCGACGCGCTGGCCTGTGCGCTCAACCTGGCCGCCGACCACAGTGCCTTCGGTGACAAGGAGGCCGCCCGCGACCTGTGCGCCACCGTCTACGACGGCCACCGGCGGCTGTTCGGCGACGAGCACCCGTTCACCCTGGCCTGCGCCAACAACCTCGGCATCTACCTGCGCGGCAGCGGCGACGTCCAGGGCGCCATCGACACCGGCCGGGCCACCGTCGAGGGCCTGACCCGATCCGTCGGGCCGGACCATCCGTACACCCTCAACGCGATGATCAACCTGGCCAACGCCTACGGCGACGACGGCCAGACCGGACTCGCCGAGGAGCTCGGCCGGGCCGCGTACGCGGGCCTGTGCGCGCGCTACTCCCCGCAGCACCCGGACGCGGTGGCCTGCGAGGCCAACCTGGCGGTCACCCTGCGCGCGGCCGGCCGGCACACCCAGGCCGCCGAACTGCGCGCCCGGGCGATCTCCGAGCTGATCCGGCAGTTCGGCGAGGAGCACCCCAACACGGTGTCCGCGCGCGGCTGGAAGCGGATCAACCGCGACCTGGAGCCGCAGCCGGTGTGACCGGCGCAGGGGCGGGGTAGCCTGCGGAACCATGGATACCCCGCCCCCGGTCCTGGTCACCCGACGCCCCGCACCCGGCGTCCTCGACCGGCTCACCGCCCGGTACGCCGTCACCTGCCGCGAGAGCGACCAGGGGCTGGACCGGGCCGAACTGCTCGCCGCCGTACGCGGCCGCCGGGCCGTGCTCACCACCCTGAACGACCGGGTCGACGCCGAGTTCCTGGAGGCGGCGGGCCCGCAACTGGAGATCGTCGCCAACCACGCGGTCGGCTACCACAACATCGACCTCGCGGCCTGCGCCGAACGCGGCGTGGTGGTCACCAACACCCCCGGCGTGCTCACCAACGCCACCGCCGAGACCGCCTGGGCACTGCTGCTGGCCGCCGCCCGCAGGCTCGGCGAGGGCGAGCGGCTGCTGCGCTCCGGCACGCCCTGGACCTGGGGGCCCAACTTCCTGCTCGGCCTGGAACTGGCCGGCACCCCGCTCGGCGTGCTCGGCATGGGCCGGATCGGGCAGTCGGTGGCCCGCCGGGCCCGCGCCTTCGACATGCCGGTCAGCTACCACAACCGCAGCGAACTGCCGCCCGAGCAGGCCGACGGCGCCGAGTGGAAGCCGCTGGAGGAGCTGCTCGCCACCTCCACCGTGCTGGTCGTCACCTGCCCGTGCACCGACGAGACCCGGCACCTGCTGGACGCCCGTCGGCTGGCCATGCTGCCGCCCGGGGCGGTGGTGGTCAGCATGACCGCCGGCGTGGTGGACGAGGAGGCACTGGCCGCCGCGCTCGAGTCCGGGGCGCTGTTCGCCGCCGCCGTGGACAACTTCGAGCACGAGCCGGACGTCCCGTCCGCGCTGCTCGCCCAGGAGCGCGCGGTGCTGGTCCCGCACCTGGGCAGCGCCACCGTGCGGACCCGGCAGGCGATGGGCGGCCTGGCGGTGGACAACATCCTCGCCGTGCTCGGTGGTGCCGAGCCGCTGACCCCGGTGAAGGCCTAACCCGCCGCCCAGGCCAGGGCCGTGGTCATCACCCGGAACGCCCCGAAGTGCGCGGCGCCGGGCTCCAGGAAGAGCTCGGCGCCCGGGATGTGGTCGGCCAGCCAGCGGGAGTGGTCGACCGGCGAGAACTGGTCGTCCGCGCCGTGCCACAACCAGGTCGGCACCCCGATCGACCCGAGCTCGAAGCCCCAGTCGGCGGTGAACGCCAGCACGTCGTCGATCCAGCCGTCCGCGCCGTGCCGGAACGCCTCCCGGTAGTTGCTCTGCAGCATCCGCCGCAGCCCGCTGTCCGCCACCACCTCCCGGTCGGCCGGCGAGAGTTCGGTGCGCAGCCCGTTCAGCAGCCGGACCGGGTCGTCCTTGATCTGCCGGGAGCGGAACTCCATCGCGTCGGCGATCCGGCCGTGCCCGCGCTCCGCCTCCCGGTAGGCGCGGACGTTGGACGGGGTCATCCCCGCGTACCAGTCCAGGCCGGTCGCGTTGCGCGGCGCCAGCCCCACCAGCACCGCCACCCGACTGACCCGCTCCGGCAGCAGCGCCGCGCAGGCCAGCGCGTGCGGGCCGCCGCCGGAACGGCCCAGCACGGCGAAGCCGTCCAGCCCCAACTCGTCGGCGATGGTGCGCACATCGGCCGCCGCGTGGGACACCCGGCGGCCGAACAGGCGGGTGGAATCGCCGTAGCCGGGCCGGTCGTACGAGATCAGCCGCACCCCCAGCCGGTACAGCACGGTGCTGCGCGGGTGCGGGCCGACCCGGCTGCCGGGCATGCCGTGCAGCAGGAACACCGGACGGCCGCGCGGGTCGCCGAGGGACTCGACGGCGAGGGCGCGGCCGTCCGCCGTTTTGACCATCCGTAACGCCACGCGTTCCTCCTCAGTGCTCCCGGTCGGTGGTGGTGCGCACCTCCCGGCGGGCCTGCCAGGTGGTGTGCTCGCGGGACACCGCGTCCTCGGCGTCCCGGGCCAGCCGGGCCCAGATCTCCTCGGCGTCCGTCGACTCCAGGTCCAGCCGGGTGAGTTGGAGGCGGATCAGCTCCAGCTCCTCGGCCGCCAGGCCGTACGCGGCGGCCAGCGGGCGGTACTGGCGCAGCTGCGCCCAGGCCGTCACCGAGGCGGCCACCGCCGAGACCGTGCCCAGCGCGTCGTAGGTGAACGCGCCGAGCGCCCGCAGCACCGCCAGCGCCAGGCCCAGCGCCGGCAGCAGCACGCCCAGCACGCCGGTCCAGTACCCGGCGCGGGCGCAGTAGCGGGCCTTGTCGCGGTACCAGTCGTGCTGCACCCGGATCCGCTCGTTCAGGTACACCTCGCGGCGCACCGCCAGCGGCTGCCCGCGCAGGTCCCGCATGGCCTCGGTGATCTCGACACCGGCCGCCGGCACGGCCACCGGGCCGTTCCGGAAGGCCCCCAGCACCCGGGTGAGCTGGAAGCGGTACAGCCCCTCGGCGTCCGGCAGGCTGCGCGGCGGCGGCCGGTAGGCGTCCGCCCGGACGGCGAACTTCCAGGCCAGCGTCTTCACCGACTCGGCGGCCGCCCGGCCCTCGTACCACAGGCCCTGCGGGTTCTGCCGGCTGATCACCACCGCCAGCGCCATCGCGCCCAGGTAGGCCGCGGCGGCCGACCAGGCCCACGGCTCGCCGTCGGCCGAGCCGGTCGCGGCGGCGACCAGCAGCAGCGCCAGCTCCCAGGCGGAGAGCAGCACCGAGCGGCGCTGGCCGCGCAGCGAGGCCGCGTCGGCTGCCCAGAAGAACTCGGGCAGCAGCTCCCGCTCGCTCACCCAGGCGGTCCGTCCCGCACCAGACGCCATGCTCGGCCCCCACCCGTCGCTCCGGTCCCTCCGCTCTCCTGCCCCGGGCGGCTCGCCGGTACGCCTGGCGCGGGCCCGGGTGGTCGGCAATGGCCGGGAAGGCGCGGTGGATTGTCCGGTACGTTCCGTGGCCGTCCGGGCACGTGCCGTCATGACGAGCCGTCAGTAGGTGTAGAGGACGCGCTCGGCGTTCTCGGCCATCTGCTTGGCGTTCCACTCGGTGCCCCCCGGGACGTTGCCGGAGCGGAACAGCGGCGGCGCGGGGGCGTCCCCGGCGGCGGCCCGGTCCGCCAGCCGGCCGACCGCCGAGGCGACCACGGCCTGCATCAGCGCGCTGGTGACGACGGTGGAGACCGGGCCGAAGGAGGTCTCGGCGCCCGGGTGGGTCAGCTCGCCGTCGCCGACCGCGACCTTGCTGTCCAGCACCACGTCGCAGTGGTCCTTCAGGTAGGTGCCGGACGGGTGCGCCGGGGGCACCTCGCCCGGGTAGGCCAGCGAGGTCACCCCGATCACCTTCAGCCCGCGGTCCCGGGCGTACCGGGCCAGCTCGACCGGCATCACCTGGCGGCCGGACAGCGAGATCAGGAACAGCAGGTCCCCGCTGGTCGCCGGGGTCAGGTCCAGGGTCGCGGTGGCGAGCCCGGAGACCCGCTCCAGCGCGCTGGCCAGCGGCGCGGGCATCGTCGTCACCCCGGCCATCCCGGGCACGTTCAGCAGGTTCATCGGGACCAGCCCGCCGGCCCGGTAGACCACGTCCTGGGCCGGCAGCGAGGAGTGCCCGGCGCCGAAGGTGAAGACCCGGCGGCCCTCGGCGATCGCCTCGGCCAGCAGGGCGGCCGCCGCCTCGATGCTGTCGGCCTCCTCCTCGCGGACCCGGTTCAGGTGGGCGATCGCGGCGTCGAAGTACCTGCCGACCAGGTCGTTCATCGGTTGCCTTCGCTCTCTGCCGGTGAGGGAGCCGGCCGGGTGGGGCGGCCGGGGTGGTCCAGACCGCCAGTGGAGAAAGCTACGGCGAGCACGGTCGCGCCCCGGCGGCACCGCTGTCAACAGCAACGAAAACCGGTACCGGAAGCCCCCGGGCGGGCCCGGTTGTCGGTGCGGTACGTCAGAATTGGCGGTGAGGACACCGAAGAACGGAGCCAGCGGCGATGTCTGGGCTGATCGACACCACTGAGATGTACCTTCGCACCATCCTGGAGTTGGAGGAAGAGGGCATCGTCCCGATGCGCGCCCGGATCGCGGAGCGCCTGGAACAGAGCGGCCCCACGGTCAGCCAGACGGTCGGCCGGATGGAGCGCGACGGGCTGCTCCAGGTCGCCGGGGACCGCCACCTCGAGCTCACCGAGGAGGGCCGCCGGCTCGCCGTGCGCGTCATGCGCAAGCACCGCATCGCCGAGTGCCTGCTCGTCGACGTGATCGGCCTGGAGTGGGAGCAGGTGCACGAGGAGGCCTGCCGCTGGGAGCACGTGATGAGCGAGACGGTCGAGCGCAAGGTGCTCGCCATGCTCGGCCACCCGACCCAGTCCCCGTACGGCAACCCGATCCCGGGCCTGGACGAGCTGGGCGACACCAAGGCCGAGGGCGAGGGCTTCGACGCCGCGCTCGTCCCGCTGGACGCCGTCAAGCCGGGCGAGACCGGGGCGGACGTGGTGGTCCGCCGGATCGGCGAGCCGATCCAGACCGACAGCGCGCTGATGAGCACCCTGCGCCGGGCCGGCGTCCGGCCGGGCTCCACGGTCAAGGTGACCACCGGCGTCGGCGGCGTGCTGGTCGGCACCGGGGAGCACGCGGCGGAGCTGGGCAAGGACATCGCCCAGCACGTGTTCGTCGCCCAGGCCTGAGGCCCGCGCCCACCGATCCCGCCGCCGGCGTCCGTACGACGGTCAGGGCCCGCTGCTCCCCGTGCAGCGGGCCCTTCCCGTCCTCCCCGGCTCCCTCCCGTTCCCCTCCTCCCTCCCGCTCCCTCCCGTTCCCCTCCACCGCCTCGCCCGGCTTCCCCGTCCGAGCGACCCTTCCGGCGTCCCCTCGCACCGGAGATCATCCCCTCGGCCGATCATGGCAATCCTTGAGCGCTGTCACTCGTACGAGGGGCTTTCCCGGTCGGCCAGCGGGTAGACCCAGGCCTTATCCGCACATGCGTGTGACGGGCCCCGCCTCCGGTGGGAGACAAGGCCCGTCACTCGCGCGCGTTGTGTCGCGCGGTGCTCGCCCTCACCCGGTCGGCGCAGGGCGGCAGGCTCCGGGGGATCTGCGGCGGGGTCAGACCCCGGCGGGCTGGGCGGCCTGGAGCTGGGCGGGCGCGTCGCGGCCGCAGGCGTACGCGAGCGGGCTGATCAGCTCGGCGGCGTCCGGCAGCCAGCGGTTGGACTCGGAGGGGGAACGGGCCCACTGGGCGTAGCCGGTGGAGCCGATCCGCGACGGCGGGGCGACCGTCCAGTCCCCCTCGCCGCGGGCGACCAGGTCCAGCCGCCCGGGCGGCCAGCCCAGCTTGCGGAGCATCTCCGGCAGCTTGGCCGCGACCCCGGGCAGCACCAGGAAGTGCAGCCGCCGCCCGACCCGCCCCGGCGAGCTCGGCAGCACCACGACCGGGCCGAGCTGGAGGTCCATCCGCTCCATCCGGGCCAGCGCCAGGCACCCGGCCGTCTCCGGCACGTCCAGGACGTCGAAGGACCGGCCGGTCGGCAGCAGGATCGAGGCCCTGGGCCGTTCGGTCCACCAGCGCCGCACCGCGCCCGGTCCGGCACTCGCCTTGCGGGCCCAGTCCGCGTCCATCGGGTGGGCGCCCGGCAGCGCGCAGCGCGGGTCGCCGCAGGAGCAGCGGGCGGAGCCGTCGCCGTCGATCAGCCAGGTGCCCGGGGCCACTTCCCAGTGGCGGTTCTCGGCGTAGCCGACGGCTTCGATCAGCAGCGGGGGCAGGCCGGCGTTCTTGTCCTGGCCGGGAGCGTCGGGGATGTCTTCCACGGGCTGCTCAACTACCGTGCGTGAGGCTGGTTACGGCTCGGAGGGCCCCGGTCGGGCGCATCCCGGCAATGTCACCCGAACCGGTGACTCACGCGAGTTGGGGCGGGCGGAGGCAGGCGCAGCGGGGGCGCACGGAAGCATTCCCCAGGGCGCGCGGGGGGTGCGGTTCGTCACCGTGGGTATCCCGCTGACGTTGCTGATCGCTAACCTGGTGTCAGATTCCTTGGACGGTCGGACAGTCGGCAACAGATCAGCACATCGTCGCCCGCCGGCCGGGACCGGAGGGTGTGGGGAGGCGAAGCCCAATGGCCGCGAGACCACTCGTCGCACGACAGCCCAACGAGCGCCTGCAGCAACTGATCCAGGAGGCCAGCTGCTCCAACGCCGGTCTGGCCCGCAGGGTCAACCTGTGCGGCGCGGAGCACGGACTGGACCTGCGCTACGACAAGACCTCCGTCGCCCGCTGGCTGCGCGGGCAGCAGCCGCGCGGGCAGGCGCCGGCCGTGATCGCCGAAGCCCTCGGACGCAAGCTCGGCCGCAGCGTGTCGGTCGAGGAGATCGGCATGGCCGACGGCAAGAACCTCAGCTCCGGCATCGGGCTGCAGTTCGCGCCGACCCTGGGCGCCGCCCTGGAGCAGGTGTGCGAGCTGTGGCGCAGCGACGTCGGCCGCCGGGACTTCCTGACCGGGGCGACGGTCGCCGCCTCCGCGCTGGTCGAGCCCAGCCGGGACTGGCTGATCACCCCGCCCGACCCGGTGGTGGCCCGCACCGGCGGCCCCCGGGTCGGCCCGACGGACGTGGCCGCGATCAAGGCGACCACCGCGATGCTGGTCGACCTGGACCACCGCTTCGGCAGCGGGCACGTGCGCCCGGTCGTCGTGCACTACCTCAACTCGGTGGTCTCCGGCCTGCTCGGCGGCGCCTACCGGGAGGAGACCGGACGCCAACTCTTCGCCGCGGTGGCCCGGTTGACCGAACTGGCCGGCTACATGGCGGTGGACACCGGCCAGCCGGGGCTGGCCCAGCGCTACTACATCCAGGCCCTGCGGCTCGCCCAGGCCGCCGACGACCGCGGCTACGGCGGCTACGTCCTCGCCGCCTCGATGAGCCACCTGGCGGCCACCCTCGGCAACCCGCGGGAGATCGCCCAACTCGCCCGCGCCGCCCAGGAGGGCGCCCGGACGGTCGCCACCCCGACGGCGATGGCGATGTTCTACGCCGCCGAGGCCCGCGGCCACGCCCTGCTCGGCGACGCCCGCTCCTGCGAGGCGGTGTCGGCCAAGGCGCTGGAGATGATGGAGAAGCGCCGCCCGGAGGACGACCCGGACTGGATCGTCCACTTCGACGACGCCTACCTCGCCGACGAACTCGCCCACTGCCACCGGGACCTGGAGCAGGCCGGCCCGGCCGAGCACTACGCCCGCCGGGCGCTCGACCTGCACCCGCCGACCCGGGTGCGCCGGCGCGCGGTGGACCTCGTACTGCTCGCCACCGCCCAGCTCCAGCAGCGCGACCTGGAACGCGCCTGCGAGACGGGCACCCAGGCGGTGCGGCTGCTGAGCGGGCTGCGCTCCAACCGGGGGGTGGAGTACCTGGACGAGTTCCGGCGCCGGCTCGAGCCCTACCGGGAGCAGCGGGTGGTGCGCGAGTTCCACGCCAGGGCGGACGCGGAGGCGGCCTGAGGGCGGGGCGGTCCAGGCCGAGCAGCGGCGGTCCGGACCGTCCGGACCGTCCCTGCGGGGAGCGGGTGGGAATGTCCCGCCCACGTGGTCACCCGGTGAGGCGAACCGGTAGCGTGGGCGCGACGTCCAAGGAACTGTGATGCTCCCAAGAACCGACGAGATGTGGTCCGCCGCCTGTGCGCGGTCCTGCACAGGTGAGGAATCGCGTTGAGTCAGCGCCGCTCGTACCCCAACTCGGGTGACTTCAACCTGGACGACCTGTTCCGCCCCGAGCCCGGCCAGCCCCAGGGCCAGCCGGGCCCGCCGCAGGGCCCCACGGCCGTGCCTCCGGTGGGCCAGCCGTCCGGGCAGCCGGAGTACCTGGGCGAGGGCGGGCACAGCCAGCAGCAGTGGGGCGCCGTGCCGCAGCCCGGCTACGGCGTACCACCGCAGGCCGACCCGGCGCCGGCCACCCAGCACCTGCCGCCGTACCCGGCCGGCGACCCGCAGGGCGGCGGCTACCCGGCGCCGCAGCCCGGTTACGGCGTCCCGCCGCAGGCGGCGCCCGGCTACCAGGGCTACCCGCCGGCCGCGCAGCCGCAGCCTCCGCAGCAGCCGCAGCAGCCCGGCTACCCGGCGCAGGGCTACGGGCAGGGCGGCTACGGGCAGGGCGGCTACGGCCAGGACCCGGACGCGACCCAGGGCGGGCGCTCGGGCAGCGGCGGCCGGCCCTCCAACAAGCTGGTCATCGGCGGCGTGGTGGCGGTCTGCGCGGTGGCCGGCGTCCTGGTCGCCGTCCTGATGAGCGGCAACGACGACACCGCCAAGAGCGGCCAGAAGACCACCCCGGTCGCCGCCACCGGCGGCACCGCCTCCGCCGCGGCGAGCGCCAGCGGCTCCGGCGCCGCCGCCGACCCCGACGTCAAGGCGCAGGCCCAGCCGCTGTCCGACCTGCTGGGCACCGCGAGCGACAGCCGCAGCGCGGTGGTCTCCGCGGTCGCCTCGGTGCAGAAGTGCGACAAGCTCCCCGACTCGCAGCAGGCCCTGTCCGCCGCGGCCGGCAAGCGGCGCGAGCTGCAGAGCAAGCTCGGCCAGCTGAAGACCGACAAGCTGCCCGGCGGCCAGCAGCTGATCGACCAGCTCAACGCCGCCTGGACGGCCTCGGCGCAGGCCGACGACGAGTACGCGGCCTGGGCCACCGACGCCCAGTCCTCCTGCGACCCGAAGAAGCCGGACACCGGCAACCAGCACTACAAGAACGCGGTGCAGGCCAGCGGCACGGCGACCACCGCGAAGAAGCAGGCCTCGACCCTGTGGAACGCGATCGCCACCCAGACCGGCCTGCCCCCTCGGGGTGACGGCGACCTGTAGCCGCCCCTCAAGGGCGGGCCCGGGAAGGCCCGCCCTTGACCGAGCCGTGGCTCAGGCCGGGGGCCGGCCCCCGGTGAGCACCCAGCGGACGTCCACGAAACCCGGCTGCTGCAGGGTCATCCGGCCGTTCCTGACCACCTGGTAGGTGATCCAGGTGTTGACCAGCCGCGGCGACTCGGTGCTGGGCAGCATGTTGGTGGTGCCCCAGTTCAGCGGCGGAGTCAGGCCGACGTCGATGCCCTCACCGCTGTCCAGCAGGGCGGCGATGCTCTTCGCGTCGACCGGCTTGCCGGCCGCCGAGAGCTTCTCCACCACGACCCGGAACACCTCGTACGCGACCCAGGTGGTCTGCACGCCCGGGTCGGAGACGTCGATGGTGCGCCCGCCGGTGGTGTCGGAGCGCACCACCGAGCGCAGCCCGTCCCAGATCTGGGCCGACTCCGGTGGGTACCAGCCGGTGACGAACGCGCCGGCCAGCGGGCCGGAGTCGCCGCCGGTGGAGTCGACCACCGACTGCTGGACGCTGCCGATCACCGAGGCGATCCGGGTGTTCTTCGGGGTCAGCCGCCGGTAGGCGTCCAGCAGGTTGCCGGTCGGCTCGGCGGCCATCGCGCTGGTGACGCAGTTGCCCGGCTCGTCCTTGCCGATCGCCTTGCGGGCCACCTGGGTGTAGTCGGAGGACTGCTCGGGCGCCTTGACGTCCAGCAGCTTCATCCCGGCGGGCTTGAGCGCGTTGCCCAGGTAGCCGAGCAGGTTGTCGCCGGCCGGGGTGTCCGGACGGATCAGGGCGACGGACTTGCAGCCGGCCTCGACCAGCTGGCGGCCGCTGCCGGCGATCAGCGCCGGCATCCCGCCGTCCACCGGGTAGGACAGCGGGCTGGAGAACTCGGGCTGGGACAGGCCGTACCCGCCGATCAGCGGGATGCCGGCGCGCTCCAGCACCGGCATGAAGGCGTCGCCCCACTGGCTGTAGGAGCCGATCACGGCCACGGCCTTGGCGTCCACCGCCTGCTGGGCGCAGGCCTTGGCACCGTCGGCGGTGTTGTGCTCGTTGCAGGTGATCACGTGCAGCCGGTGGCCGTTCAACCCGCCCTTGAGGTTGACGTCCCGGCCGATCGACTCGGCGAGCGCGGTCATGCCGGGGCGGTCCGCGGCGCCGGTGCCGGACGGGGCCCAGGTCATCACGGTGAGGTCGTCGGCGTCGGTGGAGGCGTCGGCCGGTCCGCCGCACGCGGAGGCCGAGAAGAGGGCGGGGAGCAGCGCCGCGGCGGTCACCGCGGCGGCGATCGGACGCCGGTGGCGGCGCCGGGCGATCGTGGGACGGGCCCGGAACGAGTCCCTTCGGCTGGTCATCGGTCTTCCCTCTCTGGGGCGCCATCCGGCGCACCGGAAACAGCCAAGCCCCGGAGCCACAAGCCGAGAGGGCGGAAATGCGAACGGCCGGCGAACGGCGGCCGAACTCCGAAGGGGTACGCGTGTAGATCGCGAGTGGAGCACGAACAGACGGGGAACGTACGATCGTTCACCATGTCCGCCAGCACAGATTCTTCGCACCGGTCCGCCCGAAACCCTTCTCGTCCGGGCCACCGCTCCAGCACGATGGGCGGCATGCCGCTCAACGACCTGCCCTGGTGGCGCTGGCGAGCCCGACTGCGCTCCGCGCTGCACATGCTGTCCGACCCCGGTTTCCAGCAGGAGGCCTGGCTGGCCGGACGGGAGGGCTACGGGGACGTGACCGACGCCGTCTACCGGCTGGTCGAGGACACCTGGCTGGACCGCTGGTCCGCCGAGAAGTACGTGGGCACGATCTTCCGCGACTCCGCCGAGGCCGCCCTGGTCGACGTCGCGGTGCTGCGCGCCGTGCAGATGCTGCACGAGGTCGGCGCGGACGCCCCGGCCTCCGCCTACCTCGGCCACCCCGGCTGGCCGGAGACCGTCCGGGCCGCCCGCGAGGCGCACGTCGCCCTGGCCGTCGGCGACGGGGAGGACCCGGACACGGCCCCCAGGTCCCTGGACGTGCTGCGCATCCTGACCCAGGTCTGAGGCGGTCCCGCCGGGCGGTGCCGTCCCGCAGTACGGGCAGCGGGGCGGCCACTGTCCAGGATGTGACACGCTGGACCATCGAACTCGCACGACCTCAGGACGGGATACCCCCAGTGGAACAGCAGCCGGCCAGCGCCCAGTACGTCCTCACGCTGTCCTGCCCCGACAAGCAGGGCATCGTCCACGCTGTCTCCAGCTACCTCTTCATGACCGGCTGCAACATCATCGACAGCCAGCAGTTCGGCGACGGGGACACCGGACTCTTCTTCATGCGGGTGCACTTCTCCGCCCCCGAGCCGGTCACCGCCGACAAGCTGCGGGCCAGCTTCGCCGCGATCGGCGCCTCCTTCGGGATGGACTGGCAGATCCACCCGACCGAGCAGCGGATGCGGATCGTCCTCATGGTCAGCAAGTTCGGGCACTGCCTGAACGACCTGCTCTACCGCACCCGGATCGGCGCCCTGCCGGTGGAGATCGCCGCGGTGGTCTCCAACCACACCGACCTGCGCGACCTGACCGAGAGCTACGGCATCCCCTTCCACCACATCCCGGTCACCAGGGACACCAAGGCCGAGGCCGAACGGCAGCTGCTCGACCTGGTCGAGAAGGAGAACGTCGAACTGGTCGTACTGGCCCGCTACATGCAGGTGCTCTCCGACCAGCTGTGCACCGAGCTGTCCGGCCGGGTGATCAACATCCACCACTCCTTCCTGCCGAGCTTCAAGGGCGCCAAGCCGTACCACCAGGCGCACGCCCGCGGCGTGAAGCTGATCGGCGCCACCGCGCACTACGTCACCGCCGATCTCGACGAGGGCCCGATCATCGAGCAGGAGGTGGCCCGGGTCACCCACGACGTCAGCCCGGACCAGCTGGTCGCGATCGGCCGGGACGTCGAGTGCCAGGCGCTGGCCCGCGCGGTCAAGTGGCACAGCGAGCACCGGGTGCTGCTGGACGGCACCCGGACCGTCGTCTTCGCCTGATTCCCCTCGCGGTTGATTCCGCCCGCGCCCGCTTCCCCCCGCGGCTCCCTTACGGCCGCGACAGCAGCGGCAGCGCGTGCAGCACCTCGCGCACCGCGGCCCGGTCACCGTGCTCGCCCACCGGCAGCCGGTCCGGGTCGCGGTGCGCGGCGGCCAACTGGCACAGCTCCAGGCCGTCCAGCACCATCGAGGCCACCGGCTCCCCGCCGGGCGGCCCCGCCTCCTCGCCGTCCAGCGGCACCAGCCACTCGCCGGCCGCCGGACCGTCCACCACCAGCCGCAGCCGCCTCGCCTCCCGCACGGCCGGCGCGCCCGGCGCGGTCGGCGCCGCGGCGAACTCGGGTCGCGCCGCGCGCAGCCCGCCCAGCGCCCGCGGCAGCAGCCGGACCACCAGCTCCACCATCTGCCGCAGGTGCTGCGGCGCCGGCGGGTCGTACGGGTAGGCGACCGCGCGGGCCACGTCCTCGCCGTGCACGAAGCACTCCAGGGCGCGGTCCACGAAGGCGTCGCGCAGTGGCAGCACCGCGAAGCCCAGATCGACCGGGGTTCCGCCGTACGGGGCCAGCGCGGCGCTGCGCACCAGGTCGTGGGTCTGCTGGCGCCACCGGGCGCGCACCGACTGCGGGGGCAGCCCGGCCTGGTAGGCGAGCAGCCGGGCGGTGCGCGCGGTGACCGCGGCGTACCGGCCGCCCTGTGACGGCACCCGCGGCACCCGCGGCGCCGGGACGGCCGCCTCCTGCGGCGGCACCCGGCGGCCGACCGGCGGAGTCGATGTGGAAGCCCATGCGGAAGTCGGTGCGGAAGTCGGTGCGGAAGGGGCGGCCGCCGGTGCCGGGTCCGGCAGGCCGAGGGCGAGCGCCAGGAAGCCGTCCCCCGCGGTCAGCCGGCCCAGCACCTCGGCCGGGCGCAGCCGCTCCGCGCCGCCGTGCCACGGCAGTTCGGCCACCTCCTGCCACTCCTCCTGGCCGAGGTCGCGCAGCAGCGCGTCGAGCTTGGCGGTCTCCGCGGTGTACGGCATCCCCCAGGAGGGGAGGGGCAGTTCGGCCGGGCGGCGGGCCAGGCACCAGTCCAGCACCTGCTGGCGCAGCGAACCGGGCTGGTCCAGCGGCTCGTCCAGGGAGAGCCAGCCGGCCGCGTCGCGCAGCCGGGCCGCCTCCTCGGCGCACTCCGGGCAGCCGCGCAGGTGCTGCTCCAACTCGGCGGCCTCGCGGGGCGGGCAGGCGCCGAGGGACCAGGCGCCGAGCAGCGAGCGCAGGGCGTCGTGCCGCTCCTCGTTCATGGTCACCTGCCCCCGTCCCCGTCGCCGTCCCGGTGCTCCCGGTGGGGCTCCTGGCGGGCGCGCTCGTCGGCCAGTTCGGTGGCCAGCAGCTCCAGGCCGAGCCGCATCCGCTGCTTGGCGGCCTGCTCGCTGATGCCGAGCAGCCGGGCCGTCTCCTGGTAGGTGCGGCCGTCGTAGTACGTCACCGCGATGGTCTCACGCAGGGATTGGGGCAGGGAGTCGACCACGTACTGCATGCGGGCGGCGGTGGCCACGGCGCGGATCTCCTCCTCGGCCGCGCCGCTGCCGCGTCCCGGCAGCCGCTCGGCGCCGCGTCGCGCCCGCAGCCGTTCGACCGCGCGGCGGTGGGTGAGCGCGCCGAGCCAGGAGCGCAGCGAGCCCTGGGTGGGGTCGAAGTCCTCGGGGTGCTCCCAGACGTGGGCGAAGATCTCCCGGGTGAGCTGGTCGGCGGCCGCCTGGTCGGCGAGTATCCGCCCGGCCAGCCCGTGCACCATCGGCGAGAGCCGGTCGTAGAGTTCGCCGAGTGCGGTCTCCTCGCCGCGGGCGAGGCGCCGCTGCAACTGCTCGTCCCAGCGCGGGATCCGGTCCGGGGCGGCCATCGAGAACCACCCTCCTGCCCGGTTCGCTTGGCGTTACCCCACGGTATCCCGTGGCCGGTCCGGGGTGGGAGGGAATCCGCCAAGAACGGAACCCTGCCTCATGGTTCGGCCGCCCTGTGTCCGGCCGCCTCGCCCTTCGGCGCCCGCTCCTCGGGGCCGGCGGTGGCGGTTGGTCACATGGTTGGACGGTCCGCTCGTGGGACGGTCCGTCGATGCCGCTGTTCGAGAACCGCTGGACATATGTCGCACGGGTGGTTCGCGAGTGGCGGACGGGGCGTCGGGGGTGTCCGGCGATAGGTTCCCGCCAGGGCGTGTCCGACACGCGCTGAACGGGACCGGCGCCGGCCCGGGCCGGACGAGTGCCGGTGCGAGGCTCGCGAGAGTGAGCGGGACAGTATGCACTGCCCTGTCCCCCGATCGCCGGAATATGCCCGAAGCGCTTGCTGCCGTCCGTCCGCCCACCCATCCTGAGGCGTATTCGTGTCGCGGCCTGTGCGCGACTGACGAGTTGGCGCGGGCGAGTGGCGCGGGCGGACGGGTCGGCGAGCGCCCGGGCGAGCCCCGGGTGGCACCGGGCGAAGAGTGAGGGCTGCGCCGGCCGGCTGATCCGGCCCGATCGGGACGTTGGCCGAACTGCGAGTGCGGGTGGTGGAGCGGTGCAGGTTCTTCAGGTACAGCTTGCGGTGCGGGCGGACCCCTCGGAGGTCGGCCGGGCCCGCCGGTGGGTGCGCTCGCGGCTGCTGAACCACGGAGTGGAACCGGACGCGCCGATGGCCGAGACGGTGGTGCTGGTGGTGTCGGAACTGGTCACCAACGCCGTGGTGCACACCGGCTGTCCGGCCGTGCTGAGACTCTGCCTGCCGGTGGTCGACGACTCCCCGCAGGCCGGTCCGGCCGGTCCGCTGCGGGTGGAGGTGGCCGACGCGAGCCGGACCGCCCCGGCCCCCCGGCACGCCGGTGCGGACGAGGAGGCGACCAACGGGCGAGGTCTGGAACTGGTCGAGCTGCTCTGCGAGCGCTGGGGCTGGTACCCGGACGGATCGGGCAAGCGGGTCTGGTGCGAGATCGACACCCAGGCCAGGCCGGTGGACCCGATGGCCGGGGTGGACTGGGCCGCTTTGGCTCAATAGCGGCTTCCCGCAACGGCTTTCGACGCTTTCGACGGCCTTCCGGCGGCCGCCGGCAGGGCTTGCAGGCCGGTCGACGGATGGCGGCGATCACGGTGGCGATCACCGGCCGAAAGCTGACGCAACCATTCCGAATTTCTGACTACCCATTGACGTGACGTATCCGACTGATCACGCTTGGGTGCGGCTCTCCGTTGCGAGGGGACGCCGAGGGGACGTCCGTCCGCCGCCACGGTGCTGCTGTCCAGGGGGATCGCGTCAGCAGGGGGGATCGTGGACCGCCGGTCGCGGCCCGCTCCTCGGCGAGTGCGGAGGGCGCGGTGCGGGTTCAGGGCCCGCGCGCCGCGAGCGGATGGCGGCCCACCATGCTGCGCTCGGCGCGCACGCGGTCGGCCGCCGTCCGTTGCGCCGCTCCGGAACGGCGAATTCCGGCCAACCGTCAGTCTTTTCCCAGGGTTCACTCAGCTTCACCCCGGTCCACTCGGCTCCGCCCAGCCCCGCTCGGCTCCGCCGGGAAGGCCTGCTCCAGTCCTCGGGCACGCCTCAGGCGGCCGGGGTGTTCCGGAAGGTGCGCCGGTAGGCGCTCGGTGCGACGTCCAGCCGCCCGCGCAACTGCAGCCGCAGCGAGGCGGCGGTTCCGAAGCCGGACCGCCGGGCGACCTGGTCGATCGTCAGGTCGGTGCGCTCCAGCAACTGGCGGGCCCGCTCGGTGCGCTGGGTGGTGATCCACTGGCCGGGGCTGGCACCGGTCTCCTCGCGGAAGCGCCGGGTGAAGGTCCGTACGCTCATGCCCGCCCGGTCGGCGAGTTGGCGCAGCGGCAGCGGCTCGTCCAGGTGCTCCAGCGCCCAGGCGCGGACGGCGGCGGTGCCGGAGCCGCCCGGGTCCACCGGGCTCGGGGCCTCCACGTACTGCTTCTGGCCGCCGTCGCGCCACGGCGGTACCAGGCAGTTGCGGGCCACCGCGTTGGCCACCGCGCTGCCGTGGTCGCGGCGCACGACGTGCAGGCACAGGTCCACCCCCGCGGCCACCCCGCCGGAGGTGAGGATGTCGCCGTCGTCGGTGTAGAGCACGTCCGGGTCCAGCAGGACCTTCGGGAACCTCCGGGCGAAGAGCTCGGTGTAGCGCCAGTGGGTGGTGGCCGGGCGGCCGTCCAGCAGGCCGGCGGCGGCCAGCAGGAAGGAGCCGGTGCAGATCGACATCAGCCGGGCGCCGGGCCGGATCCGCCGCAGTGCGGCGGCCAGTTCGGGGGTGAAGGGGGCGTCCGCGCTGTCCGGATCGGAGTCGTGGGAGGCCGGGAGCACCACCGTGTCGGCCCGCTCCAGCAGTTCGGGCCCGTGGTCGACCGCGATCCGGAAGTCCGCGCTGGTGGCGACCGGACCGCCGTCCAGGGTGCAGGTGGCCACCTCGTACAGCGGCCGGCCGGAGCCGTCCTTGGCGCCGCCGAAGATCCGTGCCGGGATGCCGAGTTCGAAGGCGATCGCGCCCTCCAGGGCGAGTACCGCGACCAGGTGCGCCATGCCGTTCCTTCCCGAACCGTCGCGGGCCGTTTCCCCGAGTGGGGCGGTGGCCCGGGCCAGGGTACGCGAGGGCGTGGCCCGATTCTTGCGAAAGCTGTCATTCAGGCCACTCGTCCGGGCGCCGCGCGCTCGGGAGACTCGTCCACGTGACCGAACGCAGTGCCCTCGCCGCCTCCGCGCCCACCGCCCCCAGACCCACTGCCACCACCCCCGCGCCCGCCCCCGGCCGACGCCCCCGGGTGCACTACGCCTGGGTGGTCGCCGCCGTCGCCCTGCTCGTCCTGCTCGGCTCGGCCGGCTTCCGCTCCACGCCCAGCCTGATGATGGACGCCCTGCACAACGAGTTCGGCTGGTCGCTCGGGACCATCTCCAGCGCCACCTCCGTCAACCTCACCCTCTACGGCCTCACCGCCCCCTTCGCCGCCGCCCTGATGGATCGTTTCGGCGTGCGCCTGGTGGTGGTCTGCGCGCTGCTGACCATCTCGGTCGGCGCCGGCCTCACCATGCTGATGCGCCAGCCCTGGCAGCTGGTGCTCTGCTGGGGCGTGCTGGTCGGCCTCGGCAGCGGCTCGATGGCCGGCGCCTTCGCCACCACCATCACCGGCCGCTGGTTCGAGGCCCGCCAGGGACTGGTCACCGGTGTGCTGACCGCCGCCGGAGCGGCCGGCAACCTGGTCTTCCTGCCGGTCGGCGCCTGGCTGGTCGAGCAGCACGGCTGGCGCGCGGCCGTGGTCGTGGTCTCGCTCGCCGCCAGCGCCGTCGCCGTGCCCGTCCTGCTGCTGATGCGCGAGCGCCCCGCCGACCTCGGCCTGCTCCCGTACGGCGCCACCGAGGCCCCGCCCGAGCCGGTGCGGGACACCCGCGCCCTGGCCCGCACGCTGCGGGTGCTGCGCGACGCCGCCCGCACCCGGCCGTTCTGGCTGCTGGCGGGTTCCTTCGCGATCTGCGGCGCGACCACCGCGGGCCTGGTCGGCACCCACTTCATCCCGGCCGCGCACGACCACGGCATGCCCGTCACCACCGCCGCGAGCCTGCTCGCCCTGATCGGCCTGTTCGACGTGGCCGGCACCGTGTTCAGCGGCTGGCTCACCGACCGGGTCGACTCCCGGCTGCTGCTCACCGTCTACTACGGGCTGCGCGGGGTGTCCCTGCTCCTGCTGCCCCAGCTGCTCGCCGGCTCGCTGCAGCCGCCGATCCTCGCCTTCGTGGTCTTCTACGGCCTGGACTGGGTGGCCACCGTGCCGCCGACCGTCGCGCTGTGCCGCCGGCACTTCGGCGAGGACGCCCCGATCGTCTTCGGCTGGGTGCTCGCCGCCCACCAGATCGGCGCGGCCGTCGTCGCCGGACTGGCCGGCCTGGCCCGCGACGCGCTCGGCAACTACGACCTGACCTGGTACGGCGCCGGCGCGCTGTGCGCGATCGCGGTCGGACTCTGCCTGGCGCTGCGCACCGGAGGGTCGACCGACCGGGCGGTGCCCGCCCTGCCGTAAGCGCGTTCGACCGGAGGGCTAGGCTCCGCCTCATGGCGCTCACGTTCACCCTGGACCCGAAGCTCGACCCCGACCTGCGCACCGCCGTGGTGCGGTTGTGGACGGACGTGACCAACGCCGGCGGCGCGGTCGGCTTCGTGGCCCCGGTCACCGAGGACGAGGTCTGGGACACCGCCGAACGCCAGTTCGCCGGGGTCGCCCCCGACGGCCCCGACCGGCTGCTGGTCGCGCACGAGAGCGCGACCGGTCGGCTGGTCGGGGTGCTGTTCTTCTCGTCGATGCGCTTCGAACCGATGGACCACTGGCGGATGCTCAAGCGGGTCATGGTGCACCCTGACTTCCAGGGCCTCGGCTACGGCGCCGAACTGCTCGCCGAGGCCGAACGGATCGCCCGCGCCTGGGGCCTGGAGTCGCTGCGGCTCACCGCGCGCGGCGGCCTGGGCCTGGAGCGCTTCTACGCCCGCAGCGGCTACCGGGAGGTCGGCCGGGTGCCGGCCGCGATCCGGGTCGCCCCCGGCGACGACCGCGACGACATCACCATGTGGCTCGACCTGCGCTGAGCCGGCGCCGACCCGTTCCGGGGGAGGGGAGGGGGAGGGACGGCAGACCCATGGACCGCGCCGGGCGTCAGGCATGCTTGACTGGAAGTCCCGCCCCGGCTCGAACCAGAAGGATGTGTCCCAGTGAGCAGCAACGGCCCGCAGAAGTCGCACGCCACGCTCCGCTACACCTCCATGCGGGCCAGCATCTTCCTCGGCTGCCTGCTGGTGGCCCTGCTGCTCGGGCACTTCGGGATCATTCCGGTGAGCGGCGAGGCCGGGGTGGTCTTCCTGGTCCTGCTGGCCGCGATCGCCTCCGCGCCGCTCAGCTACGTGCTGCTGAGCAAGCAGCGCGACGAGATGTCCTCCCAGATCACCACCAAGGTCGCCGGGATGCGCAGCCGCACCGCCGAGCGGATCGCCGCGCAGAACGCCGAGGAGGACGCCGTGGACGACGCCGCCCGCGCGGCCGCCTCCGGGCAGAGCTGACACCGGGCGCCGCCCGCCGTGGCCGCTGATCCTGCCGAGCCCGCCGAGGCCGACTCCGCTGTTGGCGCCGACCGTCCGGCCGAGGCCGACTCCGCCGCCGGCCGTCCGGCCGAGGCCGACCGGCCCGCCGGCACGTGGCCGGCCCCCGTGCGTCGGCCCACCGGGCGGGACGTGGCCCGGCTCGCCGGGGTGTCCCAGGCCACCGTCTCGCTGGTGTTCTCCGGCGCCGAGGCCGGCCGCCGGGTCTCCGAGGCGACCCGGGAGCGGGTCCGCGAGGCCGCCCGCAGCCTCGGCTACCGTCCGCAGGCGGCCGGCCGGCAACTGCGGCTGGGCCGCAGCGGGATGATCATGCTGGCCGTGCCGAACCTGCAGGGCCCGTTCTTCGGCCGGGTCCTGGAGGGCGTCCACCACGAGGCCGGCCGGCACGGCCTGGCGGTCGTGGTGAGCTCGGGCTGGGGCAGCGCCACCCTCGCCGAGGCCGCCACCGCGGGCCGCTTCGACGGCCTGCTGATCTGCTCCCCGGACGACAGCCAGCTCGGCGAGCTGCCGCCCGACACCCCCGCCGTCTTCCTGGACGCCGACCCCGGCACCGACCGGGCGCGCCCGACCGTCGAACTCGACGTGGCCGGCGGGATGCGGTCCGCCGTCGAGCACCTGGCCGCCCTCGGACACCGCCGGATCGGGCACCTGCGTTCCACCCACGCGGCGTACACCTTCCGGGTCCGGCAGACCGCCTTCGAGCAGGCCGTCCGCGAACTCGGCCTGGAGGTCGTGGAGTTGGGCGTGAGCCTGAACGAGGGGTACGCGGCCGCGCGGAGCGTGGCGGCGGAGCTGCTGGAGCGGGCGGACCGCCCGCACGCGGTGATCTGCGACGACGACGTGGTCGCCTCCGGGGTCTACCAGGCCGCCGCCGAGCGGGGGTTGCGGGTGCCGGAGGACCTGTCGGTGGTCGGCATGGACAACGTCGCGGTCTCCGGGCTGCTCGCCCCGCCGCTGACCACCGTCGACCTGCCGGGCGAGGAACTCGGCCGGGTGGGCGCGGCCGCGCTCGCCGGACTGCTGCGCGGGGAGCTGGTGCAGCCCGTCGCGCCGCTGGCCACCGCGCTGGTGCGGCGCTCCTCGACCGCCCCGGCGCGGTCCTGACGCACCGTCGGCCGGAGCTTCGGCCAACCGGAGCTTCGGCCAGAAGGACCGCGCCCGCCGGCCAGACCCCCGGCGGGCACGGTCGTACGGGGGCGCCCCGGTCAGCCCACCGGGACGGGCTCGACGCGCGGGGTGACCGGCGCGGAGCGGAACCAGCGGCGGGCGCCGAACAGCACCAGGGCGCCGAGCGCGATCCCGCCCGCCGCGCACACCGCCACCGGGCGCAGCGAGGAGCCCTCGGCGAGGTGGCCGGAGACGGCGTAGCCGAGTGAGTTGCCGGTCGCGAACAGGGTCACCAGCCAGGCGAAGGCCTCGGTGACCGTGCCGGTCGGGGCGAGTTCGGCGACCAGCACGAAGGCGGCCGCGAGCAGCGGGGCCAGCACGATGCCGGAGAGGAAGGCCAGTGCGGCCATCGGGTACGGGCCGGGCAGGGTCAGCAGCGGGAGGTAGGAGGCGGCCATCGCGAGGGCCATCACCCAGGTGCGGGTCGCGGTGCTCCGGCGCCAGCTGACCATGCCGTAGGCCAGCGCGCCGAGCAGTCCGCCGAGGGCGGCCAGCGCCAGCAGGGTGCCCCCGCCGCCGGGCAGTGCGCCGGCGTGCCGTTCGGCGTAGGCGATGAAAAGCACGTTCTGCGCGCCGACGGCCCAGCCGGCCCCGGCCAGTCCGATGAGCAGCAGCACCAGGCCGGGGGAGCGCAGCGGGCCGAGCAGCCCGGCGGACTGTTCGCGGGCGGGGGCGCGCCAGGCCCGGGTGGGGGCGGCGGTGGCGACGACCAGTGCGCCGGCCAGTCCGAGTCCGGCGGCCACCCAGAGCGCGGCGACGGCGCCGAACAGCCCGGCGATCCCGGCGACGGCCAGCGGCCCGGCCACGTAGAGGATCTGCTGGGAGGCGGAGTCGAAGGCGTAGGCGGTGTCGAGCTGTTCGTCCTCGACCACGTCCGGCCAGAGCGAGCGCAGACAGGGCTCCAGCGGCGGCATCGCCAGGCCGGCGACGGCGGCGCCGAGCGGCGCGGCGACCGGGGAGCCGGGGGCGAGGGCGAGCAGCGCGTACCCGCCGCCGGCGACCACGGCGGAGGCGAGCAGGACGCGGGGCTGCCCGGTGCGGTCGACGATCCGCCCGAGCACCGGCCCGCCGACCGCGGCGGCGAGCGCGTAGACGGAGGTGGCCAGTCCGATCCGGCCGTACGGGACGCCGGCCTCGCGCAGGGCGAGGGCGATCACCAGGGCGGTCATACCGGCGGGCAGGCGGCCGAGCAGGGTGCCGAGCAGGAGTCGGGTGACGTGCGGGGCGCGGAGCAGGGCGAGGTAGCCCATCGGTGGTCTTCTCCGGTCTGGGCAGGGGAGGGCGGGGACGCCGTCAAAGTTATACGTATAACTGCCGGTCGGTCAATCCGGCCGGAGGGCTGGACTGATGGGGCGTCAGCCTCGTTCGTGCCCGGATCTCACCCGGGTCTGGTCCGGATCCCACCCCAAGGCGGGCTTGGAGTCCGGCCTGATCTCAAACAACTACTTTGAACATCTCAAACCTTTACTGCTAACGTGTCGGCCGTGACCACCTCAGACGCACTGCGGATGCACGGCCCGGGCCCGCTGCCCGGCGCCGCCCGCCCGTGTGCTCTGACCGGTGCTGTGGACAGCCCGCGCCGTTGTCGCGCCATGAGCTGTATGCCGGCGGCACGCCCCTGAACCGGGGTCCGTGACCTCTGCACGTCCGGCCCCGCGCCGTGCCGCCTCCCCCCGCCCCACACCCCACCGTCAGCAACGCCCTCCCCCGGAGTCGCACCCCCATGTCCACAGCGCCCGAGGCGACCTCGTCGCCGTCCATGCTCACCCGCATCCGCAAGACACCGTTCTGGGTGCAGATCGTCGCCGGCCTCGTGCTCGGCGTCGGCCTCGGCTACCTGGCCCGTGCCGCCGACGTCTCCTGGCTGGCCACCACCCTGGAGACGATCGGCAAGATCTTCGTCCAGCTGCTCAAGCTGGCCGTGCCCCCGCTGGTCTTCACCGCGATCGTGGTGAGCGTCGCCAACCTGCGCAACGTCACCAACGCGGCCCGGCTGGCCACCCGCACGCTGCTCTGGTTCATGATCACCTCGTTGATCGCGGTCGGCATCGGCCTGGGCCTGGGCCTGCTCACCAACCCCGGCCAGGGCACCAACCTCAAGACCGAGGGCCTCAAGGCGCTCGACTCCAAGGGCACCTGGATCGACTTCCTGACCGGGATCTTCCCGACCAACATCGTCGACGCCTTCGTCAAGGTGAACGTGCTGCAGATCGTCTTCATGGCGGTCGTGGTCGGCGCGGCGATCATCAAGCTCGGCACCAAGGCCGAGCCGGTCCTCAAGCTCAGCGAGACCGTGCTGGAGCTGACCCAGACCGCCCTGTGGTGGGTCATCCGGCTCTCCCCGCTCGGCACCCTGGGCCTGATCGGCAAGTCCGTCGCCAAGTACGGCTGGGACCTGCTCAAGCCCTTCGCCACGCTGACCCTCGACATCTACGTCGGCTGCGCGCTGGTGCTGTTCGTCGTCTACTCGCTGGTGCTGCGCTTCGCCGCGGGCCTCAACCCGCTGCACTTCTTCAAGGGCGCCTGGCCCGCCATCCAGCTGGCCTTCGTCTCGCGCTCCTCGGTCGGCACCCTGCCGGTCACCCGCCGCGTCACCGAGCGCCTCGGCGTCCCGAGCGAGTACGCCTCCTTCTCCGTGCCGTTCGGCGCCACCACCAAGATGGACGGCTGCGCCGCGATCTACCCGGCCGTCGCCGCGATCTTCGTCGCCCAGGTCTACAACATCGAGCTGGGGATCAAGGACTACATCCTGATCGCCTTCGTCTCGGTGGTCGGCTCGGCCGCCACCGCGGGCCTCACCGGTGCGATCGTCATGCTGACGCTGACCCTGTCCACCCTGGGCCTGCCGCTGGAGGGCGTCGGCCTGCTGCTGGCCATCGACCCGATCCTGGACATGATGCGGACCGCGACCAACGTCGCCGGTCAGGTGGTCGTGCCGATCGTGGTCGCCGCGCGGGAGCGGATCCTGGACGTGGCCGCGTACAACAACCCCTCCGGGGACCTGTACGAGGAGGACGCGCCGAAGGCCGTCATCCCGGCGCGGGCCGACGCGAAGGCTGCGGCCGCGGCCTGATCCCCGGGTCTTCGACGGCGCACGAAGGGCCGTGCGAAGGGCCCTCTCCCGGTGACGGGGGAGGGCCCTTCGGCGTTCCTCGTCGCTCTTCCGGGCGCGGCCCGAAAAGGCTTGGCCCGAAAAGGCGCGGCCCGAAAAGGCAGGGGGCCCGCCGCGATGGGCAGGCCCCCTTGGGTGCTGCTCTTGTGCTCATGGTGACGGCTGTCGGGAGCCGCCGGTGGACCCGAAGGGGTCCCGAGCGATCAGAACATCAGAGGATGGTCAGACGGCGGTGACGTTCTCCGCCTGCGGGCCCTTCGGACCCTGGGTGACGTCGAAGGTGACCGCCTGGTTCTCCTCCAGCGAACGGAAGCCGTTCGCGTTGATGGCGGAGTAGTGGACGAAGACGTCGGGGCCGCCGCCCTCCTGGGCGATGAAGCCGAAGCCCTTCTCAGCGTTGAACCACTTGACGGTTCCCTGAGCCATGCCGTTCTCCTTGCGATGCGTGTCGGGGGCCACACCGTGTGGTCCCCGGTCCGCTGCGCTGATCGCCCTGCCTCCGGACGAGTCCGAAGTTTTTCGATATTGCTGAAAAACTACAAAAAGCCTGCGGTTACATGCTCCGCAGGCTTCAAGTACTGCAAGGGGAATCAAACTGCAACTGAGGGCAACGCTAGCATGCGGTCGCTGTGACGACCAGAGGTCACTTGCGCTCCGGACGGCGCGTGTCGTAGGCCTCCTCCCAGCCCTCCGGAAAGGGCTGGGAGCGGGCGGGGGAAGGCCCGTTGGGGCGTGCACCAGTTCGGCGGGGTTCGGCGGGAAACGCTCCCGCGCGTGTCGGGTGGCCGGTGCGAGCCGCCCCGAACAGCAGGCATACGCTGCGGGGAAGCGCACGAACAGCAAGGGAGCGGCGCAGTGGCAGCACCGGACGCGCAAACGCGGGAGCCCGAAGAGAACACCCCGGTCAGGCCGCGGGTCGGCCATATTCAGTTCCTGAACTGCGTCCCCCTCTACTGGGGCCTCGCCAGGACCGGCAATCTGCTCGACCTGGACCTCACCAAGGACACCCCCGAGAAGCTGAGCGACCAGCTCGTCGGCGGCTCCCTCGACATCGGGCCGATCACCTGCGTGGAGTACCTGCGCAACGCCGACGACCTGCTGGTCCTGCCCGACATCGCGGTCGGCAGCGACGGCCCGGTGATGTCCTGCCTGATCGTCAGCAAGGTGCCGCTCGCCGACCTCGACGGCCGCCGGGTCGCCCTCGGCTCCACCAGCCGCACCTCCGTCCGGCTCGCCCGACTGCTCCTGGAGGAGCGCGAAGGCGTGCGCCCGGACTACTTCAGCTGCCCGCCCGACCTCAGCGCGATGCTCGCCGAGGCCGACGCCGCCGTCCTGATCGGCGATCCCGCCCTGCGCGCCTACCTCGGGCAGGCCGCCGACCTCGGGCTGACCGTGCACGACCTCGGCGAGATGTGGAAGGAATGGACCGGGCTGCCCTTCGTCTTCGCGGTCTGGGCCGTGCGCCGCGAGTTCGCCGAGCGCCGCCCCGAGCTGACCGCCGCCGTCCACCGGGCCTTCCTGGAGTCCCGCGACCTGTCGCTGGTGGAGGCCGCCAAGGTCGCCGAGCAGGCCGCCCGCTGGGAGGCCTTCGGGGCGGACGTGCTGGAGCGGTACTTCAGCGAGGCGCTCGACTTCTCGCTCGGCGAGCGGCAGCTGGCCGGGGTCGCCGAGTTCGCCCGGCGGGTCGCACACGACAGCGGCTTCGCGCCGGACGTGGCGGTGCGGCTGCTGGAGCCGGCGGCGCTGCCGGTCGGGGGGTAGGAGCGTAGGAGTGTAGGGGAGCGGGCGTCGGGCGGCCGGGCGCTGCGCTCGTCCGGGCACCGGCCACCGGGCGCCGACCGGCTTTTTCACCCGTTCGGGTTATGCGGTGGGCTCGTCCGGCGTCATGTCCTACGCCTTCGTACGACTTTCGTACGCCTTGATGGCGTCCGAGCGGTCGGACGGGCGGCGACCGCAGTGCAGCTCAGCGGGCTGACTCGGGCGCCCGAAAGGCCTGGCGTAGGCTGGTTCGGCCGTACCCCAGTAGCACTTGAGAGAGAGAAGGCCGTCAGGTGACCGAGCTCGCAGCGACCACCCTCGATGCGTCCAGCACCGACCTGCAGGCCGTGCTCGACCGGGCCGCCGCCGGTGGCCGGATCACCCCGGAGGAGGCGCTGGAGCTCTACCGCTCCGCGCCGCTGCACGCGCTCGGCTCCGCCGCCGACGCGGTGCGCCGCCGCCGCTACGCGGGTACCGAGCACATCGCGACGTACATCATCGAGCGCAACATCAACTACACCAACGTGTGCGTGACGGCGTGCAAGTTCTGCGCCTTCTACGTGCCGCCGAAGAGCGACAAGGGCTGGTCCCGCGAGCTCGACGAGATCCTGCGCCGCTGCGCCGAGACGGTCGAGCTGGGCGGCACCCAGATCATGTTCCAGGGCGGCCACCACCCGGACTACGGCGTGGAGTACTACGAGCGCGCGTTCTCGGCGATCAAGGCCGACTTCCCGCAGCTGGTGATCCACTCGCTGGGCGCCTCCGAGGTCGAGCACATGTCCCGGATCTCGGGCGTCTCCATCGAGGAGGCCATCACCCGGATCCACAAGGCGGGCCTGGACTCCTTCGCCGGCGCCGGCGCCGAGCTGCTCCCGGCGCGGCCGCGCAAGGCGATCGCCCCGCTCAAGGAGTCCGGCGAGCGCTGGCTGGAGATCATGGAGGCCGCGCACCGCCTCGGCGTGGAGTCCACCTCCACCATGCTGATGGGCACCGGCGAGACCAACGCCGAGCGGATCGAGCACCTGCGGATGATCCGCGACGTGCAGGACCGCACCGGCGGCTTCCGCGCCTTCATCCCGTACACCTACCAGCCGCAGAACAACCACCTGAAGGGCTCGACCCAGGCCACCGTCTTCGAGTACCTGCGGATGATCGCGATCGCCCGCCTGTTCCTCGACAACGTCGCCCACATCCAGGGCTCCTGGCTCACCACCGGCAAGGAAGCGGGCCAGCTGTCGCTGCACTACGGCGCGGACGACCTCGGCTCCGTGATGCTGGAGGAGAACGTCGTCTCGGCGGCCGGTGCCAAGCACCGCTCCAACCTGACCGAGCTGATCCACCTCATCCGCGCCGCCGACCGCGTCCCGGCGCAGCGCTCGACCACGTACGAGCACCTGCGGGTGCTGGACGACCCGGCGAACGACCCGGTCGACCCGCGGGTCGCCTCGCACATCGCCTCCACGGCGATCGAGGGCGGCACGGCGCACCCCGAGCTGAAGATCCTGGACAACTGAGCCTGCCGGTCCCCTTGCCGACCTGCTGACCCGCTGACCCGCTGACCTGCTGATCCGCTGACCTGCTGAGACCGAATCGGTGCTGACCCTCCACCGGGCGGCCCTCGTGCTGCCCGACCCGGCCGACCCCACCGCCCCGTCCTACGCCGACGGGGCGGTGGTGGTGCGCGGCGAACTGGTCGAGGCCGTCGGGCCGTACGGGGAGCTGGCGGCGGCGCATCCGTCGGCACGGGTGCGGGACTGGGGTACGGCCGTGCTCACGCCCGGGCTGCGCAACCCCTGGGGGCAGCGGCTGTTGGAGCGGGACTACCACCCGGACCCGCGCGAGGAGATCGGCGTCGAGCCGGTGGCGGACGGGCTGGTGGGGTGCACCGACGAGACCCGGTACGGGGCGAGTGCGCGGCGCGGGCTGCAGCGGATGCTCGGGTTCGGGGTGACGGCGGTGGCCGGGCCGTTCGAACGGGCCTCGGTGCGGACGGCGGTCGCGCGTTCGGGGGTGGCGGCGCCGCCGGGGGCGGAGGGCGGCGCGGCGGCGGTGTTGGATCCGCTGGAAGTGCTGCCGTTGGCGTCGGCCGTGCACGGGCGGGTGGCGGCCGGTGGGCGGGCGGACTTCGCGGTGTTCCCGGTCGCGGACGGGGATGGGAGCGGGGCCGGGGGTGGGGTGCGGCCGGCGGCCGGCGGGTGCCTGGCGACCGTGCTGGGCGGGCGGTTGGTGTACCGGCGGCGGTGACCTCCGGCTGACCCATGGCCGGCCTCCGGAGTGGGCGGGTGGACCTGACCGACGTGGTCGATGTGACGTACTCGTCAGTAGTCGGATTGCCTTGCCGCGTACGGTACTTCCTTCGTGTGCACCCGAACTGCCGTGCCCGCCCAGGGGGGTGATTGCTCCTTCGCCGTGACCTGAGGGCCCGCCAGCGGATACGATCCCGGACAGCTCACTCCGTACCCTCACCACACCACCGCCCGTGCCCGCGGGCGGCGGGGCCGCGTCCCCGGCCCCGGAGGCAAGCCAGGACAGGAACCATGCGAACCGCGACCGTCCCCCCGCCGCGATCCCCGCGGTTGGGCCGTGGTTGGTACCTCGCCGCCGTGCTCAGCGCCGTGCTGGCCGTCGGGATGTGCCTGCTCGGTTGGCGCCAGGCCGACCAGGCCGACCGGATCGCGGCCCACCCGGTGAGAGTCGAGGGCGTCGTCACCCAGCTGCCCACCGGCGGCGGCACGTACAGCGCCGTCAGCTACAAGGTGAGCGGCCAGCCGCACACCGCGGCAGCGCTGCCGCTCGCCGACGGCGCCAAGGTCGGCGACGCGGTCTGCCTGGAACACGCGGCCGACGACCCGGGCGCGGTGCGGATCTGCGGTGACACCTACCCCCAGCCGGTCGGCGTGGGCCTGGCCCGGTTCAGCGTGCCGGTCGCCGTCGTGCTGTTCGTGATCTGCGTGCTGCGCATCCGGCGCCACCGGCGGGCCCTGGCGGTCCGCAGTGGGCAGGGGCGGCTCGCCGCCAACCTCGCGCTGGCGACCGGGGCGCTGGCCGAGGGGATGCCCGCGATAACCCAGGGCAAGCGCTCCCGGCGCCGCCGCCGCGCGGGCGGACGACGGGGAGCGCACTGAGTGTTCTGACCGGGGCGTGTTCTGACGGGGGCGGGGCGGGCGGCCTTCGCGGCTTCCCGGGTGGACCGCCCTGGGGCGCCCCGGTGAGCCCCGTTGGTCGGGGCGTCCGTCACAGGGTGAAGAATGGGGGCGTGACCCGAGCCTCCCTGGACAAGCAGCCGCACGAAGTCGCCGCCATGTTCGACGACGTCGCGGCCAAGTACGACCTCACCAACGACGTGCTCTCCCTCGGCCAGGCCCGCGCCTGGCGCCGCGCGGTGGCCGAGGCGGTGGCCGCCGGACCGGGGGACCTCGTGCTCGACCTCGGGGCCGGCACCGGCACCTCCTCGCTGCCCTTCGTCGAGGCCGGGGCCAAGGTCGTCCCGTGCGACTTCTCGGTCGGCATGCTCACCGAGGGCAAGCGCCGTCACCCCGAGCTGCCGCTCACCGCCGGGGACGCCACCCGGCTGCCGTTCGCGGACGACACCTTCGACTCGGTGACGATCTCCTTCGCGCTGCGCAACGTCCAGGAGACCGACGCGGCGCTGCGCGAGATGCACCGGGTCACCAAGCCCGGCGGCAAGCTGGTGATCTGCGAGTTCTCCACGCCGACCTGGACGCCGTTCCGGACCGTGTACACCGAGTACCTGATGCGCGCGCTGCCGCCGGTCGCGACCGCCGTCAGCAGCAACCCGGACGCGTACGTCTACCTCGCCGAGTCCATCCGGGTCTGGCCGGACCAGCCCTCGCTCGCCGCCCGGATGCAGGAGAGCGGCTGGTCGAAGGTCGCCTGGCGGAACCTGACCGGCGGGATCGTCGCGCTGCACCGCGGGTACAAGTCGGCGTAGCCGGGCGGCGGGCGGTGTCCCTGCCCCGGCGGGGCGCCCGCGGTGAGGTGTTCCCGTCGGGGCGCGGGCGTTTCCGTCGGGGTGCGGTGTCCCTGCTCCGGCGGGGCGCCCGCGGTGAGGTGTTCCCGTCGGGGCGCGGGCGTTTCCGTCGGGGTGAGCGGAACTAGACTGCCGGAGACAAAAGCCGCCATCCCCCGCCGCAGCTCCAGGAGTGTGTCCACGTGTCCGAGACCGCAGCCGATCTGACGAAGCCGGACAGCACGGTCGAGAGCACCGCCGACGTCATCGTGGTCGGCGCGGGGCCGGCCGGCTCCACGACCGCGTACTACCTCGCCCAGGCCGGGCTGGACGTCCTGCTGCTGGAGAAGACCGCCTTCCCGCGCGAGAAGGTCTGCGGCGACGGCCTGACCCCGCGCGCCACCAAGCAGCTGGTGGACATGGGCATCGACGTCTCCACCGAGAACGGCTGGCTGCACAACAAGGGCCTGCGCATCATCGGCGGCGGCGTCCGGCTCGAGCTGGACTGGCCGGAGCTGGCCTCCTTCCCGGACTACGGCCTGGTCCGCAAGCGCGCCGACTTCGACGAGCTGCTGGCCCGTCAGGCCGAGAAGGCCGGCGCCCGGCTCTACGAGCGCTGCAACGTCAGCGGGCCGGTCCTGGACGACCGCACCGGCCGCATCGTCGGCGTCACCGCCAAGCTCGGCGACGAGAAGCGGCCGGTCACCTTCCGGGCCCCGCTGGTGGTCGCCGCCGACGGCAACTCCACCCGGCTCTCGCTCGCCATGGGCCTGCACCGCCGCGAGGACCGCCCGATGGGCGTCGCCTACCGCACCTACTTCAACTCGCCGCGCCACGACGACGACTACCTGGAGTCCTGGCTGGAGCTGTGGGACACCCGCGGCGGCCAGCGCAAGCTGCTGCCCGGCTACGGCTGGGTCTTCGGCATGGGTGACGGCACCTCCAACGTCGGCCTCGGCATCCTCAACTCCTCGCCCGCCTTCGGCGAACTCGACTGGCGCGAGGTGCTCAAGGCCTGGTGCGCCGGCATGCCCGAGGAGTGGGGCTACACCCCCGAGAACATGACCGAGCCGATCCGCGGCGCCGCGCTGCCGATGGCCTTCAACCGGCAGCCGCACTACACCCGCGGCCTGCTGCTCGTCGGCGACGCCGGCGGCATGGTCAACCCGTTCAACGGCGAGGGCATCGCCTACGCGATGGAATCCGGCCAGATCGCCGCCGGCGTCATCGTGCAGGCCCACGCCCGCCTCACCGACGGCGGCCGCGAGCGCGCCCTGCAGGCCTACCCGCGCATCCTCAAGGAGGTGTACGGCGGCTACTACACGCTCGGCCGCGCCTTCGTGAAGCTCATCGGCAACCCCAAGGTGATGCAGCTCGCCGCCCAGCACGGCCTGCCCCGGCCGCTGCTGATGCGCTTCACCCTGAAGCTGCTCGCCAACCTCACCGACCCGAAGGGCGGCGACGCGATGGACCGCGTGATCAACGGGCTGGCGAAGGTCGCGCCCAACGCCTGACGCCTGGTTTGGGCGTTTGCCCCACGCCTGTCCGCGGGTTCGTCTTCAGGCCTGTCCTCAGGTTTGTCCTGAGGCGTGTCCTGAGGCGTGACCTCAGGCTTCGGCCTCCGCCGTCTCCTCGGGCCCGTCGACCGGGTGCCGGGAGGCGGCGGAGCGCTGTTCGACGTAGGCCAGGCGTTCGGCGAACACCCGCGCCGCGTCGGGGGTGAGCGTCCGCAGGGCGACGAGGGCGCTGAAGACGACGTCGCAGAGCTCGTGCTGGACGTCCTCCCAGGAGTGGGTGACGCCCTTGCGCGGGTTCTGACCGGTGGCGCCGATCACCGCCGCGCCGACCTCGCCGACCTCCTCGGAGAGTTTGAGGAGCCGCAGCAGACGTTCTTCCTGCGGTGACTGCGTGCTGTGCTCGTCCAGCCATGCGACCAGGTGGTCGACGCTCTCCCAGATCCGGCTGTCCATGCGGTGCTGCTCCCTGCGGTGTCGTTGGTGCTGCCACCGTACGGGAGCGGCCACGGGGGCTGGGCCAGCCGGGTCCGCCCGGCCGGCCGGCCCGCCCGGTGGTTGTGGTTCGGCCGGCCCGCCCGGCGGTTGTGGTTCGGCCGACCGGGACGGTTGACTGACTACCGGTTGGTGTTCGGTCGGCCGGGACGTTCGGCCGGCTGGTCAGTGCTTGCTGATCTTCACGTGGCGGATGTTCACGGGGACGTTGGGGTAGCCGTCGCCGGGGCCGTTCTGGTCGTCCTCGCCGGCGGCGGCGATCTTCTGCAGGACGTCCAGGCCGGCCGTGACCCGGCCGAACGGGGTGTAGGCGGGGGAGAGCTTGGTGTCCTTCCAGACGATGAAGAACTGGCTGCCGTTGGTGTTCGGACCGGCGTTGGCCATCGCCACGGTGCCGGCCGGGTAGGTGGCGCCGGTCAGGTTCTCGTCCGGGAAGGAGTAGCCCGGACCGCCGCTGCCCGTTCCGGTCGGGTCGCCGCACTGCAGGACGTAGATCCGCTGGGTCGTGAGGCGGTGGCAGTGGCTGCGGTCGAAGTAGTCGTGCTCGGCCAGGAAGCGGAACGAGAAGGTGGTGCAGGGCGCCTTGTCGGTGAGTGCCTCGAAGGTGATCGGGCCCTGGTTGGTTCGCAGGGTCGCGCGGTAGGGGCGGGCGGCCTTCTCGGCGTCGAAGACCGGGATGCCCTTGAAGTTGTCGGCCGGGACGGCGGGTGTGTAGGTGCAGGCCGCGCTCTGGGCCGGGGCAGCGCCGGAGGGGGCCGCGACGGCCGTGCCGGTGCTCGCCGCGAGCGGGAGGGCGGTGGCGGCGGCGACCAGCGCCCAGTGCTTGCGCTTCACGTGACGGGCCTTCCGGGGGGTGGTGGACGGCGTGCTTGTCATGGAGGAATCATCCACGGCCGGGTGGGTCTCCGGTAGGGGGCGGGACGGCGGGGGCTGCTTTGGCTGAAGGGGTGGTGATGGATGGTCAGTTCCTCTTCGAGGCGTGGTTGATCGGTGGGCGGGATCGGGATGGGGCGGCCTGACGGATGGGTTGTGGGTGAGGGCGCGGTGGGCGCCGGGCCCTACGGGGTGGGGGTGGCCGGTGTGGTGCCGGGCTCCGGGTCGGTCGGGGTGGTCGAGGTGGTCATGAACAGCCCGGCGCGGGCGGCCAGGGTGGCGGCGTCGGCGGCCCGCTCGGCGGTGCGGGCGTCCAGCGGTTCACCGGTGACGAACAGTCGGTAGTAGAGCGGGGCGGTGGCGGCGCTGACCACCTCGGCGCCGTCCGTTCCGACGGGCAACTCGCCGCGAGCGACTGCCCGTTCGGCGACCTCGGCGGCCTGGTGGTGGCGGGCCGCGAAGAAGTCGCGGAGAGCTGCCGCGCCGACGTCGGAGCGCTGGGCGGCGGAGATCAGCGCGATGGGCGTGGGGCTCCGCTCGGGGTCGGTGAAGACGTCGAACACCTCCTGGGTGATGCGGCGGAGGTCCTCCTGGAGGTCTCCGGTGTCGGGCAGCGGCCAGGGCTGGTCGGCCGAGGCGGTCAAGGCGTCCGCGACCAGGCCGTCGATCCCGCCCCACCGGCGGTAGAGGGTCGCCTTGTGGACGCCGGACCGGGCCGCGACCGCCTCGGCGGTGAGTCCGTCGTAGCCCTTCTCCGTGACCTCGGCGAGCGTGGCGGCGACCACGTTCGTACGGACCCGGGCGCTTCGGCCGCCGGGGCGCGGGGTCGGTGTGCGGGGCTGCTGATCGGGGTGGGTGGGCTCGCTCAAAGTCGACTCCAGTCGCATTAAGACTTGCTGTGGCGTGGCGATCGTGCCATGATCATCGTAATGCGACTGGAGTCGCATTACGAGAGGAGCTCATGTGACCGCCATCGCCATCCCCGACCCGACCGCCCTCCACCCGCTCGCCGGCCACGACCGAGTGGTCCTGCTGCGCCCGCTGGTCACCGACCCGAGGATCGAGGTCGGCGAATACACCTACTTCGACGACCCTGACGGAGCCACCCGCTTCGAGGAGCGCAACGTCCTCTACGCGTACGGCCCCGAACGGCTGGTGATCGGCAAGTACTGTGCGATCGCCACCGGAACCCGCTTCCTGATGGCCGGGGCCGCCCACCCGACCATCGGCGTGTCCACCTTCCCCTTCACGATGTTCGGCGGCAGCTGGACCGAGCAGACCCTCGACATCGTCACAGGCCTCCCCAGCCGGGGTGACACCGTGGTCGGCAACGACGTCTGGTTCGGATTCGGTGCCACCGTCCTGCCCGGTGTCAGGATCGGCGACGGAGCGATCATCGCGGCCGGTGCGGTGGTGACCGCCGACGTCGAGCCCTACACGATCGTCGGCGGCAATCCCGCCCGCCCGATCCGGCGCCGCTTCGACGACGCCGACATCGAACGCCTGCTCCGCGCCGCCTGGTGGGACTGGCCGGTCGAGCTCGTCACCGAGCACGTCCGCGCGATCATGTCCGGCACCCCAGCCGACATCGAGGCCATCGCCGAGACGAACGGCGTGCTCGCCTCCTGACCCGCCGGCAGCACCCGGCAGGGGCATTGATCACCGGCGGCCCGGTGCGCGAAGATGGCGCCCCCTTGCTCCATCCCTCACCCCGTCCGCCGCTGAGCCACACGCCCAGCTCCCGGGTCCGTCCGACGCCGTACGGTCCTCGCACCCGCCGGTTCCGTTCGCTCGGAGGGATCCTCCTCATGCGTGCCTCCCTGTCCTCGTCATCATCGGTTCTTCGTGATCTGCCGGTCCTGCTCGTGGCAGTGGTCTGGGGGTCGAGCTTCCTCGCCGTCCAACAGGTGGCCGAGCCCGGGACGGTCGTGGCGATGCTCGTGTTGCGCTTCGGGGTGGTGCTGCCGTTGCTCGGGCTCACCGCCTGGCGGGCCCTGCGGAAGCTGAGTCGCGCCGAGTGGCTCGGCGGCGCCGCACTGGGCCTGGTCCTCAGCGGGATCTTCCTGCTGGAGACCTACGGCGCCGTGCACACCTCCGCAACCAACGCCGGGCTGATCATCAGCCTCGCCATGGTCCTCACCCTGCTCGGCGAGAGCGCCCTCAGCAGGACCGCGCCACCACGGGCCTTCCTTGCGGCGGCCGGTCTGGCCGTCCTCGGCGTCGCCCTCCTCACCGGCGACGGCGGACTGCGCCCTCCGACGCTCGGTGACCTACTGGTGCTGGGCGCCGCCCTCGTCCGCTCCGGGTACGTCCTCGCGATGGCCCGCACCCGGGCCGTACGCGACACCGACATGCTCGCCGTCACCTGGGTCCAGCTCGCCGTCGCCACCGCAGTGTTCGCGGTCGTCGCACTCGCCGGCGGGCCCGCGCCGTGGACCGTCGCGCTTTCGTACGGAGCCGGCCAGTGGGCCTGGCTGCTGCACCTGTCCTTGTTCTGCACGCTCTTCGCCTTCTTCGTTCAGATGTGGGCCGTCCGGGCGACCTCGCCGTCCCGGGTGAGCCTGTTGCTCGGTACCGAACCCCTGTGGGCCGCCGTCTTCGGTATCACCGTCGCCGGCAACCGGATGGGCCCGCTCGCCCTGCTCGGCGGAGCCCTGGTGCTGGTCGCGACCGAGTGGGGCCGGCGGACCGCCCCCACACCACGCCCGGCCGAGGGCGATGAGGAGCGTGAGAGTGAGCTCGACGTGGTGGGATCGAGCCCGGAGGCGGCCCCGGTGTGACCCGTCGCCTTCGTCACCGGCGGTGCCACAGCGTCCGACGGGCATAGTCGACGGTGACCACGCCGAGCAGCGGCCCCCAGGCGACCAGGGGCAGGTAGGCGAGGGTCATCACCAGGGCGCTGAAGCCGCGCGGCGAATCCGGCTGGGCCAGGTTGTGGGCCCAGCGGCCGAACAGACCCTCCATGCCGAGGACGGTGAGTATCACCGAGCCCAGCACGGCCGGGACGATCGCGGCGAGCGGCTGGACCCGGTGGCCGCCGATCAGTGGGATCCACCGGGGCACCACCAGCCCCCAGGGCCGGACCAGACCCACAGTCAGGAAGGCCAGCGCCTCGGTCAGGATGCTCAACACCACGCAGTAGACCGTTCCCCAACCCGGCTGGTGCGCGTTGTAGGCCGCAGCCGTCGCGCCGGTGAAGCCGACCGGGACGCCGAAGCCGAAGACGATCCGCCACACTCCGGAGGGGACGGTGCTCAAGGCGGCGGTCTTGGCGGCCAGTTCGGCCCAGCGCGGCGCCGGCGGGACGGCGCCGGCAGGAGCGGTGGGGGTCGGGCGGTACGTGATCCCGGCCTTGATCATGAGCTTGGACATGGTGTTGAACTCCTATCCCGGGCGGCCCCGGTGGCCGATCCGATGACTCAAGACTGGCGCCCCCGAGACGATGCTGGCAGATGCCGATCGGGCTGTTCCTCCTGCTCAACCGGCCTGTGAAATATGCCGATCGGCACAGGCCTTCCGTCTGCGCGGCGTCGTAATGTGACGGCATCCGAAGAGTCGAGGAGAGGTGGTGGCGATGACTCAGATCCTGTCCGGGGCCGTCCTGGTCCTGGCGCTGCCGGCCTGGGCGGCGCGTCGGCGGCACGGGGCGGCGGCCGTGACCCTGGTGCTCGGGGCCGCGTCGCTCGTGGTGACGGTCGCCGTCTGGCTCCTCGGCCGCTGGGCTGAGGGCAACCGCTGGGCCGGGCTGCTGGGCCTGGTCGAAGTGGGCGTCCTGGCGCTGTCGGTGGTCATCAGCCTGCGTACGGAGGACGGCCCGCGGTGCGCGGCGGCGGTCTGGACGGCGTGCGGAGCGGTCGCGCTCTGGCTGTCCCGCTTCGCGATCGTCGACGGGCCCGGGGACATACTGACGGTCTTCGGGTTCGGCTCGATGCTCTCAGTGCCGGCCGTTCTGGTCGGGCTCTACCTCCGAGGCCTGGACGAGGGGCGCAACAGGGCGGTGGTCGAGGCCAGACGAGCGCAGCGGATCGAACTGGCCCACGACCTCCACGACTTCGTGGCGCACGACGTCAGCGGCATGGTCGCCCAGGCCCAGGCGGGGGCGTACCTGGCCGCCATCGACCCGGCACGGGCGGCCGAGATGTTCGAGCGGATAGAGCAGGCAGGGCAGCGGGCGCTGGCCTCGCTGGACCGGACCGTGCAACTGCTTCGCAGCGAGGAGGCCGGCGGTCGCAGCCCACAGCCGGGTCTCCCCGAACTGGCTGAGGTGGCCGAGCAGTTCACCGCTGCAGGCGGCGCCGACGTCCAGCTGGAGCTGCCGGACCAGTCGGTTCCGCGAGAGGTCGGCAGGACGGTCCACCGAATCGTCGTCGAGGCGCTGACCAACGTTCGCCGGCACGCCCGGGGCGCCCGCCGGATCGACATCCGGGCCCGCTGCGCCGGTGAGTGGCTGGAGCTGACCGTGACGAACGACGGCCGGGCGCCGGGTCTGATCGGCCGCCCCCGCCGCGGCGGCGGCAGCGGATTGCCAGGGCTGGCGGCGCGTGTGGAGGCTCTGGGTGGCACGTTCGAGGCAGGTGCGCACGAGCAGGAGGCCTGGCGGGTGACAGCGAGGCTGCCGTTGGCGGAGCGGGAGGAACCGGAGCGGCCGGAGACCCCGATGAGGACCAGTGCGGACGCAGGGGAGAAGAGCAGATGAGCAGCAACGCAAGGCCGATTCGGATCCTGATCGCCGACGACCAGGCCGATGTCCGCAGCGCGTTCCGGATGATCCTGGACGTCCAGCCGGACATGACGGTGGTGGCCGAGTCGGCGGACGGCGCCGCAGCGGTTCAGGAAGCGAAAAGGCTGCGGCCGGACGTGGTGCTCGCAGACATCCGGATGCCGAAGCTCGACGGCCTGGAGGTCACGCGGCAGCTGGCCGACCAGTGCAAGGTGATCGTGGTGACCACCTTCGACCTGGACGAGTACGTGCACACGGCCTTGCGGCACGGTGCGGCGGGCTTCCTGCTGAAGCGTTCGGGGCCGGTACTGCTGATCGAGGCGATCCGGGCGGCGATGGCCGGGGACGCGTTGATCAGTCCACAGATCACGGTCCGGCTGCTGCAGCACATGGCGTTGCCGGGATCCAACCCGGCGTCCGGGTCGGCCGCGACAGGCGTGCCGGGCCCGTTGATAGCGGGCCCGGTGGAGGAACTGACCGAGAGAGAAAGGGAGATCGCTGAGCTGGTGGCCGACGGAGCGACCAACGCCGAGATCGGTGCCGGGCTCTTCATCTCACCGGGAACCGTGAAGAACCACCTCGCCAACATCCAGCGCAAGCTCGGCGCCCGTAACCGGGTGGGCGTCGCGGCCTGGGTGTGGGAACAGGCGGTCGGCAACCGGTAGCCGATGCCTGGCCCACAGGGCGGGAGCGGATCAGTGGAGGCGGCCCGCGCAAGGGTGAGCCCGAGAACGAAAGGGAGGAAAGGGCGGAGGCGGAGGCGGGCCCGGGGATTTGATGGCCGCACCGAGAAGTTGGGCCTGCCCGCAACGGGAGGCAGAGCCGCGTAAGCGGTGGTGGCGGAGGTGGAGGCGGCGGAGGAGGAGGGCGAGGGCGGGCCCCCAGGCGCCCATAGGCTGCCGGAGCTGCGAGCGCGCCGCAGCTCCGCGCTGGGACCGGCCGGCCCAGCGCAGGGTGACACCGGCAGCAGGTGGGCAACCCTGGCGCGGGCGGCGGGCGGCGGGCGGCGGGCGGCGGGCGGCGGGCGGCGGGCGGGTGGGGGGAGGGCGGGTGGGGGGAGGGGGAGGGGGAGGGGGAGGGAAACCCCCACGACAACTTCGCACGCTTGTGAACGAAGGGTCAAGCAAGCGTTCATCCCCCCACCACCCCTCCGAGTGAGCCCCCATAACACGTCAACCCGCCGCCCAGAAATTTGCCATCCACGATGCATAGTTGATATAGGAACCAGCCCCTGACCAGCTGCTCCAAAGACAAATGCGACTACTTGTGACCATTTGACTCCTTTGCGCTGACAACTCTGGGCATGTTCACATTCGCCACCATTCACATGGTGTCGTAGATCACAAAGATGACGTTGAACTGCGTGTCGCAGATCACAAGCCACCGGGCATAGGATGCGCTCGTTCCAGGCTTTGTGAACTGCCTCACATGAGGTGGATCTCGGGAACTGGAGCGCGGGTTCACCTCAGCGTGACCTGCCGGTTCCGATCTGCAGTCAAGGACGACTGGACGGAGGGAGCGGGGGCTATGAATGCCTACGCGCCGATCCTCGTACTCGGTGCCATCGCGGCGGCGTTCGCGGTCGGTTCCGTCGTGATGGCCTCACTCACCGGCCCCAAGCGCTACAACCGGGCCAAGTTGGAGGCGTACGAGTGCGGCATCGAGCCGACCCCGCAGCCCGTGGGCGGCGGTCGGTTCCCGATCAAGTACTACCTGACGGCGATGCTCTTCATCGTCTTCGACATCGAGATCGTCTTCCTCTACCCCTGGGCGGTGACCTTCGACGCCCTGGGGATCTTCGGGTTGGTCGAGATGCTCCTGTTCATCGCCACCGTCTTCGTCGCCTACGCCTACGTCTGGCGACGCGGCGGCCTGGAGTGGGACTGAGCACGCCTGGAGTGGGACTGAGCACGGGGTGGTCCGCCCCACCCGTCGACCCGGCGCGCGACCGCTTGTGAACGGGCGGACAAGCCGGAACCTGCCGACGTTCCAGATGACTTGAGGGCATTGAGAGGGATCTGATGGGAATCGAGGAGAAGCTGCCGAGCGGCTTTCTGCTCACGACCGTGGAGACGGCCGCCGGCTGGGTGCGCAAGGCGTCACTCTTCCCGGCCACCTTCGGTCTGGCCTGCTGCGCGATCGAGATGATGACCACCGGCGCCGGCCGCTACGACCTGGCCCGGTTCGGCATGGAGGTCTTCCGGGGCTCCCCCCGGCAGGCGGATCTGATGATCGTGGCGGGCCGGGTGAGCCAGAAGATGGCCCCGGTGCTGCGCCAGGTGTACGACCAGATGGCCAACCCGAAGTGGGTCATCTCGATGGGCGTCTGCGCCTCCTCCGGCGGGATGTTCAACAACTACGCGATCGTCCAGGGCGTCGACCACATCGTCCCGGTGGACATCTACCTGCCCGGTTGCCCGCCCCGCCCGGAGATGCTGATGGACGCCATCCTGAAGCTGCACGACAAGATCCAGCACGAGCCGCTGGGCGTGAACCGGCGCCGCGCCGAGGAGCTCGGCGAGGCCCTGGCCCTCAAGGCCACCCCGGTCAGCGAGATGCGGGGGCAGCTGCGATGAACGAGCATGCACCCGAGACCCGCCGCGAGCAGCCGGTGCGCGAGATCCCGGTCGAGGTGGTCGGCCGCCGCCAGGGCATGTTCGGCACCCGGGGCACCGGCGACACCTCCGGCTTCGGCGGCCTGGCCGCCCCGATCGTGCTGCCCGGTCCGAGCGAACGCCCGTACGGCGGCTGGTTCGACGAGGTCGCCGACGAGTTCGAGGGCGCCCTGGAGGAGCAGGGCCTGGACCCGGCCGAGGTGATCGAGAAGACCGTGGTCGACCGCGGCGAGCTGACCTTCCACCTCGACCGTGCCCACCTCCTGAAGGCCGTGCGCATCCTGCGCGACGACCCGGCGCTGCGCTTCGAACTGTGCCTGGGGGTCAGCGGCGTGCACTACCCCGGTGACAAGGGCCGCGAGCTGCACGCGGTCTACCACCTGCGCTCGATCACCCACGGCCGGCTGATCCGGCTGGAGGTCACCGCGCCGGACGCCGACCCGCGCATCCCCTCGGTGGTCAGCGTCTACCCGACCAACGACTGGCACGAGCGCGAGGCCTACGACTTCTTCGGCCTGGTCTTCGAGGGCCACCCGGCGCTCACCCGGATCATGATGCCGGACGACTGGCTGGGCCACCCGCAGCGCAAGGACTACCCGCTCGGCGGCATCCCCGTCGAGTACAAGGGCGCCCAGATCCCGGCACCCGACCAGCGGAGGTCGTACAGCTGATGAGTACTCAGCACTACGAGGAAGCAGACGCCCGCGAGACCACCGAGGGCCGGGTCTTCACCGTCACCGGCGGCGACTGGGGCGAAGTGGTCGAGGCGGTCGGCCGGGCCGACGACGAACGCATCATCGTCAACATGGGCCCCCAGCACCCGTCCACCCACGGCGTGCTGCGGCTGATCCTGGAGATCGACGGCGAGACGGTGAAGGAGGCCCGCTGCGGCATCGGCTACCTCCACACCGGCATCGAGAAGAACATGGAGTTCCGCAGCTGGGTCCAGGGCACCACCTTCGTGACCCGGATGGACTACCTGACCCCGCTGTTCAACGAGACCGCCTACTGCCTGGCGGTCGAGAAGCTGCTCGGCATCACCGACGACGTCCCGGACCGGGCCAGCGTCATCCGGGTGATGATGATGGAGCTCAACCGGATCGCCTCGCACCTGGTCTGCCTGGCCACCGGCGGCATGGAGATCGGCTCCACCACCCTGATGATCTACGGCTTCCGGGACCGCGAGCTGATCCTGGACGTCTTCGAGCTGGTCACCGGCCTGCGCATGAACCACGCGTACGTGCGCCCCGGCGGCCTTTCCCAGGACCTGCCCCCGGGCGCGGTGGACCAGATCCGCGAGGCGGTCCGCACCTTCCGCTCCCGGATGCACGAGTACGACAAACTGGCCACCGGCAACCCGGTGTTCAAGGCCCGCCTGGTCGACGTCGGCTTCCTGGACCTGCCCGGCTGCCTGGCCCTCGGCGCGACCGGCCCGATCCTGCGCGCCACCGGCCTGCCGCACGACCTGCGCAAGACCGACCCGTACTGCGGCTACCAGGACTACGACTTCGAGGTCGCCACCGCGGACAGTGCCGACTCCTACGGCCGCTTCCTGATCCGCCTGGAGGAGATGAAGCAGTCGCTGCGGATCGTCGAGCAGTGCCTGGACCGGCTGCGCCCGGGCCCGGTCATGGTGGCCGACAAGAAGATCGCCTGGCCCGCCCAACTGGCCGTCGGGCCGGACGGCATGGGCAACTCGCTCGACCACATCCGCAAGATCATGGGCACCTCGATGGAGGCCCTGATCCACCACTTCAAGCTGGTCACCGAGGGCTTCCGGGTCCCGGTCGGCCAGGCGTACGCGGCGGTCGAGTCGCCCAAGGGCGAGCTGGGCGTGCACGTGGTCAGCGACGGCGGGACGCGCCCGTACCGGGTCCACTTCCGGGATCCGTCGTTCACCAATCTGCAGACGATGGCGGCGATGTGCGAGGGCGGCCAGGTGGCCGACGTGATCGTCGCGGTGGCCGGGATCGACCCGGTGATGGGAGGCGTGGACCGGTGACCAACGTCGAACTCGGACTGCCGGCGCTGCCGGCCCCGCCCTACCCCGAGGAGGTGCGCGCCCGGCTGGCCGCCGACGCCGCCGAGCTGATCGGCCGCTACCCGCAGGCCCGTTCGGCGCTGCTGCCGCTGCTGCACCTGGTGCAGGCCGAGGAGGGCTTCGTCAGCCCGACCGGGATCCGGTTCTGCGCCGAGCAGTTGGACCTCACCACCGCCGAGGTCACCGCCGTCGCCACCTTCTACACGATGTACCGGCGGCGCCCCGCCGGGAAGTACCACGTCGGGGTCTGCACCAACACCCTGTGCGCGGTGCTCGGCGGCGACCAGATCTTCGCCGAGCTCCAGCAGCACCTGGGGATCGGCAACAACGCCACCACCGAGGACGGCCAGATCTCGATCGAGCACATCGAGTGCAACGCCGCCTGTGACTACGCGCCGGTGGTGATGGTCAACTGGGAGTTCTTCGACGACCAGACCCCGGAGAGCGCCCGGCAGCTGGTCGACGACCTGCGGGCCGGCCGCGAGGTGCGGCCCACCCGCGGCGCCCGGCTGTGCGGTTTCAAGGAGACCGCCCGGATCCTGGCCGGCTTCCCCGACGAGCGCCCGGGCGCCAACGACGAGTCCGGCGCCGGCGGTGCCGCCTCACTGGCCGGCCTGCGGCTGGCCCGCGGCGAGGCCCTGCCCGGCACCGGCGGCACCAAGGTCGTCGCCCCCCGCCACGAGGAGCCCCGCCCCGAGGAGCCGGGCCAGGAGGCCAAGGCCGACGGCCAGGAAGGGACCGAAGCGTGATGACCTCCGCCGAGCCGGCCGAGAAGCTGCTCACCCCCGTCCTGTCTGACCCCTGGGACGACAGCCGCCCCTGGACCCTCGCCACCTACCGCCGCCACCACGGCTACGAGGGCCTCAAGGCGGCCCTCGCCATGCCCCCGGACGACGTGATCGCCCTGGTCAAGGACTCCGGCCTGCGCGGCCGCGGCGGCGCAGGCTTCCCCACCGGGATGAAGTGGCAGTTCATCCCGCAGAACGACGGCAAGCCGCACTACCTGGTGGTCAACGCGGACGAGTCCGAGCCGGGCACCTGCAAGGACATCCCGCTGCTGTTCGCCAACCCGCACGCGCTGATCGAGGGCATGATCATCGCCTCCTACGCGATCCGCTGCGACCACGCCTTCATCTACCTGCGCGGCGAGGTCGTCCCGGTGCTGCGCCGCCTGCACGCGGCCGTCGCCGAGGCGTACCGGGCCGGGCTGCTGGGCCGCGACGTCCTCGGCTCCGGCGTGAACCTCGACATCACCGTGCACGCCGGCGCCGGCGCGTACATCTGCGGCGAGGAGACGGCGCTGCTGGACTCGCTTGAGGGCCGTCGCGGCCAGCCGAGGCTGCGGCCGCCGTTCCCGGCGGTGGCCGGCCTGTACGCCTGCCCGACGGTGGTCAACAACGTCGAGTCGATCGCCTCGGTGCCGGCGATCCTGGCCCGCGGCAAGGAGTGGTTCAAGGGCCTGGGCACCGAGAAGTCCCCCGGTTTCACGCTCTACTCGCTCTCCGGCCACGTCACCAACCCGGGCCAGTACGAGGCGCCGCTGGGCATCACCCTGCGCCAGCTGCTGGACCTCAGCGGCGGCGTCCGGGCCGGGCACCGGCTGAAGTTCTGGACCCCGGGCGGCTCCTCCACCCCGATGTTCACCGACGAGCACCTCGACGTCCCGCTGGACTACGAGGGCGTCGGCGCGGCCGGCTCGATGCTCGGCACCAAGGCGCTGCAGGTCTTCGACGAGACCACCTGCGTGGTGCGGGCGGTCACCCGCTGGACCGAGTTCTACGCCCACGAGTCCTGCGGCAAGTGCACCCCCTGCCGGGAGGGCACCTACTGGCTGGTCCAGCTGCTGCGGCGGATCGAGGCGGGCGAGGGCGTCGAGGGGGATCTGGAGAAGCTCCTCGACATCGCCGACAACATCAACGGCAAGTCCTTCTGCGCGCTGGGCGACGGCGCGGCCAGCCCGATCGTCTCCTCGCTCAAGTACTTCCGTGCCGAGTACGAGCAGCACCTGGCCGAGCGCCGCTGCCCGTTCGACCCGGCCGCCTCCACCGTCTGGGCCGACGGCCCCCGCCCCGGCCACCAGTCCGCCACCGAAAGGGAGGTGCACGCGTGACGATCACCGAGCCGACCGCCTCCACGAACGACGGAGCCACGGTCGAACTGGTCACGCTCACCATCGACGGCGTCGAAGTGAAGGTCCCCGAGGGCACCTTGGTGATCCGGGCCGCCGAGACCATCGGCACCCAGATCCCGCGCTTCTGCGACCACCCGCTGCTGGACCCGGCCGGCGCCTGTCGGCAGTGCATCGTGGAGATCGAGGGCCAGCGCAAGCCGGTGGCCTCCTGCACCGTCCCGGTCGCCGAGGGCATGGTGGTGCGCACCCAGCTGAGCTCGCCGGTGGCCGAGAAGGCGCAGCGCGGCGTGATGGAGCTGCTGCTGATCAACCACCCGCTGGACTGCCCGGTCTGCGACAAGGGCGGCGAGTGCCCGCTGCAGAACCAGGCGATGTCCACCGGTGACGCGGACTCCCGCTTCGAGGGCATGAAGCGCACCTACGAGAAGCCGGTGCCGATCAGCAGCCAGGTGCTGCTGGACCGGGAGCGCTGCGTGCTGTGCGCGCGCTGCACCCGGTTCTCGCAGCAGATCGCCGGGGACCCGTTCATCGACCTGGTGGAGCGCGGGGCGCTGCAGCAGGTCGGCACCGGGGAGGGGGACGACTTCGAGTCGTACTTCTCCGGGAACACCATCCAGATCTGCCCGGTGGGTGCGCTGACCTCGGCGGCTTATCGTTTCCGCTCGCGCCCCTTCGACCTGACCTCCTCGCCGAGCGTGTGCGAGCACTGTGCGGCGGGCTGCGCCCAGCGCACCGACCACCGGCGGGGCAAGGTGCTGCGCCGGCTGGCGGGCGAGGACCCGGCGGTGAACGAGGAGTGGAACTGCGACAAGGGCCGGTTCGCCTTCCGCTACGCCCAGTTGCGGGACCGGCTGACGACGCCGCTGGTGCGGGAGGACGGCGAGCTGGTGCCGGTGTCCTGGCCGGAGGCGCTGGCCCGGGCGGCGCAGGGGCTGCGCGGGGTCCGTACCGGCGTGCTGACCGGCGGCCGGGTGACGGTGGAGGACGCGTACGCGTACGCGAAGTTCGCCCGGGTGGTGCTGGGCACCAACGACGTGGACTTCCGGGCCCGCCCGCACAGCGGTGAGGAGGCGGACTTCCTGGCCGCGGCGGTGGCCGGGCGCGGGGTGGACGTGGACGGCGGCGGCCTGAGCTACGAGCGGCTGGAGCAGGCTCCGGCGGTGCTGCTGGCCGGCTTCGAGCCGGAGGAGGAGTCGCCGATCGTCTTCCTGCGGCTGCGGAAGGCGAGCCGCGCGAAGGGGCTGAAGGTGTTCTCGGTGGCGGCCTTCGCCTCCCGGGGGCTGGCGAAGCTGCGCGGTGCGCTGCTGCCGACGGCTCCGGGCACCGAGCCGGAGTGGTTCGCGGCGCTGGCCGCGGACGAGCCGTTGAACGACGACGCCGGGCGGGCGGCCGAGCTGCTGCGCCGGCCGGGCGCGGTGATCCTGGCGGGCGAGCGGCTGGCGGCGGTGCCGGGTGCGCTGACGGCGGTGCTGCGGCTTGCGCACGCGACCGGGGCCGAGCTGGCCTGGGTGCCGCGCCGGGCGGGCGAGCGCGGGGCGGTGGAGGCGGGTGCGCTGCCGGGCCTGTTGCCGGGTGGCCGTCCGGTGGCCGCGGCGGCGGCGCGGGCGGAGGCGGCCGCGGTGTGGGGGGTGGCGGAGCTGCCGTCGCGTCCGGGCCGGGACACCGGCCAGATCCTGACCGCGGCGGTGCAGGGCGATCTGGACGCGCTGCTGGTCGGCGGGGTGGATCCGGACGACCTGCCGGATCCGGCGCTGGCCGGGGAGGCCTTGGCGGCGGCGTTCGTGGTGTCGCTGGAGCTGCGTCCGTCGGCGGTGACCGAGCGGGCCGACGTGGTGCTGCCGGTGGCGGCGGTGGCGGAGAAGGCGGGCACCTTCCTGGACTGGGAGGGCCGGGTGCGGATGTTCGAGGCCGCGCTCAAGCCGGACCAGCAGATGGGCCGTCACCTCCAGTCGGACCTGCGGGTGCTGGCGATGCTGGCGGACGCGCTGGGGCACCGGCTGGGCCTGGCGGATGTGCGGGCGGCCCGGCTGGAGCTGGACCGCTTCGAGCCGTGGCGGGGTGACCGGGCGGCCGCTCCGGCGGCGCACCCGGGTGTGCTGCCGCGGCCGGCCACGGGCCAGGCGGTGCTGGCGGGTTGGCGCCTGCTGCTGGACGAGGGCTCGCTGCAGCAGGGCGATCCGCACCTGGCGGGCACCCGGCACCGGGCGGTGGCCCGGGTCTCGGCGGCCACCGCGAAGGAGGTCGGCGCCGAGGCGGCCGGGGCGCTGCGGCTGACCGGCCCGGCCGGGTCGCTGGTCCTGCCGCTGGAGGTCACCGAGTCCGTCCCCGACCGCACGGTCTGGATCCCGCTCAACTCCACGCCGGGCGGCGCCCATCGCGCGCTCGGCACCACCGTCGGCCACCTGGTGACGATCGCCGCGGCCGAGCTCACGCCGGTCGCCGTCAAGGGCGCCGAGGACGCCAGGGGCGCAGCGGGCGTCGAGGGGGTCCGAAGCGAAGGCGACGGGGCCGAGGCCCGGGAAGGGGAGGTCCGATGACGACTCCGCAGCCGTACGAGACGCTCCACTTCTTCGGCCAGGACCCGTGGTGGCTGGTGCTGCTGAAGGCGGTGTTCTGCTTCGCGTTCCTGGTGCTGACGGTGCTGGTCGCGATCGTCTGGGAGCGCAAGGTGGTGGCCTGGATGCAGTTGCGCATCGGGCCGAACCGGCACGGGCCGTGGGGCCTGCTGCAGTCGCTGGCGGACGGGGTGAAGCTGGCGCTGAAGGAAGACCTGGTGGTCAAGGGCTCGGACAAGGTGGTCTACGTCCTGGCCCCGATCGTCTGCGCCATCCCGGCGTTCATGGCCTTCGCGGTGATCCCGTTCGGTCCGGCCGGCGACGAGGTGTCGATCTTCGGCACCCGGACGCCGCTGCAGCTGACCGACTTCCCGGTGGCACTGCTGTACGTGCTGGCGACGGCCTCGGTGGGCATCTACGGGATCGTGCTGGCGGGTTGGTCCTCCGGTTCGACGTACCCGCTGCTGGGCGGGCTGCGCTCCTCGGCGCAGATGATCAGCTACGAGATCGCGATGGGCCTGTCCTTCGCGGCGGTGTTCATCTACTCGGGTTCGATGTCGACCTCGGAGATCGTGGCGCACCAGCAGCCGACCTGGTTCGCGGCGCTGCTGCCGGTGTCGTTCATCGTCTACATCATCGCGATGGTGGGCGAGACCAACCGGGCGCCGTTCGACCTGCCGGAGGCCGAGGGCGAGCTGGTCGGCGGGTTCAACACCGAGTACTCCTCGCTGAAGTTCGCGATGTTCATGCTGGCCGAGTACGTCAACATGGTGACGGTCTCGGCGGTGGCCTCGACCCTGTTCCTGGGCGGCTGGCGCGCTCCGTGGCCGGTGTCGACCTTCTGGGCGGGCGCCAACCACGGCTGGTGGCCGATGCTGTGGATCACGCTGAAGATCCAGCTGCTGCTGTTCTTCTTCATCTGGCTGCGCGGCACGCTGCCCCGGTTCCGCTACGACCAGTTCATGAAGCTGGGCTGGAAGGTGCTGATCCCGGTCTCGCTGGTGTGGCTGGTGCTGATCGCGAGCGTGCGGGCGCTGCGCAACGAGGGGTACGGCTTCGGCGAGGTGGTGCTGTACGTCGGCGCGCCGGTCGGCGCGGTGCTGCTGCTGGCGCTGGTGCGGGACTTCCTGCGCAAGCAGCCCGAGGAGGCCGCGACGGCTGAGAACGGGCCCGACCAGGCGGGTGAGTTCGATCCGATGGCGGGCGGCTACCCGGTGCCGCCGATGCCCGGTCAGGTGCTTCCGCCGGTGCCGCGCCGGCCCAGCCGCGCCCCGAAGCAACTCCAGGACGCCCTCAACGGGGCCGACCATTCCGAAGGGAGCTGATCCGCGATGTCGTCCGACCAGACGGGCCGGCCCGAGCGGGCCGACCGGCCGTCGGTCCTCGGCCCGGCCGCCGGCTTCGGCGTGACCTTCAAGGCCATGTTCAAGAAGCGGCTCACCGAGCAGTACCCGGAGCAGAAGAAGCCCACCGCTCCGCGTTTCCACGGCCGCCACCAGCTGAACCGGCATCCGGACGGCCTGGAGAAGTGCGTCGGCTGCGAGTTGTGCGCGTGGGCCTGCCCGGCCGACGCGATCTACGTGGAGGGCGCGGACAACCGGGACGAGGAGCGCTACTCGCCCGGCGAGCGCTACGGCGCGGTCTACCAGATCAACTACGCCCGCTGCATCCTGTGCGGGCTGTGCATCGAGGCCTGCCCGACCCGGGCGCTGACCATGACCAACGAGTACGAGCTGGCCGACTCCTCCCGCAAGGACCTGATCTTCACCAAGGAGCAGCTGCTCGTGGGCCTGTCCGAGGGCATGGTCGACACCCCGCACGCGATCTTCCCGGGCGCCGACGAGGGCGCGTACTACCGGGGAGAGGTCACCGCGGCGGCGCCGGGGACGGTCCGGCAGGAGCGCACCGACCGGGAGAAGGAGGCGCGGCCGTGATCGCACATCTGGCGGCGGCGAGCGGGACGACCTCCACGGGTGAGGCCGTCCAGTTCTGGGTGCTCGCGGTGGTCGCGGTCGGCGGCGCGCTGGGCATGCTGGTGATGCGCAAGGCCGTGCACAGCGCGCTGTGCCTGGCGGCCACCATGCTGGCGCTGGCGGTCTGTTACATGGCCCAGGGCGCGGTGTTCCTGGGCGTGGTGCAGATCGTGGTCTACACCGGCGCGATCATGATGCTGTTCCTGTTCGTGGTGATGCTGGTCGGCGTGACCAGCGAGGACTCTCTGAAGGAGCAGCTGAAGGGCCAGCGGTTCGCGGCGGTGCTGTGCGGGCTGGGCTTCGGCGTGCTGCTGATCGCCGGGATCGCGAACGCGAAGCTGAACCACTTCACCGGGCTGGCCGAGGCCAACGCCGAGGGCAACGTGCCGGGCCTGGCCCGGCTGATCTTCACCCGGTACGTGTGGGCCTTCGAGGTCACCGGCGCGCTGCTGATCACGGCGGCGATCGGCGCGATGGTGCTGACCCACCGCGAGCACGTGAAGGCGCCGAAGACCCAGCGCGAGCTGGCGGCGCAGCGGGTCAGGGACAACATCCAGGTGCCGCCGCTGCCGGCGCCGGGCGTGTACGCGCGGCACAACGCGGTGGACGTCCCGGCGCTGCTGCCGGACGGCACGGTCGCCGAGGACTCGGTGATGGCGACGCTGCGCGAGCGCGGTCAGGTGCGGGACGTCAGTCAGGCGATGCTGCGGCGGATGGCGGAGCTGGAGAACAGCACGGCGGACTGGCTGGGCCGTCCGTCCTCGGAGCGGCCCGCGGTGGCCGGTCCGCGCAAGTCCCTGGAACCGGTGCCCAATCACGAGACCGGCGAGGAGGACGCGCAGTGAACCCGGTCAACTACCTGTACCTGTCGGCCCTGTTGTTCACCATCGGGGCGTCCGGGGTGCTGATCCGGCGCAACGCGATCGTGCTGTTCATGTGCGTCGAGCTGATGCTGAACGCCTCGAACCTGGCGCTGGTGACGTTCTCCCGGCTGCACGGGACACTGGACGGCCAGATCATCGCCTTCTTCACGATGGTGGTCGCGGCGGCCGAGGTCGTGGTGGGCCTCGCCATCATCGTCTCCATCTTCCGGACCAGGCACTCCGCTTCGGTCGACGACAGCAACCTGATGAAGCTGTAGGCGGAGGGCCTCGGTGAACTCTCTCATTCCGCTGCTGGTGGCGGCTCCGCTGGCCGGCGCCGCCCTGCTGCTGCTCGGCGGCCGGGCACTGGACCGGTCCGGCCACTGGCTGGCCACCGCGCTCGCCGCGCTCTCGTTCGGCTTCGGCCTGGTGCTGTTCTCGGACATGCTCGGCCGTGACGCCGAGCACCGGGCGGTGACGCAGCACCTGTTCAGCTGGGTGCCGGTGAACGCCTTCCAGGCGGACGTCTCGTTCCGGCTCGACCAGTTGTCGATGACCTTCGTGCTGCTGATCACCGGGGTGGGCACGCTGATCCACCTGTACTCGGTGGGCTACATGGCGCACGACGAGCGCCGGCGTCGCTTCTTCGCGTACCTGAACCTGTTCCTGGCCGCCATGCTGCTGCTGGTGGTGGCGGACAACTACCTGCTGCTGTACTTCGGTTGGGAGGGCGTGGGCCTGGCCTCGTACCTGCTGATCGGCTTCTGGCAGCACAAGCCGAGCGCGGCGACGGCGGCGAAGAAGGCCTTCATCGTCAACCGGGTCGGCGACATGGGCCTGTCGATCGCGATCATGCTGATGTTCGCGGAGTTCGGCTCCTTCGCCTTCACCCCGATCCTCGGTTCAGAAGGCACGGTCGGGGCGGCGCACCAGGCGAGCGAGGGCAAGCTGACGGCGATCGGCCTGATGCTGCTGCTGGCGGCCTGCGGCAAGTCGGCGCAGGTGCCGCTGCAGTCCTGGCTCGGGGACGCGATGGAGGGCCCGACCCCGGTCTCGGCCCTGATCCACGCGGCCACCATGGTGACCGCCGGGGTCTACCTGATCACCCGTTCCTCGGTGATCTTCGACCTGGCGCCGGACGCCCGGACCGCCGTGGTGGTGGTCGGCGCGGTGACGCTGCTGTTCGGTGCGATCGTCGGTTGCGCCAAGGACGACATCAAGAAGGCGCTGGCCGGCTCGACCATGTCGCAGATCGGCTACATGGTGCTGGCGGCCGGTCTCGGCCCGATCGGCTACGTCTTCGCGATCATGCACCTGGTGACCCACGGCTTCTTCAAGGCCGGGCTGTTCCTCGGCGCCGGGTCGGTCATGCACGGCATGAACGACGAGGTGGACATGCGTCACTACGGCGGTCTGCGCAAGTACATGCCGTGGACCTTCGCCACCTTCGGCATCGGCTACCTGGCCATCATCGGCTTCCCGGGCCTGTCCGGCTTCTTCTCCAAGGACCGGATCATCGAGGCGGCCTTCGCCGAGGGCGGCACCGAGGGCTGGATCCTCGGCCTGTGCGCGCTGGTCGGCGCGGCGATCACCGCGTTCTACATGACCCGGGTGATGCTGCTGACCTTCTTCGGCGAGAAGCGCTGGCAGCCCGACGAGGAGGGCAACCTCCCGCACCCGCACGAGGCGCCGAAGACCATGGTCATCCCGATGGTGCTGCTGGCCGTCGGCTCGGCCTTCGCGGGTGCGCTGTTCGACGTCAACGACCGGTTCCTGAAGTGGCTGGAGCCGGTCACCGGCCACAGCGAGGGCAACTCCCCGCTCGGCTCGTGGACCGTCACCGGGCTGACCACCGCCTGCATGCTGGCCGGCCTCGGCCTCGCGTACGTGATGTACGGGCGCTCGTCCGTCCCGGTGGTGCCGCCGGTCGGCTCCCCGCTCACCCGGGCCGCCCGCCGCGACCTGCTGCAGGACGACTTCAACCACGCCGTGCTGGTGCGGCCGGGCTCGGCGCTCACCGCGACCCTGGTCTTCTTCGACAGCCGCGGCCTGGACGGCCTCGTCAACGGCCTGGCCGCGCTCATCGGGGGCCTGTCCGGCCGGCTGCGGCGGGTCCAGAACGGCTTCGTCCGCTCGTACGCGCTCTCCATGTTCGGCGGCACGCTGGTGCTGGTCGCCTCGACTCTCCTGATGAGGTCCGTCTGATGAATCGCGCAGATTCCACCTGGGGGGTGCGGCCGTGAGCGTCCTGCTGACCACCACCTGCGCCGTCCCGGCGGCCGGCGCGGTGCTGACCGCCGCCCTGCCCGCCGGGGCCACCGAGGCCCGGCGCCGCACCACCAAGACCGTCGCGCTGGCCGTCTCGGCGGTCACCCTGGTGCTGGCCGCCGCCGTGGCGCTGCGGTTCGACCCGCACGGCGCCCGCTACCAGCTGACCGAGTCCTACGGCTGGATCCGTTCCTTCGGCATCACCTTCTCGCTCGGCGTGGACGGCATCGGCGCGGCGCTGGCCCTGCTGACGGCCGTCCTGGTGCCGATGGTGATGCTGGCCTCCTGGCACGACGCCGACCCGCCCTCCTTGCCCGCCAACGGGCAGGAGGGGCCCAGCCCCGCCGCACCGGACGGGACCTTCGAGAACAGGCGGCGCACCCAGGGCTTCTTCGCCCTGATCCTGGCGGTGGAGGCGATGGTGATCGTCTCCTTCTACGCCACCGACGTCTTCCTGTTCTACGTGTTCTTCGAAGCCATGCTGATCCCGATGTACTTCCTGATCGGCGGCTTCGGCGACCGGGCGGGCGGCCCGGAGTCCGCGCGCCAGCGCTCCTACGCGGCCGTCAAGTTCCTGCTGTACAACCTGCTCGGCGGCCTGGTGATGCTGGCCGCCGTGATCGGCCTGTACGTGGTCGCCCAGGACCAGGGTCTGGGCACCTTCGACCTGCCCACGCTGACCGACGCGATCGCCGGCGGCAGCCTGAAGCTGTCCGGCACCGCCCAGAACGCGCTGTTCCTCGGCTTCTTCTTCGCCTTCGCGGTGAAGGCCCCGCTGTGGCCGCTGCACACCTGGCTGCCGAACGCGATGGGCGAGGCCACCGCCGGAACCGCCGTGCTGATCACCGCGGTGGTGGACAAGGTCGGCACCTTCGCGATGCTGCGCTTCTGCCTCGGGCTGTTCCCGGACGCCTCGAAGACCTTCGCCCCGGCGATCCTGGTGCTGTCGCTGATCGGGATCGTCTACGGCGCGCTGCTGGCGGTCGGTCAGAAGGACATCAAGCGGCTGGTCGCCTACGCCTCGATCTCGCACTTCGGCTTCATCATCATGGGCATCTTCGCGCTGACCAGTCAGGGCCAGAGCGGTGCGACCCTGTACATGGTCAACCACGGCCTGTCCACCGCCGCGTGGATGCTGGTGGCCGGCTTCCTGATCTCCCGGCGCGGCTCGCGGATGATCGCCGACTACGGCGGGGTGCAGAAGGTCGCCCCGGTGCTCGCCGGGACGTTCCTGATCGGCAGCCTGGCCACCCTGTCGCTGCCGGGACTGGCCCCGTTCGTCAGCGAGTTCCTGGTGCTGGTGGGCACCTTCACCCGCTACCCGGTGATCGGCGTGATCGCCACCATCGGCATCGTGCTGGCCGCGCTGTACGCCCTGCTGCTGTACCAGCGCACCATGACCGGCCCGGTGAAGGAGGGCGTGCGGTCGATGCCCGACCTCAAGGTCCGCGAACTGGCCGTGGTGGCGCCGCTGGTGGCGCTGACCATCCTGCTCGGCGTCTACCCCAAGCCGCTCACCGACCTGGTGAACCCGTCGGTGAACGCGACGCTCTCGCAGGTCCACCGGACCGACCCGGCGCCGGCCCACCCGGTCGCCGCCACCTCAGGAGGTGAGCAGAAGTGAGTGCCAGCGCAGTGCTCGCCGCCGCCGGCGGCAACACCCCGAGCATCCCCGCACCGCACATCGAGTACGGCCAACTCTCCCCGATGCTGGTGGTGTTCGGCGCCGCCGTGGCCGGCATCCTGGTCGAGGCGTTCGTCCCCCGCAGGTTCCGCCACTGGAGTCAGGTCTCGCTCGCCCTGGTCGGGCTGGTCGGCGCCTTCGTCGCCGTGGTGGTGCTGGCCGCGCAGGGCCACGCGCCCCGGATCGACCTGCTGGCCATGGAGTCGGTCGCGCTGGACGGCCCGGCGCTGTTCCTGCAGGGCGTGATCCTGCTGGTCGCGGTCGTCACGGTGCTCACCTACGCCGAGCGCAGGCTGGAGCCGAAGGCCGGCGGCGCGCCCGCCGACGCCTTCGCCGCCCAGGCGGCCGCCACCCCGGGCGGGGAGCAGGAGCGGGCCGCGATCCGGGCCGGCTTCACCACCACCGAGGTCTTCCCGCTGACCATGTTCGCGGTCGGCGGCATGCTGCTCTTCCCGGCCGCCAACGACCTGCTGACCATGTTCGTGGCGCTGGAGGTCTTCTCCCTGCCGCTGTACCTGCTCTGCGCGCTGGCCCGGCGCCGCCGGCTGCTGTCCCAGGAGGCGGCGGTCAAGTACTTCCTGCTCGGCGCCTTCGCCTCGGCGTTCTTCCTGTTCGGCACCGCGCTGCTGTACGGCTACGCCGGCAGCGTGAAGCTCGGCGACATCGCGGACGTCGTCTCCGGCAAGGCGATGACCACCCCGGCGCAGCTGAGCACCACCCAGAGCGACGTGCTGCTGCTGACCGGTCTGGCGATGCTGGCGGTGGGCCTGCTGTTCAAGGTCGGCGCGGTGCCGTTCCACTCCTGGACCCCGGACGTCTACCAGGGCGCGCCGACCCCGGTGACCGGTTTCATGGCCTCGGCGACCAAGGTCGCGGCCTTCGGGGCGTTCCTGCGGCTGTTCTACGTGGCCTTCCCGGGGCTGCGGCTGGACTGGCGCCCGGTGCTGTGGGGCGTGGCGATCCTGACCATGGTGGTCGGCGCGGTGCTGGCGGTGACCCAGCAGGACGTCAAGCGGCTGCTGGCGTACTCCTCGATCGCGCACGCCGGGTTCATCCTGACCGGGGTGATCGCGGTCAACAAGCAGGGGCTGTCCTCGGTGCTGTTCTACCTGGCGGCGTACTCCTTCGTGACGCTCGGCGCCTTCGCCGTGGTCACCCTGGTGCGGGACTCCAAGGGCGAGGCGACCCACCTGTCCAGCTGGGCCGGGCTCGGCCGGCGTTCGCCGCTGGTGGCGGCGGTGTTCGCGCTGTTCCTGCTGGCCTTCGCCGGGATCCCGCTGACCTCGGGTTTCACCGGGAAGTTCGCGGTGTTCCAGGCGGCGGCGGCCGGCGGCGCGACGCCGCTGGTGATTGTCGGTGTGCTGAGCTCGGCGGTGGCCGCGTTCTTCTACATCCGGGTGATCGTGCTGATGTTCTTCTCCGACCCGAAGCCGGGCGGCCCGACGGTGGCGATCCCGAGCGCCTTCACGGCGACCGCGATCGGGGTGGGGGTGCTGGTCACGCTGGGCCTGGGCCTGCTGCCGCAGTACTTCCTGGACCTCGCCTCCAAGGCCTCCCTGTTCGCATACTGACCGTCATGGTCGGTTTGCTGGAGATCGGTCCGGATGCCCGGGCCGATCTCCAGCCTTTATTTCCGGATGAATTCGCCCCCACCGCCGCTTCGCCCACGAAGGCCTCCTGACCAGGGGTTCCGGCGCGGGCATGACGGGATCCGCACGCCCGTGCAGTGATCCACTCGCGACCGGATACCCTGCCTGTATGGCCAGCGGCGGCACTCAGGGACCAGGCCGCTAGATCGACCAGGGACAGAGGAGTGGTCTTCGTGACCGTCGTGGGACCCTTCGGGCTCAGCGTGCAGGACCGCGACCTGACCCGTGACGTCCAGATCGGACTGGACGCGGTGGAGGCGGCGCTCGCCGAGGCCGTCAAGTGCGACGTCCCCTTCATCACCGTCACCGCCAGCCACCTGCTCGAGGCCGGCGGCAAGCGCTTCCGCCCGCTGCTCCTGCTGCTGGCCGCCCAGTTCGGCGACCCCGGCGCGCCCGGCGTGGTGCCGGCCGCGGTGGTGGTCGAGCTGACCCACTTGGCCACGCTGTACCACGACGACGTGATGGACGAGGCCCCGGTGCGCCGCGGGACGGAGAGCGCCAACTCCCGCTGGGACAATTCGGTGGCCATCCTCACCGGCGACTTCCTGTTCTCCCGCGCCTCCCAGGTGCTGGCCGACCTCGGCCCGGCGGCGGTGCGGATGCAGGCCGAGGCCTTCGAGCGGCTGGTCACCGGCCAGATCCTGGAGACCCGCGGACCCGGCCCGGACGGGGACCCGCTGCTGCACTACCTGGACGTGCTGGAGGGCAAGACCGGCTCGCTGATCGCCGTCTCCTGCCGGATAGGAGCGCTGGTGGCCGGCGCCGAGCCGTGGCTGGTGGAGACCCTCGGCGAGTTCGGCGAGCGGATCGGCATCGCCTTCCAGCTGGCCGACGACGTGCTGGACATCGCCAGCGACGGCCACGAGTCCGGCAAGACCCCCGGCACCGACCTGCGCGAGGGCGTGCCCACCCTGCCGACCCTGCTGCTGCAGCAGATGCCGGCCGACCCGTCCGACCCCGACGACACCCGGCTGCGCGAACTGCTCACCCAGGACCTCTCCGACGACGACCTGCACGCCGAGGCGCTGCGCCTGCTGCGCGCCCACCCCGCGCTGGAGCGCGCCCGCCGGGAGACCCTGCGGCACGCCGAGGAGGCCCGGGCGCTGCTGGCCCCGCTGCCGGACTGCGCGGCGAAGGCGGCCCTGGACGGGCTGTGCGACGCGGTGGCGATCCGCACGATGTGACCGGTCCCGGGCGGTCCGGGAGCCGGTCCACGGTCGGCGCCCACGGCACCGCCGGGATGGGGGAGACTGGCTCCCGTCAGCTCACGCCTGCCCGGAAGGTCACCATGCGTCGCGTCGTCATCGCCGAGGACTCCGTACTGCTGCGGGAAGGTCTGACCCGGCTGCTCACCGACCGCGGCCTGGAGGTCGTGGCGGGTGTCGGGGACGGCGCCGCCCTGGTGAAGACCATCCACGACCTGGCGGCCTGCGACGCCCTGCCGGACGTGGTGGTCTCGGACGTGCGGATGCCCCCGACCCACACCGACGAGGGCCTGCGCGCCTGCGTGGAGCTGCGCGGGCGCTACCCGCAGCTGGGCGTGCTGGTGCTGTCGCAGTTCGTGGAGGAGCGCTACGCCTCCGAGCTGCTGGCCGGCTCGACCCGGGGCGTCGGCTACCTGCTGAAGGACCGGGTCGCCGAGGTGCGCGAGTTCGCCGACGCGGTGGTGCGGGTCGCCGAGGGCGGCACCGCGCTGGACCCGGAGGTGGTGCAGCAGTTGCTCAGCCGCAGCCGCAAGGGCGACGTTCTGGCCAATCTCACGCCGCGCGAGCGCGAGGTGCTCGGCCTGATGGCGGAGGGGCGCACCAACGCGGCGGTGGCCAAGCAGCTGGTGGTCTCGGACGGCGCCGTGGAGAAGCACGTCAGCAACATCTTCCTCAAGCTCGGCCTGGCGCAGAGCCCGGAGGACCACCGCCGGGTGCTCGCGGTGCTCACCTACCTGAACTCGTAGCCGGGGGCTTCCGGCCCGGGTGCGGCGGGCCTGGTCCGTGCGCGGAATGATCTCCGGCGGTCGTGCGTTGTGGTGAGGTGCGGTACGAGCGTGGGCGGGTGAATTTCCTGCCGGAGTTCCGGCCGGGCTCGTGTACGCGCGCATAGGATGCGAGCGGTGCACCAGGCGGACGGGGCACGGGGCCACGCCCGCGGTGGTGTGCCCACGAGGAGGTCCGCGGCAGTGACCAGTCAGGTCGATCAGTCAGAGGCAGTGGACGGATCGGACGGCGGCGAGGGTCGTACGGGTCCCGCTCCAGGGGGCCCGCCGGAGAAGCGCGCCAAGCCCGTTCGCAGACTCGACCGGGTGATCATCCGGTTCGCCGGTGACTCCGGTGACGGCATGCAGCTCACCGGTGACCGGTTCACCTCGGAGACGGCCGCGTTCGGCAACGACCTCTCCACGCTGCCGAACTTCCCGGCCGAGATCCGGGCGCCCGCCGGGACGCTGCCGGGAGTGTCGTCCTTCCAACTGCACTTCGCCGACCACGACATCCTCACCCCGGGCGACGCCCCGAACGTGCTGGTGGCGATGAACCCGGCCGCCCTGAAGGCGAACCTGCCGGACCTGCCGCGCGGCGCGCAGATCATCGTCAACACCGACGAGTTCACCAAGCGCGCGCTGGCGAAGGTCGGTTACCCGGCGGATCCGCTCGGCGACGGTTCGCTGGACGGCTTCCACCTGCACAAGGTGCCGCTCACCACGCTGACCCTGGAGGCGCTCAAGGACAGCGGACTGGCCCGCAAGGACGCCGAGCGGGCGAAGAACATGTTCGCCCTGGGGCTGCTGTCCTGGATGTACCACCGGCCCACCCACGGCACCGAGGCCTTCCTGCGCGGCAAGTTCGCCAAGAAGCCGCAGATCGCCGAGGCGAACATCAGCGCCTTCCGGGCGGGCTGGAACTTCGGCGAGACCACCGAGTCCTTCGCGGTCTCCTACGAGGTGGCACCGGCCAAGCTCCCGGCCGGGCGCTACCGCAACATCTCCGGCAACCTGGCGCTGTCCTACGGGCTGATCGCCGCCGCGCAGCGCTCCGGCCTGCCGCTCTACCTGGGGTCGTACCCGATCACCCCGGCCTCGGACATCCTGCACGAGCTGTCGAAGCACAAGAACTTCGGGGTGCGCACCTTCCAGGCCGAGGACGAGATCGCCGGCATCGGCGCGGCGCTCGGCGCGGCCTTCGGCGGGGCGCTCGGCGTGACCACCACCTCCGGGCCGGGCGTGGCGCTGAAGTCCGAGACGATCGGCCTGGCGGTCTCGCTGGAACTGCCGCTGCTGGTGGTGGACATCCAGCGCGGCGGCCCGTCCACCGGCCTGCCGACCAAGACCGAGCAGGCGGACCTGCTGCAGGCGATGTTCGGGCGCAACGGCGAGGCGCCGGTGCCGATCGTGGCCCCGGCCACGCCCGCCGAGTGCTTCGACGCGGCGCTGGAGGCGGCCCGGATCGCGGTGACCTACCGGACCCCGGTGTTCCTGCTCTCGGACGGCTACCTGGCGAACGGCTCGGAGCCGTGGCGGATCCCCGAGGTCGGTGAACTGCCGGAGATCGACCCGAAGTTCGCGACGCGGCCGAACCGCGAGGACGGCGCCTTCTGGCCGTACCTGCGGGACCCGCACACCCTGGCCCGCCCCTGGGCGGTGCCCGGCACGGCCGGGCTGGAGCACCGGATCGGCGGCATCGAGAAGCAGGACGGCACGGGCAACATCTCCTACGACCCGGCCAACCACGACTTCATGGTCCGCACCCGGCAGGCCAAGGTCGACGGCATCACGGTCAAGCCGGTGGAGGTCGACGACCCGACCGGCGACGCCCGGGTGCTGGTGCTCGGCTGGGGCTCGACCTACGGGCCGATCACCGCGGCGGTGCGCCGGGTGCGCGCGGACGGCGGCGAGATCGCCCAGGCGCACCTGCGCAACCTCAACCCGTTCCCGGCCAACCTGGGCGCGGTGCTGCGCAGTTACGAGAAGGTCATCGTGCCCGAGATGAACCTCGGGCAGCTCGCGCTGCTGCTGCGGGCGAAGTACCTGGTGGACGCCGAGTCCTACAACCAGGTGCGCGGACTGCCCTTCAAGGCGGCGCAGTTGGCGGACGTGCTGTGGGCGGCGATCGGCAGCCTGGACGAGGAGGACCACCGATGAGCGAGCGATGGGGGTACCCCCGGCCGAAGGCTGGGGGAGAGCGAACCACCAAGAGGCGCGCGTGGGCGAATGCCCCTGCCGAGCGGAGCGAGGCGGGCGCATGAGCGACATCGACTCCGGGAAGCGCGGCTTCCCGTCGCTGCGGCTGGTGCCGAAGGCCGAAGGGCCGCAGAGCGCCCGGGACTTCAAGACCGACCAGGAGGTGCGCTGGTGCCCCGGCTGCGGGGACTACGCGATCCTGGCGGCGGTGCAGGGCTTCATGCCGGAGCTCGGCGTCAAGCGCGAGAACACCGTGTTCGTCTCCGGCATCGGCTGCTCCTCGCGCTTCCCGTACTACATGAACACCTACGGGGTGCACTCGATCCACGGCCGGGCGCCGGCGATCGCGACCGGGTTGGCCTCCTCCCGGCGGGACCTGAACGTGTGGGTGGTGACCGGGGACGGTGACGCGCTGTCGATCGGCGGCAATCACCTGATCCACGCCCTGCGACGGAACGTCAATCTGAAGATCCTGCTGTTCAACAACCGGATCTACGGCCTCACCAAGGGCCAGTACTCGCCGACCAGCGAGCTCGGCAAGATCACCAAGTCCACCCCGATGGGTTCGCTGGACGCGCCGTTCAACCCGCTGTCGCTGGCGATCGGCGCCGAGGCCTCCTTCGTCGCCCGCACCATCGACTCGGACCGCCAGCACCTGCAGTCGGTGCTGCGGGCGGCGGCCGAGCACGAGGGCACGGCGCTGGTGGAGATCTACCAGAACTGCAACATCTTCAACGACGGCGCCTTCGAGGTGCTGAAGGAGCCCGGCACCCGCGACGAGGCGCTGATCCGGCTGGAGCACGGGCAGGCCATCCGTTTCGGTGCCGAGCTCGCCAACGGCGTCTTCCGGGGTGAGGACGGCGAGTTGTTCACCGCTCCGGTCACGCCGGAGAACGAGGCGCGGGTGCTGGTGCACGACGCCCACGCGGCCAGTCCGGCCGGCGCCTTCGCGCTCTCCCGGATCGCCGACGCGGACACCCTGCACCACACGCCGATCGGCGTGCTCCGCGACGTCCGGCGGCCGGTCTACGACGAGCTGATGGAGAGCCAGCTGGCCACCGCCGCCGCCCACCGCGGCCCGGGCGACCTGGCGACCCTGCTCGCGGGCAACGACACCTGGACGGTGGACTGACCACCCCCGCCCACGAGTTGGCGCCCCCGTCCGGTACCGGACGGGGGCGCCGTCGTTTACCTGTCCGCCCACTCGACCAGTTCGACCACGACCCCGTTCGGGTCGGTGACCTGGAAGAGCTTCTCGCCCCACGGCTCCTCGCGCAGCGGCAGGGTGATCGCGACCCCCTCGCCGCGCAGCCGCTCCTCCTCCCCGGCGATGTCCTCGACGGTGAACGCCAGGATCACCCCGTCCGCCGTCCGGTGCCGCTGGTCCTCGGGCAGGACCTCCAGGCCGCGTCGCAGATAGACGACGTTGACCCCGCCGCCGGGGTGGCCGAGCGAGACGAAGCCGTCGGCGGACATCAGCTCGGTGTAGCCGAAGTGCCGCTGGAGGAAGGCGGCGGAGGTGGTGACGTCCTCGACGGTCAGGGTGACGACGGTGCTGGTGATCTGCATGGGCGGAGCCCTCTCGTCGGTGAGCGCGATTATCCCGTACGCAGTACACTATACACAGTACGGAGAATCTCGCCAGGGAGATCCACTTCATTCGTGCCCATGTTCGAGAAAGTCCGGCGGTGATCCGCACGGCGCCGCTAGTGTTGAGGGATCGCATCGAGCATGGGGGGCCGATCCGATGTCGGACGCCGGATTCGAGGTTTCGCCGGAGCAGTTGAGGTCCTCGGCGGCCAACGCTTCGTCCATCACCGCAGGGCTGGCCAAGCCGGCCCAGGCCGCGAGCACCGCCTCGGGGAACGCCGAGACGGCCCTGGAGGGCTGGCAGGTGTCTGGGCAGCTGGCCGCCGTGGTGACCGCGTGGACCCAGGGAGTGGAGAAGATCCGTACCGCGCTGGGCGCGGACGAGGAGGCGCTCCGCACGGCCGCCGACAACTACGGCAAGACAGACCACGGGTCTGCCAAGGCCCTCGAATAGGACGACAGGGAAAAAGGGGGGGCTCCCGTGGTGGACTTCGCGCGCCTGCGTGACGTGAAACTGGAGTCGGTGACGGAGTCCGGCAAGGACTGGCAGGCCGTCGCCAAGGCGTTCGACCAGGCGCGGCAGCACATCGAGGAGTCGGTGCTGAAACCGCTCGGGACCTGGACCGGCCCCGCCGCGACCGGCGCCCGGCACTCCTTCGGCCAGCAGGAGTTGCAGCTGCAGGTGGCCGCGCTGGAACTCCAGGCGGTCCAACAGGTGTTGGACGGCTTCGTCCAGGCGGTGACCGCCGCCCAGCAGGAACTGCAGTGGGCGCTGACGGAGGCGAGCAGGCGCGGCCTCACGGTCGACGCGAACGGCACCGTCACCGCCACGCCGACACCGGTCGACCAGCTGCCGAAGAACGCGGCGCTCCGGCAGGAGGCCGCCGACTCCTACCGGGCCGAGGTCGCCGCCGCCACCGCTCTCACCACCGACATCGCCGCCGCCGTCCAGGCCGCCACCCGGGCGGACGCCAAGTGCGCGGCCGAACTGGGCAAGCTGGCAGCGGAGTCCAAGCTTCTGGACGGCAGCGGGCGCACCGGCCTGGCGGGCGCGGTTCAGCTCGCCGCCAAGGACCTCGGCGAGGCCACCCGGCTCGCCGGGACCGTCGAGGGGGACGCGATACCCACCGACCCGGCCGCCCGGGCCGCCTGGTGGGGCGCGCTGTCGCCGGACCAGCGGAACCTGTTCCTGGACGCGGCGCCGTGGAAGGTCCAGGGCCTGCCCGGGGTGCCGAAGCTGGAGGACTACTACAGGCAACTCGCCATGCGGAAGGCCGGGATCGACCCGTCGAAGTGGAACCCGGACAAGGGCCTGGACTTCAACGACGAGACCGTGCAGAAGGTCTACGCCTGGTACCAGAAGCTGTGGGACGAGAACCCGGACTTCCAGTGGGCAGGCATGGCCAAGCTGGCCGGAGCCCCGGTGTACGGGGGGATCCACGACCTCGACGAGTTCATCAAGGGCGCGAACGTGGGCGGGCTGGCCACCCCGCTGATGGGGCCGTTGGCCACCATGAGCACGGACGAGGTGCAGTGGTTCGAGAACAAGTTCCTGAGCATGCAGAAGGACATCTTCGACGACGTCGGCTCCATGCATGCCGCGTACCAGCAGTACGGCATGGCCGGCATCGAGGCGTTGCAGCAGCAGGACGTAAACAAGTACCCGAAGGAACTGGTCGATGCCTGGCGGGACATCGACTCGGGTGATCCGAAGCGGGTGGCGGCAGGGAACGCCGCACTGCTGGAACGTGAGCAGACCAAGGTGCTGCCGGGCTCCTACCAGGCCGTGGAGAACCACCACGGCCCGGTCGGGGAGACCTTCGCCGAGGTGCTGTCGGCCATGACCAAGTCGCCGATCCCGGGCAGCAAGTCCTTCAGCGACTACTACGGCGGTGAATGGTCGACCTGGTGGGACGATCGGTATGTGACCGACACCAACGATCGGATGGACTGGATCCGCAAGGACATGCTGCCCAAGTACCAGCAGCTCCTGGCGAATCCGGTGGCGGCGAAGACGCTCATCGACACTCCGCTGCTCGACCGGGCCGAGCAATACGAGATCCTGCCGTGACGGCGGGACGGCGGGTTCAACGCCTTGCCGCGGTGATCTGTGCCGGTCTGCTGGTCACCGGGTGTTCGCTGGTCGACAGGACACGTTCCGTCCACTGGGATCTGCGGAACTCGCATCGGGGCGCCGATCTTGGGGTCAAGCTGAACCCGCACAGTGGCCACGACTTCAACGACCTGGGCCCGCTGGACATCGATCTGCCGGGCGGTCAGCGCTTCCACGCCGACAAGATGTTCCTCGTGGTGGCGGCCACCCACGATGACGCCGAGAACATCGATGAACTCCTCTGCTGGTACCCCGAGATGCCGCTCGAAACGGCGTACAAGAAGGCTCTGGAACTTGCCCGGCAGTTCCACCTGAAGACCGACGGGATCGAGGACTTCCATCAGAATGTCCTGGATGACCTGGCGAAGGGCGACCGGGCGCGTCTCGGGTCTGAGGAGGGCGGGACCGACGCCCCGCTGTTGACTCCGGACGGCCCGCTCGTCGGTGTCAGTCTCAGGTACGAGACCGTCAACAACGGGCAGCCAGTGACCATCAAGATCAGTTTTGCCTGGGGCGACAACCTGAGGCTCACCCTCCGGGACCAGGCCACCCAGTCCGCCACCGCGACCCCACCCTGAACCGGAGCCCCTGTTGTCGTACGAGCAACCCGTCCACCCGGAGGCCGTCACCTGGAACCTCCGCACCGACCACCGCCGCAGCGACGTCGGCTGGCCCGGGGCCGTCCGGCGCCGCTGGCGCATCCCCACGGTGGCCGCGACCATCGCGCTGCCGGGCGGGCGCTGGTTCACCGGGCGGGTCGAGCTGCTGGCCACCGCCGAGGGGGAGACGCTCGACCTGGTCAGCGCGACCTTCCCGGCGGCCACGGTGGACGACGCCTACCGGCTGTCAGGCGAGTTGGCCGCGTACTGGGACCTGCCGGTCGAGCCCCTGGAAGCCTGGTACCGCGAGGTGCGGGTGGGGCTGGCGGCGGGGAAAGCGATCAACGACTTCGGGTTGAGCATCCGCGGCCCGCGGCTGGAGGCGCCGTCCGGGCCCACCGTGAACCTGGTGTTCCTGTTCGCGCCCGGCAGCCCGCGGCCGGTGCGGCCGGCGCTGTACTTCGAGTGGTCCTGATCCGGTGCCCCGCCCGGACGGCGGGGCACCGGATCGATGACGGAAGCCGTCAGAAGACGCAGGGGATGCCACCGTCGGACTCGGCGTCGACGCCGGGGCCCTGCATGGGGAGGTTGGCGGCGGGGTCGCCGGTGGGGGCGGGGCCGGCGGGGGTGGTGGGCTGGTCGGTGGCGACGCCGGTGAAGGTGGTGCCGAGGGTGACCACGACGTGGTCGGCGGTGACGGAGGCGGACTCGGTGGCGGTGACGCCGTAGCGGGCGGCGATCTGGTCGGCGGCGTCCTTGGCGCCCTTGCCGTAGGTGACCGTGGTGGCCTTCTGCTTGGTGCGCGCCGGGCCGGTCGTGCCCTCCTTGAATCCCATCGCGACCAGGGCCTTGGCCTCGGTGGCGGAGGAGACCCCGGGGGCGGAGGAGGCGTTGAACACCTCGACGGTGGCCGGGGCGACCGCCTTGGCCGGGGTGGTCGGGGTCGGCGAGGGGGCGGGGGCCTCGGTGGTCGGGGCGTCGGTGGCGCCGTCGGCCGGGGCGGCGGCCGAGGCCGCGTCGGCGTAGCCGAACACCTGCTTGACCACCTTCTGGATCTTCGCCGGGGTGACCAGGTTGACGTCCTGGCCGTTCCTGGTGCCGAAGCCGTCGAAGGTCAGGGTGTTGAACTCGACGTTGCCGCCGGTCAGCGCCGGGGCCTGCTGGGCGAAGTCCAGGACGTTCCACTCGTTGTCGATCACCAGGTCCTTCTGGACGACGCCGAACAGGTCCTTGAGCTTGCCGATGTCGCTGATGATCCCGTCCTGCTTGAGCTTGTGCACGACGGAGGAGATGAAGGCCTGCTGGCGGTGGGTGCGGGCGAAGTCGCCGGTGTTGCCCTTGCCGTCGTCCAGGTTGTGGCGCTGGCGGACGAAGGCGAGCGCCTGGGAGGCGTTGAGGGTGTTGATGCCCTTCTTGAAGTCGGCGCCGGAGCCCTGGCCCTCCATGGCCGGGTCCTTGGTGTCGTGGGTCAGGCAGACCTGGATCGGCTCGACGGCCTTGGCGATGTCGTAGAAGCCCATCAGGTTGACCTCGGCGACGTGGTCGACGGGCTGGTTGACGAAGGTCTGGACGGTGCGGATGGTGGCCGCGCGGCCCTCGTCGCGGCCGGCCTTCTCCAGGTCGGCGCCCTTGAGTCCCTTGGCCTTCGAGCTGCCGTCGAACTTCTCCTTGGCGATCCCGTACGCCTCCTTGATCTTGTGCATGCCCTGCTGGGAGCCGTCCCCGTTGTAGGTCATGACGTAGTCGTCGCGCGGGATGGAGATCGCCTGCACCTTGCCGCCGCCCGCCGGTATGTGCAGCAGGATCAGCGAGTTGGTGTTGTAGCCGCCCACGTCCGAGCTGTGGCCGGCGTGCAGTTCGTCCTGGACGAACTGCGGAGGCAGGTCGGAGCCGTCCATGTTCTTGCGGCTGTCCAGGCCGATCAGCAGCAGGTTGACCGAGTTGTCCAGGTGCTTGGGGGCGTCCTTCTTGGTCTGCGCGATGGCGTTGGAGGTGGTCATCCCGTCGGTGAGGGACGTGTACTCGTACCAGACCACGCCGCTCGCCGCGAACACCGCGAAGCCGACCGTGGTGGCCGCCACCCGGCCGGCGATCAGCAGCGGGGAGCTCTTGCGGTCCGCCGGGGCCTGCGGGGCCTGCGCGGCCTTGCGGCCGGCGGTCCGGCCGCCCTCCCGCTGCTCACGGTCGTCAGCCATGCCGCCTCCTCCGGTCCCGGACCACCCGGACCACGATCACCAGCAGGGCCGCCGCGGCGGCCTGCGCCATCACGGGGAAACCCTGGACGACCCACTTCGCGGAGCCGGTCGCCAGCTTGCTGCCCCGGTAGTCGGAAGTGTTCGCCGAGAACTCGACCACGGCCGTCACACCGAGCACGACCAGTGGGGAGGCGGCGAGCACCCACCACCAGCCCCGGCGGGTGCTGAGCCCGGCCGCCAGGCCGGTGCCGAGCGCCGCGCAGACCGCGAAGGCCAGGCCCATGCCCGGCCCGGAGAGCTCGTCGATCACCGCGCCCACCAGCGGCAGCCCGACGGCCGCCACCCCAGGCAGCGTCGGCCCGCCGGAGAAGGGACGCTCGGGGCCGGTGGCGCGGCTCGTCGCCCGCCGCCGTGAACCCTGGTCGGACGACCGTCCTCGCTGCCCCGCCACTCACTCACCCCCGGGTGTTCCCGTGCTCGGCGCGCCACGTCGGCGCTGCGCCGGGTCACTGCGGGAGAGCGGTAGCGGCGCTGCCAGTACGGGACGCTGGTGTTCGGCCGGCCGGTTCCCGTTCTCGGTTTCCCGCTGCTGCTCGGGGGCAGGCACGTTTTCGGATTCGCTCTACAGAGGTGTAGAGATCGTACGCAGCATAGAGCACGCCTGTTCGGTGGCAAGTCCGCGTGAACGGGCCTGCAGACACTACACCGGGCAGTTTCTGAGACGGGTCGGCGGGGGCGCCGACGGAGAAGGAGGAGGGCCGTGGCGACCACAGGCGGAGCGGGACGACCGGAGAAGCGCAAGGCGATCACCCGGGCCGCGACGACGGTCTTCGGGCGTGAGGGCTACGTCCGGGCCAGCATGGACGCGATCGCGGCCGAGGCCGGGGTGTCCAAGCGCACGGTCTACAACCACTTCGCCGACAAGGAGACCCTCTTCCTGTCGGTGGCGCTCCGGAGCGCGGCGGAACTGACCGAACGGCTCGGGGAGTTGATGGCGAAGCACCTCGATCGGATGGTGGACCCGCGCCGCGGCCTGGTCGACTTCGCGGTCGAGCGGGCCGACGCCGTGCTCGCCGCGGGCGAGCACGGGGCGCTCGGCCGGGCCATCCGCGCCGAGGTGGCCAACATCCCGGCGGACGTGCTGGAGGCCTGGCTGGAAGCCGGTCCGGCGGCCGCCCAGCGGGACCTCGCGGAGCGCTTCGCGGCGCTCGCCGAGCGCGGGCTGCTGGCCGTCGTGGACGCGGAGCTGGCCGCCGAGCAGTTCACCCTGCTGACCTTCCACGGCGTGGCCGAGCGCTCCTTCTGGGGCGCGCTGCCGGTGGCCGGCGAGGAGGTCGAGCGGATCGCGGCGGCGGGCGTGGACGCCTTCCTGCGGATCCACGGCGGGCCGGCGGCGGCAGTGAAATGACCGGAATGACCGTTGGGCGGGGCGGCCCGACGCCGCCCCGCCCACCGGACGCCGTACGTCACTTCCAGTTGACGCCCTTGCCCAGGCTGTACGGCTCGCCCCAGTACTCGGCGCCGGCCACCTTGGTCGCCGAGGGCGCCAGCGCCAGCACGCAGGAGGCGATCGACTGGCCGTTGGTGAAGCCCTTCGGGAAGGAGGGGTGCGGGCACTTGTCGAAGGTGCCGATCAGCATCACCTCGGCGGCCTCCCCGCCGTCCGGCAGCGTGCCCTTCATCTGGGTCAGGCTGGCGAAGGACAGGTCGGTGCTGCCGGTGTTGGTGACCTTGAACCGGACGTAGTACGGCACCATGCCGGTGACCTTGTCGCCCAGCTTGAGCGGGGCGAGGTCGGCCGGGTCGCCTTTGTCGATCGAGGTGACCGCGAGCGAGACGGTGCCCTTGGTGCTGCCCGAGACGAACGGGATGGTGGCGGCCTCGCCGATCTTCAGCGTGCTCCCGGCCGCCGCGGTCGGACCGGCCTGGTCCGGGGCCCCTCCGGTGGCACCGCCCGTCGATCCGGCGCTGGAACCGCCGGTGGTGCCGCCGGTCGGCGCGGCCGCCGAGGCGGAGGCCGCCGGGGTGGTGGGCGCGGCGGACGGCGTGGCCGGCGCCTGGGTGGCCGGCGGGGTGCTCGCGCTGTCGGACGACGCGGCGTCGTCGTTGCAGGCGGTCATGGTGAGCGCGCCCACCACGGCCAGGCCGGCCAGGGCCGTGGCGCGACTGTTGAGGATGGTCTTCACGTGACGTCCCCCTCAATGCGGACGGCCGTGGCGGCCGTCCTCCTGAGGGACGTTCATAGCGCAGTGCCCAAGCCGTGTGCCACGACTTCGCTGCCGTCTTGACCGGGCCGTGACGAGTCCCACGCGGGTCCGTGACAAGGGATGCCGAGTCGTGATCACACGTGCCCGACCCCTTCGCCACCTGGGCCAGCTGGAACAACTAGGAAGCCCGCAGCATCAGTTCGGAGTAGGTCGTGACGGTGGTGAAGCCGAGCTGCCGGTAGAGGCCGATCGCCGCGGCGTTGTCCGTACGGACGTTGAGGCCCAGGTGGTCGGTGGTCTGGGCGAGGTGGCGGCACAGGGCGGTGACGCAGGAGCGGGCGAGGCCCCGGCCGCGGGCGTCGGGGTGGGTGACGACGTTGCCGAGCACGGCGACCCGGTGGGCGGGGGAGTGCACGTGCACCCCGGCGGCGGCCACCAGCCGGCCGCGCTCGTGGATGCCGACGTAGCCGCCGCCCGCGAGCATCCGCCGGTCGAACCAGGACTCGGGGTAGGCCTCGGCCAGCAGGGTGCGCAGCCCGTCGAGGTCGGCGAGGGTCAACGGCTCGGGCCGGTGGGGGAGTTCGGTGGGCAGTTGGGCGGCGTCCGGGAGGATCATCCGCAGCAGCGAGGTGCGGCGTTCGGCGGCGTAGTCGGGTGCGAGGGCCCGCTCGGCGCCGTCCGGGAGCCCGGCGGTGAAGCGGCGCGGCAGGAACGGGCGCAGCGCGCCGAGCAGTTCCGCCAGGGCGGGTGCGGCGGCGGGCCGGGCGAAGGCGAGCAGGACGGGGGTGTCGCCGCCGCTGTAGAGCAGGGCGACCGGCCCGTGGTCGGGATCCGCCGTGTACCAGGCGGTGTTGGGCCAGAGGGCGTCGTCCAGGTCGCCGAGCTCGAACAGGTGCAGGGCCGGGTCGGTGCGGAACCGTTCGGCGAGCGCGGCGCGGTCGTGCAGGCTGATGAGGGGCACGCGCTCGAGGATAGGCCCGGACCGGTGCCCCCCGGAGTGTCAGACCTGGCCGAGGGTCAGCACGTAATCGTGGCGCGCGGCGGTAGGCAACCGATGAACGCCGGCGTTGATCGGCGGAGGAAGCGCACCACGGGCGGATCAGGTGAGGTGGTCGAACTCGCCGGCCTTGGCTCCGAGGAGGAAGGCGCGGAGCGTGGGGGGCGAGGTGGTGACGATGACAGAGGGGTCGTCGGATTCGCGAACGTAGCGGAGATCCCGTTCTCCTTGGGCTAGTTCGAGGCAGTTGTCGGCGCCTTCTGCGTCGCTGTACGACGACTTCTGCCAGACGAGGTGGGACATCGGACGCCTTTCAGGTCTGAAGCTCGTAGAGGACGTGGTGAATGAGCCCCCAAGAGTCACGCGTATCGAGCTTACGCAGGGCGTCGTTGCGATCGGCAGGTGGTAGGGCCAGCTCGCTCAGCTGCTGAAACTTCCGGGCGTAGATATCAACCTCGATCGGATCGCCGAGATGCTCGGCTCGCTTGGGTCCGGACAGGATGATCGTGGAAAGCTCACGGCATCCGGGATCGCAGAACAGGAACGAAGCGGAGAGCGGCGCATGCTTCGGCGCCGTGAAAGGCAGTACCTGGATGCTGATGTTCGGCATTTCCGCCATGTCGAGCAGGTGAAGGAGCTGGGCCCTCATCGCTGCATCTCCCGCGAACCGCATGCGCAACGCGGCTTCATGGATCACGAAGCTGAACTGCTTGTCATCGTTGAGGATCCGCTGTCGATCCATGCGGAAGCGGACCTGCGTCTCGGGTGCCCACGGACTTCCGAGAGCGCCTTCATAGATCGCCATCGCGTAGTCGGGCAGTTGCAGGACTCCCGGGATGTAGAGCGAGTCGTAGCTGTGCAGCCGAATCGCGCGGCACTCTGCTTCGGCCAGGTCCAGGGCGAGGGGCGGGACCTTCCCCTTGTACTCGGTCCACCAGCCTTTGCCGTCGCTGGCTCCGAGATCGCGCAGCAGAGCGATATAGGTCTTATCCGTGCACCCGTACGCATCGAGCAGGACCGAGAGTCGCTCGGGGTCGAGGCTCGTCCGGGCCGCTTCGATGTGGCTCAGCTGTGGGCCGACGATACCGATGAGCGCACCGGCATCCTTGACCGCCAGTCCTGCGGCTTCGCGCAGACGCCTCAGCTCAGCGCCGAAACGCCGCTGTCGCTCGCTGATTTGGGTCCTGAGTGCCAAGGGGGATTCCTTCCGTGTCGGGCCATCATCCACCCACACGAGTGAGCTTAGCCAAGCCGAGCGGCCTATCTCCGCGATCTGGTTGCACGCGTAAGACCTTCGGTCCTACTCTCAGTGTTGCACCGGTCACATGACGGAACGTCAGTGGCTCCCCCTCCTCTTCCCAGGGGTTACTCATGCGTGCCTTCACTCCTCCCGACTGCTCCGCCGCTCGCGGCGAGCTCTCCTCCCTCCTCTCCACCGCCGGGTGGCCGCCCTCCCGCATCTCCGACGCGGAGCTCGCCTTCCACGAACTCTTCGTCAACGCGTGGGAGCACGCGAGCAGCCCGGCGCCGCTCTGCACCTTCTCGCTCTCCCCCCTCCGCCTCCGCGTCCAGGTCTGCGACGACAGCCCCGTCCTCCCTCCCCCGCCCGACCTCCCCGCCGACCCGCTCGCCCTCTCCGGCCGGGGCCTCCACCTCGTCCGCGCCCTCACCCACCGTTTCGGGGCCGCCCCCCGCAAGAACGGCAAGGTCGTCTGGTTCGAACTGGAGCCCCTCGCGTGAACCGTCGCCGCCAGCCGATGCAGCCCACCGACCCCCGGGTCAGGGCCTACACCGACGAGCACATCCGCACCCTCCTCGCCGAACTCCACGAGCGCGGCCGCAAGTTCGGCCTGATCTTCCCCTCGGCCACCACCGACAAGACCCTCGACGGCCGCATCCTCGTCCGCTTCAACACGGCCCCCGCGTCCACTCTCCTCAACCTCCTCACCCTCCTCCTCGACGCCGACCGCGAGCGCCCGTGCGGTTCCTGATCGGCGCCGCCTTCGCCGCCCTCCTCGCCCTCGCGATCGCCACCGTAGCCCTGGGCGTCATCACCGCCCTCAACGTTGCAAAACCCGATGAAGAGGAGCCCTGACATGTCCGACCCCGCCGTCGCGAACGCCCTCGCCGCCGCGCACTACGCCGTCGCGGCCGCCTTCAACTCCTTCTCCCCGGCCCCCGTCACCCCGCCCGTCCCCGACGACTTCGACTGGCCCCAGCTCGAAGCCTTCGTCTTCCACCTGGGCTTCGCCGCCGACGAGTCCGACGCCGCCCTCGACCTCTACCGGCTCCTCTTCGCCGTCCAGCGCATCGCCTACCGCGAGGCCGCCGGCCGCAACTCCCCCTGGCCCGCCACCCGCCTCACCCCGCGCTCGCCGGTGTGAAACCCTGAGCCGCATGGATGAGGTTGCGAGCCGCCTGCGCGGCGCCTGGGAGTGGTGGCACGCCGCCATCGAGGATTCCCAGGAGGGTCGGTGGATCCGCACCGACTTCGAGCGGGAGGTCATCGACGACATCGCTGCCGTGACCGTCGGCAGCCCGGTGCCGCCGAGTGAACTCCCCTGGCGCGGTCGGCTGGCCCGCATCGCCCTCTGGGGCGCGGCCGTCCGGCTCGCCGCGCGGGCCGGTGGTTGGGAGCTGACGTCCGTCGTCGGGGTGGACCCGCCCCGGCCGGCCGGCATGGCCGAACTGCTCTCCGCCGTCTACGCCGTCGGGGAGCTGGGCGAGACCTGGCTGATCCGCCTCCGGGAGGACGGCCCGCCGTCGGCGGTCGAGGCGGCGAGGGCGGAGGCCTTCCTCTTCGGGCCCGGCTCCGCCGAAGACCTCCGCCAGTTCTTCTACGACTGACGTCCCCGTCAGCAGTGCGCGGCCCCCGGATTGCCGTTCGTGCGTACGCACACTGCCGAGCCGCACCCGACCGTGGGCGCGTCCCACGGGCGTTGACGGCCTCCCGCACAGGACGTCGGCCCGTCCGACTTCCTGTGCCGTACGTGCGCACGGGGCGCAACCGAATGCGGCTGCCATCCGTATCAGCTGATGTGAAGCTGACCGGCACCCCGTTCTTCGTCCTCGCGATCCTCCTCCTCCCGCTCTCCATAGGTCTCCTGATGTACCTGTGGAACCGGGTGCGCGGCCCGCAGGCCCTGCGCTTCGGGGCTCGCCTACTCATGGTGGTCTTCGCCCAACTCACTGCCGTGACGCTGGTGTTCGTCGTGGTCAACAACGACAACCAGCTGTACAGCAGCTGGGACGACCTGCTCGGCACCGGCAGCCACGTCCGCGCGGTGCCCGTCCCGCCCCCGGCGGACGCGACGGTGGCCGCGAACGGGCCCGACCAGCCCAAGGTGGTCCAGCAGTTCACCTCGGTGGACGACAAGGCCGTGCCGAAGGACGTGAAGACGACCGAGCTGAAGGGCCGGGTCTCCGGGGTGGACGGCGAGGTGCTGGTCTGGACGCCGCCGCAGTACGACGACCCGGCCTACAAGGACAAGAAGTTCCCGGTGGTCGAACTGCTCGTGGGCTTCCCCGGCTCGTCCAGTGCCTGGTTCGGCAGCATGAACGTCTCCAAGCAGCTGGCGCCGCTGATGAAGTCGGGGCAGATCGCGCCGTTCATCCTGGTCTCGCCGCGCGTCGTGCTGCTCGAAGGGCACGTCGACACGGGCTGCGCGGACGTCCCCGGCAAGGTCAACGCCGAGACCTGGCTGGCGCGCGACGTGCCGCAGATGGTGCTGGACAACTTCCGCGCCGAGCCCGGACCCGAGCACTGGGCCGTGGCCGGCTACTCGGCGGGCGGGCACTGCGCCGCCCGGCTCGCGATCGCGCACCCGAACCGGTACCACGCCGGGGTCAGCCTCTCCGGGTACAACGACCCGGCGGGCGAGTCGGACTCGCTCACCGCGAAGGACCCGCACCTGCGCGAGGTCTCCAACCCGGTCTACCTGCTCCAGCACGCCCAGACGCCGCCCAACGTCGGCCTGTACGTGACGGGCAAGAAGGGCGACGGCTTCGAGGACGCCCTCGCGCTGCAGAAGAACGCCAAGGCCCCGACGGCCGTCACCCCGGTGGAGGTCAACGGCCCGCACCTGACCTCCACCTGGGAGCCGCTCGTCCCGCAGGTGTTCACCTGGCTCACCCAGACCATCGGGAAAACCGGTTGAGTGCCTAGCGCTGCGGCAGCTCGCAGCCGTCCGGCCCGCAGGCCTCCGCGTCGCCAGGCGCGCCGACCGGGATCAGCGGCGAAGGCACCCGGCTCTCCCAGGCCTGCTGCAGCGCCCGGGTGAAGGTCTCGGCGGGCTGGGCGCCGGACACCCCGAGCCGCCGGTCGAGGACGAAGAACGGCACGCCCGTCGCCCCCATGGCGCTCGCCGTCGCCTCGTCCTCGCACACGGCGTCGGCGTACGCCTCCGGATCGGCCAGCACGGCGGCCGCCGCCTCGCCGTCCAGCCCGGCCTCGACGGCGAGCTCCAGCAGCCGCCCGGGCTCGAAGGCCGAGCACTCCTCGGCGAAGTTGGCCCGGTACAGCGCGTCCAGCAGCTCGGCCTGCCGCCCCCGCGCCTTGGCGAAGTGCAGCAAGCGGTGCATGTCGAAGGAGTTCGCCGCGTCGCGCCCGCCGTCCAGGTACGGCAGCCCCTCGCCCCGGGCGTGCTCGGCGATCCGGGCCTCGGCCGCCTCGGCCTGCTCCAGGCTCATCCCGTACTTCGCAGCGAGCAGCGGAATCACCGGACGGGCTGCGCGCGGCGCGTGCGGGTCCAGCTCGAAGGAGCGGTGGACGACCTCCACCTCCTCGCGGTGCGGGAACGCGGCCAGGCCCTGTTCGAACCGGGCCTTGCCGATGTAGCACCACGGGCAGTTGATGTCACTCCAGATCTCCACGCGCACGGCGCCGCACTCCTTCCAGCCTCGCGCGGTCCTTCCGCGCCGACACCTTCCGGAACGCTGCCGTCCGCCTGAATATTTCTTGTCCTGAAATGTTCAGGCTCGAGAGCCGGCGACCGGTTGTTCCCGCTTCCTGCTCCGCGCGGCGGCCGTCAGGTGAAGGACGGCCAGCGGTCGGCGGCCCAGGCGTGCCAGTCGGGCCAGGCAGGAGGGGGTGCGTCGAGGTGGTGGCCGGCCAGTTCGACGGCGTCGGGCTCCTCGAAGTGGGTGCGGCCGTCGAGGATGTCCGCCTCGGTCATCGGGAAGGTCTCGTCCGGGGCGGCGGCCCAGCGCTGTGCGATGCGGGCGCGCTGGGTGTCCAGGTCGACCGGGAGGTAGAGGAGGCGGCAGGACGCTCCGGCCGATGCCGCCAGCCAGCGGATCGCGGAGCGTTCGTCCCGGCCCCAGCAGCCGAAGTCGACGACGACGTCGGTGCCCGCGCGCAGGGCCTGCAGGCCGAGTGAGAGCAGGCGCCCCTCGATGACGTCCCGCTTGCCCTCGGCCTCGGCCAGGCCGAACAGCGGGAGCATCCACTCGTCCGGGCTCAGCCGGATCGCCCGGTGTTCCTCGGCGAGCCGGCGGGCCTTCGTGGTCTTGCCGGCGCCGGGTAGGCCGACCAACAGGAACAGTGTCGTCACGCTCGGATGGTGGCAGCCGCGGCACGCCCGGGGCGAACGGTTTTGCCGGTGTCCCCGCTGGCCCCTCCCGGGACTTGCGCTAGACCGCGGTCCAGCTCCTACCGTCCTCGCCATGACCACCAACGACCAGCAGCCGCTCGGCTCGCCCTTCTCCGCCGCCAGCACCGCCGAGGACGTCACGGCCGGCCTCGACCTCTCCGGCCGGACCGCCGTGGTGACCGGAGGCTACTCCGGCCTCGGCCTGGAGACCGTCCGGGCCCTGGGGGCGGCCGGTGCCCGGGTGATCGTCCCGGCCCGCCGACCGGACGTCGCCCGCGCCGCGCTGCGGCACCTGGACGGCTGCGAGGTCGTCCCGATGGACCTCGCCGACCTCGACAGCGTGCGCGCCGCCGCCGCGCGGATCGCCGGAGCCACCGATCGGATCGACCTCCTGTTCGCCGTCGCGGGCGTGATGGCCACCCCGGAACGGCGCGTCGGCCCGGGCTGGGAGGGGCAGTTCGCCGCCAACCACCTCGGGCACTTCCTCCTCGCCTGCGAGCTCTACCCGCTGCTCGCGGCGTGCGGGGCCCGGGTGGTCGTCAACAGCTCCGCCGGGCACGCCCTCACCGACATCCGTTGGCAGGACCCGCACTTCCGCACCGGGTACGACAAGTGGCTCGCGTACGGCCAGTCCAAGACCGCCAACGTCCTATTCGCCGCCCATCTCGACGCGCTCGGCCGGGCGGACGGCGTGCGGGCCTTCGCGCTCCACCCGGGCAGGATCATCACCGGCCTCCAGCGGGAGATGACGCTCCGGGAGCAGATCGACCGCGGCTGGGTGGACGAGCACGGCGCGGTCGTCGGCGCGGGCTTCAAGTCCGCTTCCCAGGGCGCCGCCACCGGCCTGTGGGCTGCCACCTCCCCGCTGCTCGCCGGCCGCGGCGGGCTCTACCTGGAGGACTGCGAGGTCGCCCGCGTCGCCGCCCCCGGCGACCCGATGGACGACGGCGGCGTCCGCCCGTACGCCCTCGACCCCGACGCGGCGGCCCGCCTCTGGGAACTGTCCCTCGCCGCGACCGGCGCCACCCCGATCACCGGCTGAGCACCGCTAGAGGCAGATCCAGCAGTACAGCCGCTCGCCCGCCGCGCGCGCCCGGCGGGCGAGGGCGATCAACCCCTCGGCCAGCGGCAGCAGATCCGCCGGATCGGCGCCGTGCCACTCCTCGGCCTCGGCCCACCGCGCCACGGCCGCCGGTATCCGGTCGTCGCCCGCCTCGGCGAGCGCGTCCCGGGTGGCGTCACCGAGCTCGGTCACCCAGGGGCCGGTCGACCACGGTTCGTCCTCGTCCCAGGGGCCGTCAGGGCCGGGCTGCGGTGTGGTCGGCCAGACCGGCGTCTGCGCCACCAGGTCGACCCGCCACGGCTCCGCCCGGATCGCCGCGACGGGCTGCCCCAGCACGACGCATGGATCGACGTGCTTGGCCATGACGCCGTCGAAGGCCCCGTCGGAGACCTCGCCGAACGCGGGCAGCGAGCCTTCGGTCAGCTCCAGCGCCCGCACGACGGCCGCCGCGTCGGGCGCCCGGAAGTAGTCGGTCAGCACACCCATCCCGGCAGCCACCTCCTCGTCTTGGATCCTGGGTGCAGTGGATCAGACGCCACTGACACCGCTCACCCGATCGGCGGACACGTGGAGCAGGAAGTCGGCCAGGTCGACTTCCTGCTCACGAGGGCCACGCAGGCCGGGCTCAGCAGGAGATGTCGCCACCGCCCACATTCGTGCCCAGCACGCAGAGGAACCTCTTGAACAGGTTGATCCGGTCGTTGCGCTCGTCCGGGTTCCGGCCGTTGCGCTCGAGGTCGCCGTTGATGCTGCGGATGGTCCCGCCGAAGCCCTTGTCGTTGACGACGGCGTCGTGCGGGGTCATCGCCCCGGCGCCCTTCTGGCTGTCCCGGAACCAGAGGGTGGTCTTCCGGGCGACGGCCGGGGTGATCATCCGCCAGCCGTACGCACCGGATAGCCTCGTCCGCGCACGAGCCGAGAGTGGACCGGGGGACAGGGCATGGCGCACACCGACGACGAGGGCGATGACCGGCTGGCAGCCGAGGGCGAGGTGGCCGTCGCCCGGCTGGCGCTCGACTCCGGGGACCTCGCCCACGCCGCCGACCACCTCTCCGACGCGATCCTCGCCGACCCCCAGCTGCCCGAACTGCACGAGGCGCTGGCCGAGTTGTGCGCCGCCGTCGGCGGCCCCGCCGCGGCGCGCGAACTGTTCCCGCTGGACGGCGAGGTCTACCTGGGAACCGTCGTCTGCCGCGCCCACGTGGAGGCCGCCGCCGGGGACTGGGACACCGCCGTCAGCCTGCTCGCCTCGGCGATCCAGTACGAGCCGGCCCGCCCCTGGGCGCACACCGCCTGGCTCGCCCGCGAGGACCTGCCCGCCCTGGTCGACCCGGACGCCGTCGCCCAGGCGGTGGCCCGCGCCGCCGGTACGCTGCCCGACCCGCTGCCCGCCGAACTGGCGGACACGGTAAGGCCCTTCGAGCGTTTCGTGCGGGCCGTGGCGGCCCGCCACCCCGAGCACCCGCTGCTGCTGGCGATGGCCTCCGGCCTGACCCGCCGCTTCGGCGCCACCGCCCGGGCCGTCGAACTCGCCGAGCGGGCCCACCGCCTGGCCCCCGGCTACCTGCCCTCCGTGATGCTCGGCAACGCCCTGCGCGCCGACGGTCGCCCCGAGGAGGCGCTCGCCGTCTGGGAGGCCGAACTGGCCCGGGTCGCGCCGGGCGAGGGCGACTCCAGCAGCTACCTCGCCGTGGACGTCGCCGAGCTGTACGGCTCCCTCGGCCGCCCCGCCGAGGGCCTGCCCTGGCTGGAGCGCGTCCTCGCCACCGAGCCCGACCACCCCAAGGCCGCCCCGGCCCTGCACGGGCTGCGCCACGCCGTCGATGGCGACGCCGCCCACCTGCTCGCGCTCGCCGACCACCACCGCGACCACCCCGACCACGAGTACGCCCAGGACCTGCTGGAGCGGCTCAGCCACCGCGAGCCCTGGCTCGGCATGGTCCCCGGGACGTCCGAGGCAACCGTCAACCTGCTGCACCAGGTCCTTGCGGCGCCCGGCACGGACCGAGGCACCGAGATCGAGTGCGATGTCTCCACCGTCGAACCGCCCAGCTCACAGCTGGCCCTCCACCTCGCGTTGCCGCGCTGCACCGTCGTCTACCAGTCCGTCGACGAACCCGACCCACGGCTCCCGCTGATCAAGACCTCCGCTGTGGTCTGGGCATGGGACGGCACCGACCCGAAGCCCGCCGTTGCCCCGCCCGCCCCAGAAAGCGCCGAACTCGTCCGCGCCACCGCCGAGATCGTGTGGCCGACCATCCCGGCCGCCTACGACCACGCCGTGCGCCTCGCCGGTCTGTCGCTCGACGACCTGCTCGGCGCGCTGGTCCATCCTCCGCTGCCCCGCGAGGACGACCTCGGCCGGGCCATGCTCGCCCACCAGCCCGAACTGTGGGTGCGCGCCGTTCAGGCCTTCGCCTGCCTCGGCATCGCCCACCACCGCACCGATCAGCCGTGGCCGGAATCGGACCGCCGCCGGGTGTTGATCGACCTGCTGCTCGGACCGGAGGACTGGGTCGCCGAGGCAGCCGGATTCGCGCTCGTCGCGATCGGCTGGACGCACCCGCAGGCCCGCGCCGACATCGCCACGCAGCTCCGGCGGCGGCTGCGCTACAGCGTCGACGCCCGACGGGTGCGCGTGGTGACGATTCTGCGCTCGGTCTGCCGCCTGGTGCTCGCCGCGCCCTGGGTCACACCTGCCGACCGCGACCTCGCTCGGGCGGCCATCCGCGCGGAGGAAGCCGCTGACGGCCCGAAGCCCGAACCCGAACCCCAGCCCGAACCCCAGCCCGAACCCGAACCCGAACCCGAACCCGAACCGTCGCTCGAGCCGCGGCGCCCGGGATTCCTCGGACGGCTTCTCGGCCGTGGCTGAGTCCGCGCAGCCGCCCTCCGCCCGCGCGTCCCGGACTACACCCCCGGCAGCGTCTCCTGCTCCACGTCGAACCGCGCGACCCGCTCCGCCGGATCGCGGCACTCCGGCCCCAGCCGCAGCATCCGCGACTCCGGGTCGTGCAGCGGCCGGTGGCAGCGCCGGCAGGTGACCCGGGGCCGGAGGGCCTGGGTGGTGTCCGTACCGGGCAGTGGCTCAGGACTGGTCATGGGGGAGACGCTAGCGGCCCCGCGCCCGTGAAAGGATCCCGTGAAAGGGCCGCGTGAAAGGATCCTGCGCATGGCCACGGACCGCAGCAGCGCAGGAGACCCGGCGCGCACCCTCGCCCTGCTCTGGGGGCTGACCGCCGAGGAGAAGCCCGGCCGGCGCGGCCCGAAGCAGGCGCGCTCGACCGGCGAGATCGCCGCCGCCGCGATCGCCCTGGCCGACGCCGAGGGCGTGGACGCCGTCACCATGCGACGGGTCGCCCAGGAGCTCGGGCTGTCCCCGATGGCGCTCTACACCTACGTGCCCGGCAAGGCCGAGCTGCTCGACCTGATGCTGGACACCGTCTACGCCACCATGCCCCGCAGCGCCCCGGCCGAGGAGACCTGGCGGGCCCGGGTCACCGCCGTCGCCGACGACAACCGGGCGCTGTTCCGCGCCCACCCGTGGGTCGCCGCCGTGTCCACCAGCCGCCCGCCGCTCGGCCCCGGCCTGATGGCCAAGTACGAGTACGAGCTGCGCGCCCTGGAGGGCACCGGCCTGCCCGACGTCGAGCTGGACGCCGCGCTGACCCACCTGCTGGGCTTCGTCCAGACCTGTGCCCGGATGGCCGCCGACGAGCGGGCCGCCGAGCAGGACAGCGCGCTGACCGACGCCCAGTGGTGGCAGGCCAACGCGGACCTGCTGGCCCGGGTCTTCGATCCCGAGCGCTACCCGGTCGCGGCCCGGGTCGGTGCCGCCGCCGGCCAGGCGCACGGCGGCGCGTACAGCCCGGACCACGCGTACGCCTTCGGCCTGGCCCGCGTCCTGGACGGGCTCGAAGCGCTGATCGGAGAGGGCTAACGCGCGTCGTACTCCTCGCGGGCCGCGAGCACCGAGGCCACCCGCTGCTCGGACCAGTGCGCGAGCGTCGCGACCAGCTCGGCCGCCTCCCGCCCGAGCGGGGTGAGGCTGTAGTCGACCCTGGGCGGGATCACCGGGTGCGCCTCGCGCAGCACGAAGCCGTCCCGCTCCAGCGTCTGCAGGGTCTGGGCGAGCATCTTCTCGCTGACCCCCGACACCCGTCGCCGCAGCTCGCTGAACCGGTGGCCGCGCTCGCGCAGCGCACCGAGGACGAGCACGCCCCACCGGCTGGTGACGTGCTCCAGCACGCCCCGGGACGGGCACATCCGGTCGAAGACGTTCGCCGGCGGGAGCTCGCTCGTGTGCACTTCGCTTACCTCCATATCAGTACCCTACTTTGAAGTGCGTACTTCCGAAAGGTTAGTGCCATTCCTAGGGTGAGTTTCGAGGTCAGAACCATCCAGGAGCAGGAGCACCCCATGTACGTCGTCACCGGAGCCACCGGCCAGCTCGGCCGCCTCGTCGTCGAAGGCCTGCTGGCCGAGGTCCCCGCGAGTGAGGTGGCGGTCGCCGTCCGCTCCGCCGAGAAGGCGGCCGACCTGGCCGCGCGCGGGGTCGACGTCCGGGTGGTCGACTACGACCGGCCGCAGACCCTGGACGGCGCCTTCGCGGCCGGTGACCGGGTGCTGCTGATCTCGGGCAGCGAGGTCGGCCGCCGCGTCCCCCAGCACCGGGCCGTGGTCGAGGCCGCCCGGGCGGCCGGGGTCGCCCTGCTCGCCTACACCAGCATCCTGGGGGCGGCGACCTTCCGGCTGGCCGACGAGCACAGGGCGACGGAGGAGCTGATCCTCGCCTCCGGCCTCCCGTACGCCTTCCTGCGCAACGGCTGGTACACCGAGAACTACCTCGGTGACGCGGCCGGCACGGTGGCGCGCGGCGTGGTGCTCGGCAGTGCCGGGGACGGCCGGGTGGCCACTGCCCCGCGCCGGGACTACGCGGACGCGGCGGTCGCCGTCCTGCTCGACGGGAACGACGGGAACGACGGGAACGACGGGAACGAGCAGAACCGGGCCTACGAGCTGAGTGGCGATGTCGCGTGGAGCCTGCCCGAGCTGGCCGCCGAACTGGCGAAGGCCTCCGGCGAGCCGGTCGTGCACCGCGACGTCACCCCGGCCGAGCACCTGGACGTCCTGGTCGGCGCGGGCCTGCCGCAGGGCTTCGCCGAGGCCCTGGTCGACGTGGACGCGGGCATCGCGCGCGGCGAGCTGGCCGGCACTCCGGGTGACCTGGCCCGGCTGATCGGCCGCCCGACCGTCCCGCTGGCCGAGTCGGTCCGTAGCGCGCTGGGCGCGTGAACCGGGCGCGTGGAGCAGGTGCCCAAGGCGACCGTCCCACCAGCGGAAACACCATCGGAAGCAATGCCGGAAAGACCGGACATGTCCAGCATTCAAACAATGTCATGACCAAAATCCGGAAACGGAGATGACAGCCTGCCCTCCCGCCCGCTACCGTCGCCAGGACGACACGCGCGCGGGAGGGCACTCGGCCATGCCACAGACGAACCAGCGGGACAGCGGCCGAGGCCTCTGGTACGGCATGGCGGCCTACGGGATCTGGGGGCTGTTCCCCCTGTTCTGGCCGCTGCTGGAACCCGGCGCCGCCGACGACATCCTGGCCAACCGGATGGTCTGGTCCCTGGTCGCGGTGGTGCTGATGCTGGTCGCCCAGCGGCACTGGAGCTGGATACGCCCGCTGCTGCGCCAGCCCCGCCGGCTCGCCATGCTGGCCGGCGCGGCCACGGTGATCTCGGTCAACTGGGGCGTCTACATCTGGGCCGTCAACAACGGCCACGTGGTCGAGACCAGCCTCGGCTACTTCATCAACCCGCTGGTCACCATCGCCTTCGGCGTCCTGGTGCTCAAGGAGAAGCTGCGCGGCCCGCAGTGGACGGCAGTCGGCATCGGCGCCGCCGCCGTCGCGGTGCTGACCGCCGCCTACGGGCAGCTGCCCTGGATCGCGCTCACCCTGGCGCTCTCCTTCGCCACCTACGGCCTGCTGAAGAAGCAGGTCGGGCTGAGCGGGCTGGAGAGCCTGGCCGCCGAGAGCGCCTTCATGTTCCCCTTCGCCCTCGGCTACCTGGTCTACCTGGAGGTCAGCGGACGCGGCACCTTCGGGCACACGGTGGCCGGCTCGTACGGCTGGGGGCACTCCGGGCTGCTGATGCTCAGCGGGGTGATCACCGCGATCCCGCTGCTGTTCTTCGGCGCCGCCGCCGTCCGGGTGCCGCTGACGGTGATGGGCCTGCTGCAGTACCTGGCGCCGGTGTTCCAGTTCCTGATCGGCGTCGCGGTGTTCCACGAGTCGATGCCGCCGGCGCGCTGGGCCGGCTTCGCCCTGGTGTGGGCCGCGCTCGCGGTGCTCACCTGGGACGCCCTGCGCCAGGTGCGGGCCGACCGCGCCGGGCGGGCCGCGGCCGTGCCGCAGCCCGCCCCGGCACAGCGGGAGACCGTCACGCGCTGATGTCGCGGCTGGTGAACCGGGCCCAGGCCGCCGAGCCGAACACCGCGACGTAGGCGGCCTGCAGCCCGAGGTCCTTCCACACGCCGTCCCAGTACATCGGCTCGCGCAGCAGGTCCGAGAAGCTCATCCAGTAGTGGGTGAACAGGAACGGCCGGACGGCGTCCAGCTGCGGGAAGGCGTCCAGGATCTGCACCGTGATCACCAGCCCGACGGTCGCGGCCATCGCCGCGATGCCGCTGCCGGTGAGGGTGGAGACGAACAGCCCGATCGCCACCAGCCCGGCCAGCGAGACCGCGACCACCCCGGCCACCAGCACCGCCCGCAGCAGCGCGTCGGCGAAGCCGATGGTGTCCCCGGAGATCAGCGTGACCTCACCGAGCGGGAACAGGGTGGCGCCGGTCGCGAGCGCCGTCACCGCGACCGCGGCGGTCGCGGCCAGGCAGAACACCAGCCCGGCGGTGAACTTGGCCGCCAGCAGCCTGGTCCGCCCGGCCGGGGCGACCAGCAGGTAGCGCAGCGTCCCGGTGGCCGCCTCGCCCGCCACCGAGTCCCCGGCGACCACGCCGACCGTCATCGGCAGGAAGACGGGCAGGGCCACCGCCAGCGCGGTGAACACCAGGAACAGGCCGTTCTGGGTGGTCTGCGCGATGAAGCTCGGCGCCCCGCCGCCACCGCCGCGCGGACTGTCCGTGTTGAGCTTGACGATCACCCCGATCAGGATCGGCAGCGCCGCCAGGATGCCCAGCAGCACCTTGGTGCGCATCCGGCGGAAGGTCAGGTGCAGCTCGTTGCGGAACAGCGCCAGGAAGCCGGACGCGGTCTGCGGCCGACGGCCAGTCGCGAGCACCGTCTCAGCCTGCGACATCGAAGCCCTCCCCGGTCAGCGCCACGAAGGCGTCCTCCAACGTGCCCCGCTCCAGCCCGAACCCGTGCACCCGGACCCCGGCCTCGACCAGCGCCGCGCACAGCTTGGGCAGCGCCTCGTCGCCGCTCGCGCCCAGCTCGCCGTCCACCCGGCCCTCACCGGGCACCAGCGCGCCCACCTGGTGGGCCGCCAGCACCTCGGCGGCCTGCGCCACGTCCGGGGTGCGGACCACCAGCCGGCCCTGCGCCCGGGCGGCCAGCTCGGCGACGGTGCCCTGCACCACCAGCCGGCCCCGGGACATCACCGCCGCGTGGGTGCAGACCTGCTCGATCTCGTCCAGCAGGTGCGAGGAGAGGAAGACTGTGGTGCCCTCCGCCGCGACCTCCCGGACCAGCGCCCGGATCTCCCGCATGCCCTGCGGGTCCAGCCCGTTGGTCGGCTCGTCCAGCACCAGCAGCTCGCGCGGCTGCAGCAGCGCGGACGCCAGGCCCAGGCGCTGCTTCATGCCCAGCGAGTAGGCGCGGGCCTTCTTGCCTGCGGCGGCGCTCAGGCCGACCCGCTCCAGCGCGGCCTCGACCCGCTGCCGGCGGGTGCGCGGGTCGGCGGTCGGGTCGGCGGCGTCGAAGCGGACCAGGTTGTCCCGGCCGGACAGGAAGCCGTACAGCGCCGGGCCCTCGATCAGTGCGCCCACCCGGGGCAGCACGGTGGCGACGGACTGCGGCATGGGCTCGCCGAGCACGGTGGCCGCGCCGGAGGTGGGGGCGATCAGGCCCATCAGCATCCGGATGGTGGTGGTCTTGCCCGAGCCGTTGGGGCCCAGGAAGCCGAAGACCGAGCCGCGCGGCACGGTCAGGTCCAGGCCGTCGACGGCGAGCTGACCGCCGCGGAAGCGCTTGGTCAGGCCGCGGGTCCTGATCACGTCATCGGACCCGGAGGTACCGGACGTACTGGAGGCACCGGAGGCACGGGAAGCCGGGGAGACGGAAGGAGCGGAAGGAACGGGGGCCGGGCGCGACGCGGCGCCCGGGCCCCCGGCCGACTCCGTAACGTCCCCCGTTACGGGAGTCTCGGTCATCCGTCAGTTCACCCCGGCGGCGTGCTGGAGGACCGGCAGGGTCACCGCGCCGGCGAAGACCCGGCCGTCGTCGGTGAGCAGGACGTTGACGACCTTGGTGCTGATCAGGGTGCCGCCGCCGACCGGCTTGCCGAGCGACTTCACCAGCGCCTGCGGGTTCATCGGCTGGCCGTGGCGCTTGCCCTGCTTGCCGTCGCCGTGCGAGCCCTGGGCGGGCGCCTCGACGCTGCTGGGCAGCTGGGTGGAGATCACCGCCGTCCAGCCCTCGCCGATCACGTTCACCCCGTCGTGGCCCTTGCCCTGTGCGCCCCGGTCGCCCTGCGTGCCCTGCTCACCCTGCTTGCCCTGGGCGTCGTGGCCGGCAGCCGCCTCGTCCGCCTTCTTCTCCGTCACCTTGGCCCCCTTGGGCGCCGTGAAGTCGAAGGTCTTGGCGGCCGGCTTGGCGAAGGACACGTCGGTGAAGTGGACGTCCAGCACGGTGGAGCCGTCGGTGGACTTCACCACCACCGCGAGCGGCACCCCGTTGTCGGCGGCCACCGCGATCCGCACCTCGGAGACGGTCGAGCCGGACTGGGTCGGCTTGACGCTCAGCTGGTAGGCCTTCTGCCCGGCCACGTTGGCCGTCCCGGCCACGGTGACGGAGGTGGTGCCGGCGGTGCCGGTGAGGAACCGCTTGGCGGCCTCCTGCGGGGTGGTCGGCACCCCGGTCAGCGGCGCCTTGGGGGCCTTGGCGTGCTCGGCCGCCGGACGCCCGGTCATGTGCAGCGCGGTGTTGGTCGAGCTGTCCCAGGCCCAGCTCTGGTCGCCGTTGCGGACCAGGGTGTAGCCCGCCAAGTTCTCCAGCAGGTCCACCCGCTGACGGTCCGGGCCGTCGACCGCGACCCGCAGCGTCTGGTCGCCGCCGAGCAGACCGAGCAGCTTGGACTGCGGGTCCGCCGAGCCCTGACCCTGCTCGCCGCCGTGCCCGGCCGCCGCCCCGAGCCCGCCGGCCGCCGCGCCGAGCAGCTGGCTGGGCACCCCGAGGTCGGTGGAGACGGAGACCGTTCCGGACAGGGTCTGGGCGTCGGACCCGAGCGCCTTGGCCACCACCTGCTCGGCCGACAGCTGCGGCAGGTCCGGCGGCGAGTCGGCGGCCAGCGCCGGCACCAGCCCGACCCCGGCGGCGATCACCGCCGCCACCGCCACCGGCACCCCGGCCCGCACCAGGGTGCGCCGTCGAGAGCGGTACGGCACCGCGCCGTCCAACTGGTCCTCCACCGCCGTCTCATTGGTCATGGCGTACTCAACTCCTCCGTGTACACGTGCGATTGGCCCTGCTCCTCCATTAGAGGCCGGTACCGCCGCCACGTCATCGCCCTGCAGGGGCACTTCGAGGTGAACCTGATGGGTACGCCGACCCTGAGACGGCCTCAGGGTCGGGTCCTCCCCGGGTACCACCCTGGCGTAGGGTCGCGCCATGGACGGAACCGTCACGGACGCAAGCAACCCCCCGACCGCGAACGCGATGCGGCGCGCTCTGCGCCGCGCCCGGGACGGCGTCGCCCTCGACCTGACCGAGGCCGCCGTGCTGCTCCAGGCCAGCGGCGAGGACCTGCGCGACCTGTGCGCCAGTGCCGCCCGGGTGCGCGACGCCGGCCTGGAGGCGGCCGGCCGCCCCGGCGTCATCACCTACTCCAAGAGCGTCTTCATCCCGCTCACCCGGCTCTGCCGCGACAAGTGCCACTACTGCACCTTCGCCACCGTCCCCGGCAAGCTGCGCCGGGCCGGGCACGGGATGTTCATGTCCCCGGACGAGGTGCTGGAGGTGGCCCGGCGCGGGGCCGAACTCGGCTGCAAGGAAGCCCTGATCACGCTCGGCGACAAGCCCGAGGACCGCTGGCCCGAGGCCCGCGAGTGGCTGGACGCGCACGGCTACGACGACACCATCGCCTACGTCCGGGCGATGTCCATCCGCATCCTGGAGGAGACCGGCCTGCTCCCGCACCTCAACCCCGGGGTGCTGAGCTGGACGGACTTCCAGCGGCTCAAGCCGGTCTCCGCCTCGATGGGCATGATGCTGGAGACGACCGCCACCCGGCTGTGGAGCGAGCCCGGCGGCCCGCACCACGGCTCCCCGGACAAGGAACCGGCCGTCCGGCTGCGGGTGCTGGAGGACGCCGGCCGCAGCTCCGTCCCGTTCACCAGCGGCCTGCTGATCGGCATCGGCGAGACCCACCAGGAGCGCGCCGAGTCGCTGTTCGCGCTGCGCAGGGTCTCCCGGGCCTACCACGGCGTCCAGGAGCTGATCCTGCAGAACTTCCGCGCCAAGCCGGACACGGCGATGCGCGGCATGCCCGACGCCGAACTCGACGAGCTGGTCGCCACGGTGGCGGTCGCCCGGCACCTGCTGGGCCCCACCGCCTGCCTCCAGGCGCCGCCGAACCTGGTGGACGGCGAGTACGAGCGGCTGATCGCGGCCGGCATCGACGACTGGGGCGGCGTCTCCCCGCTCACCCCGGACCACGTCAACCCCGAGCGTCCCTGGCCGCAGATCGAGCGGCTGGCCGAACGGTCCGCCGCGGCCGGCTTCGAACTGCGCGAGCGCCTGGCCGTCTACCCCGAGTACGTGCTGCGCGGCGAACCCTGGCTGGATCCGCGGGTGCTGCCGCACGTCCGCGCCCTGGCCGACCCTGCCACCGGCCTGGCGAACCCGGACGCCACCGTCCAGGGCCACCCCTGGCAGGAGCCCGAGGACCTGCCGGAGGCGTACGGCCGGACCGACCTGCACACCGCGATCGACACCGAGGGCCGCACCGGCGACCGCCGGGCGGACTTCGAGGACGTGTACGGCGACTGGGAGGTGCTGCGCGAGCAGGTGCTGGCCAACGGCGCGCCCGAACGCCTCGCCGGGGACCTGCGGGAGGCCCTGGCGGTGGCCGCCGACGACCCGACCAGGCTCACCGACGACCAGGCGCTGGCGCTGTTCCACGCGGACGGCCCGGCCCTGGACGCCCTGTGCCGGATCGCCGACGCCGTCCGCCGCGACGCGGTCGGCGACGACGTCACCTACTGCGTCACCCGGAACATCAACTTCACCAACGTCTGCTACACCGGCTGCCGCTTCTGCGCCTTCGCCCAGCGCCGCACCGACGCCGACGCCTACACCCTCTCCCTGGAGCAGGTCGCCGAACGGGCCGCCCAGGCCTGGGAGGTGGGCGCCACCGAGGTGTGCATGCAGGGCGGCATCCACCCGGACCTGCCCGGCACCGCCTACTTCGACATCGCCCGGGCGGTGAAGGAGCGCGTCCCCGGCATCCACGTGCACGCCTTCTCCCCGATGGAGGTGGTCAACGGCGCGACCAGGACCGGCCTTTCGATCCGCGACTGGCTGCAGCGGGCCAAGGAGTCTGGTCTGGACACCATCCCGGGCACCGCCGCCGAGATCCTCGACGACGAGGTCCGCTGGGTGCTCACCAAGGGCAAGCTGCCGGCCGCCACCTGGGTCGAGGTGGTCACCACCGCGCACGAGCTGGGCATCCGCTCCTCGTCCACGATGATGTACGGGCACGTGGACACCCCCGCGCACTGGCTCGGCCACCTGCGGCTGCTCGCGGAGATCCAGCAGCGATCCCTTGAGAACGGCACGGGTGGTTTCACCGAGTTCGTCACCCTCCCGTTCGTCCACACCAACGCCCCGGTCTACCTGGCCGGCATCGCCCGCCCCGGCCCGACCGCCCGGGACAACCGCGCGGTGGTCGCCATGGCCCGGCTGCTGCTGCACCCGCACATCCCCAACATCCAGACCAGCTGGGTCAAGCTGGGCGCGGAGGGCGCGGCCGAGATGCTCCGCTCGGGCGCCAACGACCTCGGCGGCACGCTGATGGAGGAGACCATCTCGCGGATGGCCGGCTCGGCGTACGGCAGCTACAAGTCGGTGCGCGACCTCCAGGCGATCGCCGAGGCCGCGGGCCGACCGCACCGCCAGCGCACCACCCTCTACGGCGAGGTCCCGGCCGAGCGCCGGGCGGCGGCCCTGGCCTCGGACGGGCACCTGCCCGAGCTGCTGCCCGTCCTGGACTGAGGCCGGTCGCGGGACCCCGGCCGTCGTCGCCTCGACGGCGGCCGGGGCGGGGACGGCGGCCGTCGTGGCGACCCCGGCTGGGGCGGGGAACCCAAGTCCGAGGGACGCCGTCGTTTCGCTCGCGCCTTCGAATACAGTGCCAGGGCGCGCGCCACGGCCGTGCGTCGCGCGGACCGGCCCCGACCCCGACGAAAGGCGCCCCGTCGTGATGCCACTGTGGTCACGCGCCCAGCAGCAGGACTTCCGCAGCCGGGTGCGCGGCTGCCTGCTCGGCGGTGCCATCGGTGACGCGCTCGGCGCCGGCGTCGAGTTCGAGCCGCTGGAGAAGATCCGGGCCCAGCACGGCCCGCAGGGCGTCACCGGCTACGTCCCCGCGTACGGCCGCACCGGCGCCGTCACCGACGACACCCAACTCAGCCTGTTCACGGTGGACGGCCTGATCCGCGCCCACATCCGGCGCGACACCGGCAGCTGGCACCCGCCCACCGACCTGCACCTGGCCTACCTGCGCTGGGCCGCCACCCAGCGCGACTGGGGCCCGGACGAGCGCCGCCCGGACCTCGGCTGGCTCGGCCGCGAGGAGTGGCTGTACGCCCAGCGCGCCCCCGGCCAGGGCTGCCTGACCGGCCTCTCCGGGCCGGACGGCGAGCGGCTCGGCACCCTGGAACGGCCCAAGAACCCGCACTCCAAGGCCAGCGGCACGGTGGTGCGGGCGGCGCCGTTCGGGCTGCTCACCACCTGGGAACCGGGCCTCGTCTTCCAACTCGCGGTGGAGTGCTCGGTGCTCACCCACGGCCACCCCACGGGCTACCTCGCGGCGGGCGCGCTCGCGGTGATCGTCCAGTCCGTGGCGCGCGGCGGCACCCTGGAGGAGGGCGTCCACCTGGCGCTGGCCCTGCTCTCCGAGCGGCAGGCGCACGAGGAGACCACCGCCGCGCTGCGGGCCGCGCTGGACGCGGTGCGGGCGGGCGAGCCGTCCGCCGAGCGGGTCGAGGCGCTGGGGGAGGGCTGGGTCGCCGAGGAGGCGCTGGCCATCGCGGTCTACTGCGCGCTGGTCGCCCACGACGTGCGCTCGGGGCTGCTGCTGGCCGTCAACCACTCCGGGGACAGCGACTCCACCGGCGCGATCTGCGGCAACCTGCTCGGGGTGCTGCACGGCGACACGGCGCTGCCACCGGGTCTGGTGGCCGGACTGGAGGGGCGCGGCGCGATCCTCGAACTCGCCGATGACTTCGCGCTGGAGCTGATGCACGGCACCGAACTCCACGACCGGCACACCCCGGAGGGCGCCGACTGGGCCGCCCGCTATCCGGTGGCACACTGAACCGGCTCTCCCACTACGGCAGTTGCCCGTAGCGCCGACCGCCGCTCGGGGCGACGGATGCCGCTACGGGCAACTGGGCCGGGCACGGATCCGGTTCAGGCTGCAGGCCTCAGACCTCAGGCTGTAGAGACCGCAGATCTCAGGCCTCGGACGTCAGATCCGAGGCCTCGGACCTCAGGCCTCAGACCTCGCCGAAGGCCCCCGCCGCGACGGCCGCCGCGAACGCGTTCCAGGCCTCGGTGGAGAAGCGCAGCTGCGGGCCCGCCGGGTCCTTGGAGTCCCGTACGGCGACCGCTCCCGCGGCCGGTCCGGCGATCTCCACGCAGGCGCCCTGGCCTCCACTGTGACTGCTCTTGCGCCAACGGGTTCCGTGCTCGGCGGGGGTGATCATTCGTGGTATCCCTTTTCGATGTCGGCTATCAGCGACCGGCTCTCCGCGACACCGAGTGCGGCCGCTCTCAGGTAGTCGTAGAGACCGGTATAGCGGCGCACGTCCGCCTCCTTCTCCAGGTAGAGATCACTCGTCACACCTTCGAAGTAGACAACCGTGGAATCGGCTGACTCCGGGAACTCCAGCAGGGAGAATGTCCCGGTCATGCCGGGATGGGCGCCGTGCGAGAACGGGATCACCTGGATGGTGATGTTCGGGCGCAGGCTCAGCTCCAGCATCTGCTGCAGCTGGCGGGCCATGATCTCGCGGCTGCCCACCTCGCGGCGCAGCGCCGCCTCGTCTATGACGGTCCACAGGCTGCCGAGCTGGTTCTCGCCCTGGATGCGCTCCTGGCGCTTCATCCGCACCTGCACCCGGCGCTGCACCGCGTTCGCGTCGGTGTCCGGCTGGGTGCCCTCGACCACAGCCTGCGCGTACTGCTCGGTCTGCAGCAGACCGGGGACGAACGAGGACTCGTACGCGCGGATCGAGGAGGCCTCGGCCTCCAGGCCGATGTAGACGCTGTACGGAGTCGGCATGTCGTTGAAGTCGTGCCACCAGCCGCGCTGGCGGGACTCCTTGGCCATCTCCATCAGGCTGTTGCGCATCTGCTCGTCGGCCACGTTGTAGACGTCGCAGAGGTCGCGCACGTCGCGCTGGCTGATGCTGCGGCGGCCGTTCTCCAGTCGGCTGATCTTCGACTGGGAGACCATCAGACGGCCGGCCACCTCCTCCGCCGTCATCCCGAGGCCCTCGCGGAGCTTGCGCAGCTCCGAGCCGAGCCGTCGGCGGCGCACGGTGGGATTGATGTTCGCGGACACGTCGACCTCCGGCCGAACCTCTGGTGATCGTTGGAACGGCAGCCCTCGGAACACTTCGGACATTGGGACCAACCCCCCTGACTCGGAGCAGCATGTCACCTTGGGCCAGGTCGGCGCCGGGGAATCACAGCAGCGCAGTAGAACAGATCATCGGAAAAGCGCGTCCGTGAGACAGCGGAAGCTCCCAGGTGGTAATGCGGCTCGGTGACTCTGACCGGTAGTTGCGGTGGGCCTGCGGTGGGCCTCTCGACTGGCCTCCGGGAACGGCAGAGGGACGGTCGCCGGGCGACTTGCGTCGCGGGGCGACCGCCCCTCGGTGCTGCTGGTGGTGCCGGGATGGTGCGGTGGTGCCGGGACGGTGCCGGTGGTACCAGTGGTGCGGAGTTGTGCGGCAGGTGGTTCAGCGCCGTCGAGGGGCGTGAACGGTGCGGCGCGAGCTGCCGGGCTCGGTGCCCGCGCCGTCGTCGCCGTTGCCGGGCACGCCGTCGCCGTTGCCGGGCACGCCGTCGGCGGTCCGGATCAGCGGACCGCGACCCGCGGAGCGGCGACCCGCCCGCCCGAGGTCCGCCCCGCGGCGCGGGCGCCGGAGCGACCGGTACTGGCCCCGGAACCCTGGGAAGAACGGTTCTGCTGTGCCGGCAGGCCGTTCTGCACGTCCATCACGGCGTGCGCGACCATCCCGCCCAGCGGGTCGTACCGGATCAGGTCGCGCAGCCGCGACCGTGAGGACCGGCCCTCGTTGCCCGGGTACAGGTGCTTGCCCAGCCCCACCGAGTGGGCGAGGGCCGCGAGCGCGGCCGTCCGCGGGTCCGGCGGTACGCCGGTGCGGATCGCGGTGTCCAGCCGCTGCTTGATCGCGGCGTTGGTGCAGTCGTCGGACGCCTGGTACCGGGTCGTCGGCAGCACCCCGCACACCTGACCCGGCACGGCCGTGACCATGCCGCAGCGTTCCAGGTGCGCCAGGTACGTCTGCCGCAGCCCCAGCCGGGGCCCGCCGATCCAGTGCGCCGCGCGGACCGGACTGCCGCGTCGGCGCAGCAGCTCCAGTGCGTGGTCGAGGGTCGGGTCGCCGGTCGGCCGTGCGAGCACGACGGCGATCCGGTCGCCCTCCGGTACGATCCGTCCGGCCAGGGACAGCTCGACGAGCTGCGCCCCGGCGAGTCCGAGGTCGAGGGTCTGCGGCTGCGCCGTGGTACCCGTGGTCGGGTCCAAAGCGAGCAGCAAGAGTTCCTCAGGAACAGTTCTGCGGCTCTTGCCCATCCAAGCCTCCCCGCGTGGATGAGAGACAGGGTGACGCCTCTCACACGGGCTTGTCGAGTACGCCTCCGAATCGTGACCTTGCGGTGAAGGCGCGGAACCGGCGACCTCGGGCCCGGCGTCTGACTCTCGAACAGACCGCGGTGCGGCCGTGCGACGGCAATCAGCGCCGGTCGGGCGGGGTGTGCGCGGCGGGATCGGCCGTCGGTGGCGGAGACTGTACAGGTACACGGGGCGGGGCGTCGGCTTCCCGAAATCGGGTCTACCGGTGCCCCGCCGGGCGTTGAGGAGGCTGGGATACGTGGGCGAGTCCCCCGACAGGGTGCTGAGGGACGGCGAGCGGGAGCAGGACCGCGAACGCGAACGGACCGGTACGCCGGCTGCCGGGGCGTCAGCCGGGGCCGGTTCCGCGAATGCGTCTGCGGAGACGTCGGCCGACGCCACGGCCGAGGTACCCGCCGACGCGCCGAAGGCAGGCGCCGAGGGCGGTTCGACCGTACAGCTCCGTGTCCAGGATGTGGACAGCCGGACGACGATGCTGCGGCTGCCGGTGGACAACAAGACCACTGCGCTGCGGCTGCCCGCGGAGCTGGTGAAGCCTGCGGGCGACGACAGTTCCGAGGATGCGGCGGGGGAGAAGGGGGAAGCGTCGAAGGCTGACGGGGCGAAGGGAGCTGCCGAGCGGCCGCCCGCCGCCGACCCGCGTCTCGCCATGCGGACGACTGCGGCGGTGGCGGAGAAGGCCGGCGCCGACGCCGACACGCCCGATGCCGACACCGACGCCGACGCCGCCGGGAAGGCCGACTCGCCGGAGCAGGACGCTCCCGCCGAAGCTGACTCCCCCTCGGACGCGGACTCGGACGCGGACTCGGACGCGGGCTCGGACACCGATGCCGGCACCGACTCTCCCGCAGCCACCACCGCAACCGTCGCACTGACCAAGAACGGGCAGCCAGGTCAGCAGGCGGACGAACCGGGCCAGTCGGACCGGACCGAGAAGCTGGAGAAGCTCAAGCCGCTGCGCGCCGCCGCCCCCACCGCCGGGACGGTGCCCGAGCCCCCGGAGCCCACCCCGGCGCCCGAGCCGACCCCCGTCCCGGAGCCGGGGCCCGAGCCGCACCCGGAGCCCAGGCCCCTCCCCGAACCCGAGCCGACCCCGGGCCCCGCACCGCTGCCCGGCCCCGCCCCGAAGCCGACGCCGGGCCCCGGCCCCGCCCCGACGCCGCTGCCCGAGCCGGACCCGCGGCCGGTGCCGCCCGTCCCGCCGCTGCCCCGGCCCGAGCCGTTGCCCCGGCCCGAGCCGCTGCCCTCCCGGCAACCCGCTCCCCAGCCGCAGCCGCAGCCCGCTCCGCAGCCTCAGCCCTCGCCCTCGCCGGAGACCACGGCCGAGGCGATGGAGGTGCTGGCCACCCTCAACGCCCGCCCGGTCTCGCCGCTGCGGCGCGCGCTCAAGCGGATCACCATCTGGACGGTGTTCCTGGCCGTGGTGCTCGGCGCGGTGGTGGTGGCCCAGCTGCTGCGCCCGCTGCCGGACCCGAAGATGCGGATGACCACCGCGGGCGGCTTCAGCTTCTCCGGCGACCAGCTCGACCTCGCCTGGCCGGCCAAGGGCCAGTCCGCCGCCGAGGTGGTCGGCGTCGGCAGCCTCGGCAGCTCGGGCCAGGAGACGCCGGCCTCGATCGCCAGCGTCACCAAGGTGATGAACGCCTACCTGATCCTGCAGAAGTACCCGCTGAAGAAGGGCGAGAGCGGTCCGACGATCAAGGTCGACAAGCAGGCCGCGCAGGAGTCCGGCAACGCCGACGAGTCCCGGGTGACGCTCGTCGAGAACCAGGAGCTCACCGAGTACCAGGCGCTGGAACTGTTGATGCTGCCGTCCGCCAACAACGTGGCCCGGCTGCTCGCCCGCTTCCACTCCGGCTCCGAGGAGGCGTTCGTCAAGCTGATGAACGACACCGCGGCCAAGCTCGGCATGACCAACACCATCTACGCCGACCCGGCGGGATTCAACGCGGACACCAAGTCCACCGCGAAGGACCAGCTGAAGCTGGCCGAGCAGGTCATGAAGGACGACATCTTCCGGCAGATCGTCTCCACCCCGGACACCACGTTCAACAACGTGAAGATCTCCAACACCAACAACCTGATCAACCCGAAGACCGGCGTCATCGGGGTCAAGACCGGCTCCAGCACCCCGGCCGGCGGCTGCCTGATGTGGGCCGCCTACAAGGACATCGGCGGCGTGAAGCGGCTGATCCTCGGCGTCACCCTGGGCCAGCAGGCCACCTCGGCCAACCCGGGCGACGGCATCCTGCCCACCGTGCTCAAGGTCAGCGGCAAGCAGATCCAGGCCGCGCAGAACGGGCTCACCGGCCAGACCGTGGTGAAGAAGGGCGAAGTCGTCGGCACCGTGGACGACGGGCTCGGCGGCAAGGCCCCGGTCGTCGCGACCAAGGACCTCGTGGTGGCCGGCTTCCCGGGCGTCACCGGCACCATCACCCTTGACCCGACCGCGATCCACCACACCGAGAAGGCGGGCAAGGAGGTCGGCAACCTGACCGTCGGCGCGGGCGACAACAGGACGACGGTCCCGGTGGCCCTCCAGTCCGACCTCAACCCGCCGTCCATCCAGTCCCGCCTGCTGCGCCTCCTCTGACCCGCTTCTCCCCGGCTCCCCCGAGGGGGAGCCGGCCCATCCGGCTCCCCCTCGGCCGTTCCCCCGGTCCGCCACCCCCGGCCGACCCCTGATCCGGTACGCTGTGAACGGCCTGGTCACCAACCGGCCGCGCCTCAGTAGCTCAGGGGATAGAGCACGGCTCTCCTAAAGCCGGTGTCGCAGGTTCGATTCCTGTCTGGGGCACAACAGAACCGCAGCTCACAGGCCCTCCTCCCACCCGGGACGGAGGGCCTGCGGCATTCCCACCCGCGTTCGCACCCTCCCGTGCCGGTGCCGGTGCCGGTGCCGGTGCCGGGTCTGGTGCCGGTGCCACCCGGTGGGTTGCTCGCTGTGCAACCTCGGTACGAGTCCGCTCGTACCCGGACGGGCCTCAGCGTTCCGCGCCGGCAAGGGCGTTCGGTCGTGGTCGAGGCAGCTCGGGGCAGGTCGGGACAGGGCGGGCCGCGTCAGCGGACCGGCTCGTCCGGGCGGTCGGCGGGGCCGTCCAGCCCCGGCTCGTCCCACCCGACGCCGCTGAGCCGCGCGCCGTCCAACTCGGCGCCGTCCAGCGGATCGTCCGTCCGTGGCGCTCGGACGGGCGGGACGATGACCCGCTGGACCCGGGGCCTGGTGCGCCAGTTGACCCGCCGTACGTCACGGGCCAGTGCGCCCGGCCGCCAGAGTTCGATCGCGGCGGTCACCGCGCCCAGGACGACGCCGGCGGCCAGCCAGCCCGCGACCACGTCGCTGGGCCAGTGCACGCCCAGGGCGGTCCGGGTCCAGCCGATGGTCAGCACCGTGGCGGTGGCCACCGCGCAGGCGGCGGTGCGGCCGCGGCGGTCCACCCGGTACCAGAGCAGGCCGACCAGGACGGCGCAGGTGATCGCCGAGGCCATCGCGTGCCCGGAGGGGAAGGCCGGGCCGCCGGCGTGCGAGACCGGGTCGGAGAAGGCGGGCCGCTGCCGGTCGACGGCCAGCTTGAGCGCCCATTGAGCGCCCCAGCCGACCAGGGCCTGGGCGGCCACCCAGCCGGCCAGCACCCGGGCGCCGATCAGCCAGAGCCAGGCGGCCGCGATGCCGAGGAGTGCACGCATCGTGACCGGGCCGCCGATGTCGGAGAGGGTCTGCACCGCGGCGGTCCAGATCCGGTGTTCCCGCGCGTAGTCGTGGAGTTCGCTGATCCAGTCCTGGTCGAACTGGTACAGGGGGTGCCAGTGGTCCATCACCAACGCCGCCAGGAGGCCGAACAGCGCGGCGCAGCCCAGCGCGAGCGACGCGTCCCGAAGGAGGCGGCGATGACGCACGGTGACGGAAGTCGTGCTGTTGGTCAGGTGCATGCCTGGTACCTTCCCAGCGCCCCGCGTCGATCGCGAACTGGGGTGATAGCGATTTGGCATCTTTTGTGCGGAGGACCTGCGCACGCCGGGTGCGGGCGCGGCCGGAAAGGCGGGTGGAAAGGCGGACGGAAAGGCGCTCGGAAAGGGGCGGCGCGGGAACGTCCGCGATCGTCCGCCTGTTCAACGAATGGGCGACGGTCGCGTGTGCGGTCGGTGAAGAAATGCTCCACGGGCGGTCGCGGGCGAACGCATGAAGTGTCCGAGTGGTCACTGAATGTCCGGAACCGGAGTGAAAACCGGCAGGATACTGCATCGCTGGGAAGAATCTGAGCGACTTGGGAATGTTGTCCGGAATCTCTTCGTTGGATTGTTACGTGTGAGCCCTTAGGGGCCCGCACTTCTTGCCCTCTCAGGCAGGCAGGCAGACCTCGGCAACACCAGCAAAGGGAGCAAGCATGGCCACCCGTGCCGTCGTTCGCGACAGGGCCGACCGGACTCGCGCGGCCCGCCCGACCAACCTCGAGGCCGACCGTGACCTGGTCGGTATGTACCTCGACGAGATCGCCAGGACGCCCCTGCTCGATGCCGCCGAGGAGGTCGAGCTCTCGCTGCGGATCGAGGCCGGCGTGTACGCCCAGCACATGCTGGACGAGGGCGAACTCCCCGACGGCGTCACGCGCGAGGAGCTGGAGGCGATAGCCGCCGACGCCGAGCGTGCCAAGGACGTCTTCATCCGCTCGAACCTCCGCCTGGTCGTGGCGGTCGCGCGCCGCTACCCGCGCAGCGGGCTGCCGCTGCTCGACCTGATCCAGGAGGGCAACGCCGGCCTGGTGCGCGCCGTCGAGAAGTTCGACTACGCCAAGGGTTTCAAGTTCTCCACCTACGCGACCTGGTGGATCCGACAGGCGATCACCCGCTCGATCGCCGACCAGTCCCGCACCATCCGGCTGCCCGTGCACCTGGTCGAGGAACTCGGCCGGATCCGCCGGGTGCAGCGGGAGAAGTCCAAGGAGCTGGGCCGCGAGGCGGAGCCGGCCGAGATCGCGGCCGAGCTGGACACCACCGAGGCCCGGATCAAGGACGTGCTGGACTGGGCGCGGGACCCGGTCAGCCTCAACATGTCGGTCGACGACGAGGGCGAGACCCAGTTCGGTGACCTGGTCGAGGACACCGGGGCGACGTCCCCCGAGGACGCCGTGATGGTGATGCTCCGCCGGGAGGAGCTGGACGACCTGATCGGGCGGCTGGACGACCGTACGGCCTCGATCATCCGCTCCCGCTACGGCATGGAGGACGGCCGCGAGCGCACCCTCACCGAGGTGGGCAAGCAGCACGGCCTCACCCGTGAGCGGATCCGGCAGATCGAGAAGCACGCCCTGGCCGAGCTGAAGAAGATCGCCGACCACGCGGGCTTCGAGGCCGCCTGACGGCCGACGGCCGAGGTCGACCACCCGGGCCCTGGTGCGGAGCGCTCCGCACCAGGGCCCGTGGCGCGTCGCGGGCCTCTTAGGCTGGAGGAACAGGTTGGACCGTGAGCAGGGGACCGGCAGGGAGTGGACAGGGTGAGCGAGCAGCCACAGGAACAGGGACAGGGGCAGGAGGAGCAGGACCGGCAGAAGGCGGCCAGGGCCAAGGCCCGCCTGGTCTTCCGCGACCCGCTGGACCAGCAGTCCCGGGACGACACCGACGCCGGCTGGGGCGATCGCCCCGGGGCTGGGGAGAGCGGTGGGCGAGGGCTGGACTGGTACCTGAGCCAGCGCCCGCCGCACCACGGGGACTAGCGAAAACGGGGCTGGGGAGCGGGGGAACGGGACTGGGAACGGGGACCGGGGAACCGGGCGACTAGCGCGCCGTGACCAGCGCGTCGCGGATCTCGGTCAGCAGTTGGACCTCCTTGGCCTCGGCCTCGGCCGCCACCTCGGTGGCGCTCTTGCGCCTGGCCGCCATCCGGTTCATCGGGACGATCAGGACGAAGTAGACGACGGCCGCGGTGATCAGGAACTGCAGGGCGGCGCTGAGCACCGACCCCCACAGGATGAGGATTCCGGACGTGACCTCACCGGTGGCGCTCACCGTGCAGGGCCCCTTGAGGCAGGAACTGTAGGACGCCAGGTCCTTGGTCCCGAAGACGCCGACGATCGGATTGATCACGCCCTTGACGAAGGCGTTGACGATGTTGGTGAAGGCCGCGCCGATCACCACGGCGACGGCGAGTTCGACGACATTTCCACGCAGCAGGAATTCCTTGAAGCCCTTCATGCGGCCTCGAACGACGAAGTCATTCCGGGGTTACGGGTGATCGTCCGGGGGCCCGGATTGACAACCCGTACGGCCCACCGCGCCGCCCGAGGGCGGCGGCAGCCCGGCCCGCGCGGGCCCGAACGCGAGCGCCGCGGCCACCGCGAGCAGCACCAGTGCGGGCACCCCGGCCCGCCGCCGGACGGCCTGGCGCCAGCGGTGCCACCCGCCGCACCCGCGCCGGATCGGCGGGAAGCTCGGCACCTCCCGCCGCGGCGGCACGGTGGGCGCGGGCAGTGGAACGGACAGGCTCGTGGTCGTCATCGGGGCACCTCCGGATCGGGTCGATCGACATGCGGTCGGTCACCGTGCGGTCGGCCACCGCCCGGTGACCCACACGATGCCCACCCGCGCCGCCGCCGGAAAGCCGGTTCCCACAGCCTGTGGATAAACCCGCCCCTGTGGACAACTTCGTACACTCACACGAGTGAGACCGGCCTCCGCTAACTGACGAGGGCCGCGCCGGGGCACGTGAGCGCATGCGAAAAGGCCCGCCGCCCCCGCACGAAGCGGGACCGACGGGCCTTCCCGTGAAGCTTCAGGAGCTCCCGGGAGCCCCGGGAACCGAGGTCAGCTCGCTGCCGGAGCCGGGCTGCTGGACGAGCTGGTCGAGCTGGAGCTGCTGGAAGCGCTCGACGAGCCGGACGACCCCGAGGTCGACGACGACGTCGAGGAGCCGGCGGACGAGCCCGCGCCCACCGAGCTGCTGGAGGACGAGCGGCTGTCGGTCCGGTAGAAGCCCGAGCCCTTGAACACGACGCCCACGGCCGAGAAGACCTTGCGGAGCCGTCCCTGGCAGTCGGGGCACGTGGTCAGCGCCTCGTCGGTGAACTTCTGCACCGCCTCCAGGCCGCTGCCGCACTCGGTGCACTGGTACTGGTACGTGGGCACTTGTCTTCCTCCTGGCACTCTCGCCTGATGAGTGCTAACGATGGTCAATGATGCGGTATTCCGTTGGATCAGTCCAGCGAATCCGGTGTGAGATGAGCCGGTACGGGCCGCGTTCGACCGCTCGCTCAGCCCTTGGCCGCGCCGACCAGCTGCCCCGAGGCGGCGCGCTCGCCGGACCCGGGGCGCTCGCCGGATCCCGCCACCACGTGACCGGTCCGGTGCGGTGCGACCAGCAGGTGCCGCATCGACACCAGCGCGACCAGCCCCAGGCCGGCGCCGACCAGCGGCACCAGGAACCCGGCGGACGGCCCGTGGCCGTCGATCAGCCGCCCGGCCACCATCGAGCCGACGGCCAGGCCCAGGCCGATGGCGCCGGTCAGCCAGGTGAAGGCCTCGGTCTTGGCGCCGTCCTCGACCAGGGTCTCGACCAGGGTGTAGCCGCTGATCAGGGTCGGGGCGATGGCCAGACCGCAGAACAGCCCGGCGATCGACAGGGCGACCAGGTTGGGCATCGCCCAGAGCGTCGAGCAGCCCACCACCAGCAGGGCGTAGCTGATGACCATCCGGTGCTGGACGGCCCGACGCCAGGCGATGACGCCGTAGAGCACGCCGGCCACCATCGAGCCGCCGGCGAAGATCCCGTACACGGTGCCGGCGGCGCCGTGCTGGCCGACCGAGTCGGCGAAGGCGTTCACCGAGACCTGCATCCCGCCGAACACGGCCCCCACCCCGAGGATCACCCCGGCCAGCAGCCGGACGCCGGGCGAGGCCAGCGCGGAGGCGCGTCGCGCGCCGGGCCGCGGGGTGTTCCGGGCGGGCGCGGTGCCGCGCCGGGCGGCGAAGACCAGGCCGCCGACGAAGGTCAGTGCGGCCTCCGTGATCAGCGCGGTGGACGGACTGACCGAGGTGGCGATCTTGGCGGCCAGGATCGGACCGATCACGAAGGTGAACTCGTCCGTCACGGACTCGAAGGCGAACGCGGTGCTCACCTTGGCCGCCGAGGAGGCGGACGCACCGTCGGCGCCGATCGTGGCGATCCAGCGGGCCCGGACCATCGCGCCGATCTGCGGAACGCTCGCGCCGGTCGGAACGGCGGCCAGGAACAGGCTCCAGGCCGGCGCGTGGCCGAGCGCCAGGGTGATCAGCAGGGCGACCGAGGCCGCGTGCACCGCGACGGTCGGGACGAGGACGGCGGCCTGCCCGTACCGGTCGGCGAGGCGCCCGGTCTGCGGGCCGATCAGGGCCTGCGCGACGGCGGCGATCGCGGTGACGGTGCCGGCGGTGCCGTACGAGCCGTGGGTGTCCTTGACGAGCAGCAGGATGCCCATGCTGAGCATCGCGTAGGGCAGCCGCGCGATGAAAGCGGGGGCGAGGAACGTCCAGGCGCCGGGCGTGCGCAGCAGCGCGCCGTACCCGACCTTGGCGGGCGTCTCGGCGGCGGTGTCCACAGTGCTGGCCGCGGTGTCCAGAGCGGTGTCCGGAGTGGAGTCCGCGGCGATCTCGACCGTTCGGCGGGCCGTCACGGTCGGTCCTTCCTGCTGCCTGGTAGCGCGGCAGGGCATGGGGTGGCCCCGACGGCGCCGAGAGTCGTCCTCTCGCGCGTCGACCGGGGTAGATACCGGGTCGGCCGAGCCTGGTGGGCCGGGGCCGGACCGCGGCCGCCGAGCGGTCGCGCCAACTCTGCGTCAGGCAGATGCTGGGGGTGGTCTAACGGTAGTTATACGGCGTAGTCGGACCAGCATACAGTTACGCGCGTAGATTCCGCCAGGCCACCTACCTCACGGCAGCACCCGTAGCCCCGGCACTCCCCGCCGTCACCGCCCCTTCAGCCACCCCGCCAGCTTGCCGCCCTTGTCCACGGCCCGCAGCCGCCGCTCCGCCGCCTCGCTCACCTCGTCCGTGGTGACCACCAACAGCTCGTCCCCGCCGCGCAGCATCGTCGCCTTGTCCGGCACGAAGGAGTTGCCCTCCCGCACGACCAGGGTGACCGCCGCCCCCTTGGGCAGCCGCAGCTCGCTGATCTCCACGCCGGACATCCGTGAGGCCGGGGAGAGCGAGACCGACAGCAGGTGCCCGTGCAGCTTCTCCAGCGGCGCGGACTCGATGTCGAGGTCCTGGCCCATCGCGCCCTCGCCGATCTTCAGCCGCCTGGCCATCCAGGGCAGCGTCGGGCCCTGGAGCAGGGTGAAGACGACGACCAGGATGAAGACGATGTTGAACACGTCCCCGGCCCTGTGCGCCCCGGAGACCACCGGGATGGTGGCCAGCACGATCGGCACCGCCCCGCGCAGCCCGGCCCAGCTCAGCAGCGCCTGCTCGCGGCCGGGCACCCGGAACGGGGTCAGCGTGAGGATCACGGACAGCGGCCGGGCCAGGAAGACCAGCACCGCGCCGATCACCAGCGCGGGCACCACGGCGCCGCCCATGCTCTCGGGCGCGGCGAGCAGCCCGAGCAGCACGAACATGCCGATCTGCCCGATCCAGGCCAGCCCGTCGGCGAAGCCGCGCACGGCCGGTCCGTGCGGCAGCTTGGAGTTCCCGAGGATCACCGCGCTGATGTAGACGGCGAGGAAACCGGAGCCGTGCAGCAGCGAACCGCCGGCGTAGGCGAGCACGGTCAGCGCCACCACGGCGATCGGGTACAGGCCCGAGGAGGGCAGCGCGACGTGCTTGATCGCGAACGCGCCGAGCTTGCCGACGGCCAGTCCGATCGCCGCCCCGATCGCCAGCTCGGCGACGATGGTGCCGAGCAGCACGTACCAGGTGTCCGGTTCGCCGGTGGAGGCGAAGGCGACGACCAGGATGACCACGGGCGCGTCGTTGAAGCCGGACTCGGCCTCCAGCAGGCCGGTGAGCCGGTGCGGCAGCGGGACCATCCGCAGCACCGAGAAGACGGCCGCGGCGTCGGTGGAGGAGACGATCGCGCCGAGCAGCAGCGAGGTCCGCCAGTCCAGGCCGACCAGCCAGTGCGCGCCGGCCGCGGTGACGAAGACGCTGATCCCGACGCCGACGGTGGCCAGCACGGTGGCCGCCGGCAGCGCCGGTCTGACCTCGCGCCAGTTGGTCTTGAGGCCGCCCTCGGCCAGGATCACCACGAGCGCCGCGTAGCCGAGCACCTGGGTCAGCTCGGCGTTGTTGAAGGTGACGCCGATCCCGTTCTGGCCCAGTGCCACGCCGATCCCGAGGTAGATCAGCAGACTGGGCAGGCCTGATCGGGTCGAGAACCGGACGGCGACCACCGCGAAGAGCAGGATCACGGAGGCTTCGAGCAGGAGCTGGTTCAGGTGGGCGACGTTCACGCAGTGGCACCTCGGGCAGGCATGGGCGGGCGGGGTGTCAGGTGGTGCTGGGGTGTTCCGTGTGTACAGGGAGGGTGCTGTCGAGCACCGGCCCGCTAAGAAGTCGTCAATGCTCCTGTTGCGGATCGTTACTCAGTCTAACATTTTGCCATGTCTTTAGTTTGGTCCCCCGTTCACAGCGCTCCGCCGACTCGGCCTAATGTGGTTCCCTGTCACGGCCCAAGGCCCTGGACACGCCCGCCCGCCCCGAAGTCAGGACCGCAAGGACCCAGATGCCCCGCTCGAAGAAGTTCCGGCGCGCCCGTCTGATCGTGATCGTGCTGGTCGTGCTGCTGGTGGCCGGCGTCGGCTACGGCGGCTACCGCGGGGTCACCGCGGTCCGTGCGTCCTTCCCGGAGGTGGACGGGACGGTCAAGGTGGCGGGCCTGAGCGCGCCGGTCGACGTCAAGCGCGACGCCAACGGCATCCCGCAGCTGTACGCGGACACCTCCGAGGACCTGTTCCGCGCCCAGGGCTACGTCCAGGCCCAGGACCGCTTCTGGGAGATGGACGTCCGACGGCACATCACCGCGGGCCGGCTGTCCGAGATGTTCGGCGACAGCCAGGTCGACACCGACTCCTTCATCCGCACCATGGGCTGGCACCAGGTGGCGGAGCAGGAGTTCAAGACCAAGCTGTCGCCGGAGACCAAGAAGTACCTGCAGGCCTACGCGGACGGCGTGAACGCCTGGCTGGCCGAGCACCCCGGCGGGGAGAAGGCCTCGCTGGAGTACGCCGTGCTCGGCGCCGTCAACAGCGGCTACAAGCCCGAGCAGTGGACCCCGGTGGACTCGGTGGCCTGGCTCAAGGCGATGGCCTGGAACCTCTCCGGGAACCTCCAGGAGGAGATCGACCGCTCGCTGCTCGCCCAGGACTTCGGCCCGGACAAGATCGCCGAGCTGTACCCGGACTACCCGTACTCCCGCAACGGCACGATCGTGAAGACCGGCACCGTCAGCGGCGACACCTACCGCCCCGCCGACGGCTCCACCCAGCCCGGTGCGACCTCCGGCGGCAACACCGCCCAGGGCGCCGCCACCACCAAGGCGCTGGTCCAGGGCCTCACCGACCGGATCGACGGGATGCCGCAGCTGCTCGGCCGCCCCGGCCAGGGCATCGGTTCCAACTCCTGGGTGGTCGCCGGCTCGCACACCACCACCGGCAAGCCGCTGCTGGCCAACGACCCGCACCTCGGCCCCGGCCTGCCCTCGGTCTGGTACCAGATGGGCCTGCACTGCCGGACCGCCTCGCCGGCCTGCCAGTTCGACGTCTCCGGCTTCACCTTCGCCGGCATGCCCGGCGTGGTGATCGGCCACAACAAGGACATCGCCTGGGGCTTCACCAACCTCGGCGCCGACGTCTCCGACCTCTACCTGGAGAAGGTGACCGGCCCGGACACCTACCAGGTGGACGGCAAGGACGTGAAGTTCGACCTCCGCAAGGAGACCATCAAGGTCGCCGGCGGCGAGGACCGCACCATCACCGTCCGCACCACCCAGACCGGCGCCCCGCTCATCTCCGACACGAGCACCGAGCAGCAGAACGTCGGCAAGTACGCCCCTAACGGCAGCTCCGCCCCCGACCGCGGCACCGGCGGCTACGGCGTCGCCCTGCAGTGGACGGCGCTCAGCCCCGGCAGGACCATGGACGCCGTGTTCGAGCTGGACCGGGCGAAGAACTGGGACGACTTCCGGAACGCCGCCAAGGACTTCGCCGTCCCCGCGCAGAACCTGATCTACGCCGACGCCAAGAACATCGGTTACCAGGCCCCCGGCGTCATCCCGGTGCGCGGCAAGGGCGACGGCTCCATGCCCGCCCCGGGCTGGGACTCCTCCTACCAGTGGAAGCCGGACCCGGTCCCCTTCACCGCCCTGCCGTACAGCTTCAACCCGGCCGTCGGCTACATCGTCACCGCCAACCAGGCCGTGGTCGACCCGAGCTACAAGTACAACCTGACCAAGGACTGGGAGTACGGCACCCGGGCCAAGGAGATCACCGACCAGATCGAGGGCCTGCTCAAGAACAACGGCAAGATCTCGCCGGACGACATGCAGACCCTCCAGCTGGACAACACCAGCACCATGGCCAAGACGCTGGTCCCGCTGCTGCTCAAGCAGCAGATCGACGACCCGTACGTGCGCCAGGCCCAGGACCTGCTGAAGGACTGGAACTTCCACCAGGACGCCGACTCGGCCGCCGCCGCCTACTACAACGGCGTCTGGCGCAACCTGCTCATCCTCGCCTTCGGCCAGAAGTTCCCGGCCGACATCCGGGCCAAGAACAACTGCCTGCTGGTGCGCCAGCAGGACGACCCGACCAAGCCGGACAGCTCCAGCAAGATCGTCACCGAGTGCGGCACCCGCGACCCGGGCAAGGCCCAGCCGGACGGCGGCGACCGCTGGACCGAGGTGGTGCGCGCCCAGCTCGACAAGCCCGACAGCTCGTGGTGGACGTACATCGACTCCCAGCACAAGGAGCAGAAGGGCCTGGACAACCTGCTCAAGGAGGCGATGAAGAACGCCCGGCAGGACCTGACCTCGCTGCTCGGCAAGGACATCTCCACCTGGAGCTGGGGCCGCCTGCACAAGCTGGAGCTGCGCGAGCAGACCCTCGGCACCGACAACTCCTCGATCGCCTCCGGCGCCGTCCACAAGCTGCTCAACCGCGGCCCCTACCGCCTCTCCGGCAGCTCGGCGGCGGTCGACGCGGCGGGCTGGAACGCGGCGGCCGGCTACCAGGTCGACTGGATCCCGTCGATGCGGATGGTGGTCGACCTGAACGACCTGGACTCCTCGCGCTGGATCAACGTCGGCGGCGAATCCGGTCACGCGTTCCACGCCAACTACAACGACCAGACCGACCTCTGGCTCAAGGGCAAGCTGCTGACCTGGGCGTTCACCCCGGACGCGGTCGAGAAGGCCACCAAGCACAAGCTGGTGCTCAGCAACGGCTGACGCCCGTACGGCACGCGGCGCGGCCCCGTTCCCCTCCCCGGGGAGCGGGGCCGCCGCCGTCTCAGCCGAGCGCCCGCACCCCCGAGGGCGTGACCGCCAGGTCCACCGGCAGGTCGTGCGGCTCGGCCGGCACCCGCTCCAGCAGCTCGTGCTCGTACAGCAGCACCGCCAGCACCGGCCGCACCCCCGCCCGCCCCAGCCGGGCCAGCACCCGGTCGTAGCTGCCGCCGCCCCGGCCCAGCCGCAGCCCGCCCCGGTCCACCGCCAGGCCCGGCAGCAGCACCACCGAGGCCCCCGTCACGGCCTCCGGCCCCAGCCGCGGCCCGACCGGCTCCAGCAGCCCGCGCCCGGCCGGGGCCAACGCCTCCGGCCCGGCGTACTCGGCCCAGTCCAGGTCGTTGTCCGGCAGCAGGACCGGCAGCAGCACCCGCACCCCGCTCTCGCGCAGCGCGTCCAGCAGCGGCCTGGTCCCGGGCTCCGCGCCCACCGAGACGTAGGCGGCCACCGTGGCGCCGGGCGCGGCCAGCTCCCAGGCGTGTCCGGCCAGCGCGCGGGCGGCCTCAGCGCGCCCCTCGGCGGTGAGCGCGCGGCGCCGCGTCAGCAGCCGTGTCCTCAGGTCGCTCTTCTCGTTGTGCACCGGATCCTCCACGTCCGAAAACCGTGACGCGCAGAGCCTGACACGCGAAAGGGCGCCCCGATTGTCCACCCCGTTGCTGGTCCAGGCCCTGGCCGCGCTGAGCGCCCCCGCGCTGGTCGGCGCCACCGTGCTCGGACTGCGCGTGCGCCGGGAGCGGACCGAGGCCGCCGAGGACCGGGAACGGCTGAACGGGCGGATCGCCGAACTGGAGGAGCGTTGCGCCGAACTGGAGCGCACCGCCTCCTGCGACTCGCTCACCGGCGTCTGGAACTACCGCCACCTGCAGCTCACCCTGGACCGGGAGATCGAACGGGCCCGCCGCGCCGAGCACACCGGCCAGGCCGACGGCCCGCGCCCGCTGGCCGTGCTGCTGCTGGAGATCGCCGGCTTCGACGCGGTCATCGCCGAGCACGGCCGCGCCCGCGGCAACGCGATACTGCGCGACCTCGCCCAGCGGCTCGCGATGGAGATCCGCCGCGCCGACACCCTGGGCCGCTACAGCGGCGAGGAGTTCCTGGTGGTGCTGCCGGACACCGGCTCCGAGGGCGCCGTGCAGGTCGCCGAGCGGCTGGTCTGGTCGGTCCGCCGGCACCTGCTGCTCGACTGGTCCTCCGGCACCCGGGCGCCCCGCCCGGTCGGGGGCAACGGCCTGACCGCCGCCGTCGGCATCGCCGTGCTGCCCGAGGACGGCACCCACGCGGCCGTCCTGCTGCGCTCCGCGGACGCCGCGCTGGCCACGGCGCGGGCGGCCGGCGGCGACTGCTGGCGGATCGCACCGCGCCCCGGACAGCCCTCCGGCGGGCCCCGTGAGCAGCCCCCTTCCGCCCCGCAGCGGCCGTCGACTGCCGAACGTGACCGTTCGGGAAAGGCGGGTAGTCTGTCGGCCTGTACCGGACGGGACCCCCTGGCCCAACCGGTCACTGCCCATCCGCCTGCCACTGCGGCCGTGCCCCGAGACGTGCTGTCCTAGCCGTCCGAACGCGCTCGGCCCCGGGCGAAAACGTGCCTGAGTAAGGTAAACGCATGACGACGACCACCTCCCGAATTCCGGTAACCAAGGCCGTGGTACCCGCGGCCGGACTGGGCACCCGCTTCCTCCCGGCGACCAAGGCCACCCCGAAGGAGATGCTGCCCGTCGTCGACAAGCCGGCCATCCAGTACGTCGTCGAGGAGGCCTCCGCCGCCGGCCTGTCCGACATACTGATGGTCACCGGCCGTAACAAGCGCGCGCTGGAGGACCACTTCGACCGCGCCTACGAGCTGGAGGAGCTGCTCGTCCGCAAGGGCGACGAGGACCGCCTGCGCCGGGTCCGCGAGTCCGTCGAGCTGGCCAACATGCACTACGTCCGCCAGGGCGACCCGAAGGGCCTCGGCCACGCCGTCTCCGTCGCGGAGCAGCACGTCGCCGGCCAGCCCTTCGCCGTCCTGCTCGGCGACGACCTGATCGACCCGCGCGACCCGCTGCTCGCCCGCATGATCGAGGTGCAGCAGGAGCTCGGCGGCTCGGTCGTCGCCCTCATGGAGGTCGACCCCTCCCAGATCCACCTCTACGGCTGCGCCGCCGTCAAGGCCAACGGCTTCGGCGAGGACGTCTTCCAGGTGACCGACCTGGTCGAGAAGCCCGAGCCCGGCGAGGCCCCCTCCAATTACGCCGTCATCGGCCGCTACGTCCTCGACCCGCTGGTCTTCGACGTGCTGCGGGAGACCCCGCCCGGCCGCGGCGGCGAGATCCAGCTCACCGACGCCCTGCGCGAACTGACCACCCGCGACGCCGAGGCCGGTGGCCAGGTGCACGGCGTGCTCTTCAAGGGCCGCCGCTACGACACCGGTGACCGCGCCGACTACCTGCGCGCTATCGTCCGACTGGCCGCCGAGCGCGAGGACCTCGGCCCGGAGTTCCGCTCCTGGCTGCGCGAGTTCGTCGGCTCCGAGCTGCAGGACTGACACACCACACAGAGAGCGAGCCGCCGATGACCGGGTCCACGGAGCACAGCACCACCCCCGCAGCCTGCTGCGACGGGTCCGCGGACCGGCCACCGGCGGCTCCTCGTTTCTGGACCGTGGACGAGCACCGCGCCGACGTGCTGGCCGCCGTCGGCCCACTGCCCGTGATCGAGCTCCAACTGCTCGACGCCCAGGGCTGCCGGCTGGAGGAGGACGTGGTCGCCGACGGCGACCTGCCGCCCTTCGACAACAGCTCGATGGACGGCTACGCGGTCCGCACCGCCGACACCGAGGGCGCCACCGACACCTACCCGTCGGTGCTCACCGTCGTCGGCGACATCGCCGCCGGCGCGGGCGAGCTGCCCAAGGTCGGCCCCGGCCAGGCCGCCCGGATCATGACCGGCGCACCCCTGCCGCCCGGCGCCCAGGCCGTCGCCCCGGTCGAGTGGACCGACGGCGGTACCGGCACCGGGCTGGCCGCCGCCGCGATGACCGCGCCGGTCGCGGACGAGGAGGTCCGGGTGCTGCGCCCGGTCGCCGAGGGCGCGCACATCCGCCGCCGCGGCAGCGACGTCGCGGCAGGCACCACCGTGCTGACGGCCGGCACCCGGCTCGGCCCCACCCAGCTCGGCCTGCTCGCCGCGGTCGGCCGGGCCACCGTGAAGGTCCGCCCGCGCCCCCGGGTGGTGGTGCTCTCCACCGGTAGCGAGCTGGTCCAGCCCGGCGAACCGGTCGGGCCCGGGCAGATCGCCGACTCCAACAGCTTCACCCTCACCGCGGCCGCCCAGGAGGCCGGCGCCATCGCCTACCGGGTCGGCGCCGTCCCCGACGACGCGGACCGGCTGCGCGCCGTCCTGGAGGACCAGCTCGGCCGGGCCGACCTGATCGTCACCAGCGGCGGGGTCAGCGTCGGCGCCTACGACGTGGTCAAGGAGGTCTTCGAGTCCTTCGGGGGCGGCGCCCGCGGCGGAGCCGCTAATGTCGAGTTCCGCAAGCTGCGGATGCAGCCCGGCAAGCCGCAGGGCTTCGGCCGGATCGGCGGCGCGGCCGGGGTGCCGCTGCTCGCCCTGCCCGGCAACCCGGTGAGCGCCTACATCTCCTTCGAGCTCTTCGTCCGCCCGGTCATCCGCACCATGCTGGGTGCGGCCGACGTCCACCGCCCGGTGGTGCGCGCGCTCTGCCCGTCCGCGCTGCGCTCCCCGGCCGGCCGCCGGCAGTTCCTGCGCGGCAGCTACTCGGCGGCGGACGGCACCGTGGAGCCGGTGGGCGGCGCCGACTCGCACCTGGTCGGGGCACTGGCCCGGGCGAACTGCCTGATCACCGTCCCCGAGGACACCACCGAGCTGCCGGCCGGCAGCGAGGTCGACGTGGTGCTACTGGAGTCCTGACCGCGGTCCCCGCCCCGAGCCGAAGGGCGCGCCGGTGCCGCGACGGAGGAGCGAGGGAGCGCCGACCGTCGGCGCCGGGTCGGGAGCGCCCGGAGGCGAGCGGGCGAGTGGCCCCGCCCCGAGCCGAAGGGGCGCGCCGGTGCCGAGAGGGAGAAGCGAGGGAACGACGCAGGAGCGAGGGAGCGCCGACCGTCGGCGCCGGGTCGGGAGCGCCCGGAGGCGAGCGGGCGAGTGGCCCCGCCCCGAGCCGAAGGGGTGCGCCGGTGCCGAGAGGGAGAAGCGAAGGAACGACGGAGGAGCGAGGGAGCGCCGACCGTCGGCGCCGGGTCGGGAGCGCCCGGAGGCGAGCGGGTGAGTGAGGGAGCGGTACCGTAGCGCGGTATTCGACCTGCGCGCCCCTGGAGTTACCCGTGACGACACCGAACCCCGGCGACCGCCTCACCCACGTCGACGAACAGGGCGCCGCCCGGATGGTCGACGTGTCCGAGAAGGCCGCCACCGCGCGCACCGCCGTCGCCGCCGGGCGGGTCCGGGTCTCCCCGCGGGTGGTGGAACTGCTGCGGGGGGAGGGCGTGCCCAAGGGCGACGCCCTCGCGGTGGCCCGGATCGCCGGGATCATGGGCGCCAAGCGGACCCCGGACCTGATCCCGCTCTGCCACCCGATCGCGGTCTCCGGCGTCAAGGTCGACCTCGCCGTCGCGGACGACGCGGTCGAGATCACCGCCACTGTGAAGACCACCGACCGCACCGGCGTCGAGATGGAGGCGCTGACCTCGGTGACGGTCGCCGCGCTGACCGTGATCGACATGGTCAAGGCGGTGGACAAGGGCGCCGCCATCGAGTCCGTCCGGGTGCTCAGCAAGACCGGCGGCAAGAGCGGCGACTGGTTCGCGCCGGAGGTGGCGGAGTGAGTGAGCGAAGCGAGCTCACCGTCGAAAGGTGCGGGTTGCGCGAAGCGCCTGCCGAGCGAAGCGAGGTGGGCGCATGAGGGCGCTCGCCGTGACGGTCTCCAACCGGGCCTCGGCCGGGGTGTACGAGGACAAGGGCGGCCCGCTGCTGGTGGCCGGTCTGACCGCGATGGGCTTCACCGTCGACGGCCCCCGGGTCGTCCCGGACGGCGAGCCGGTCGAGGCGGCGCTGCGCGAGGCCGTCGCCGCCGGGTACGACGTGGTGCTGACCACCGGCGGCACCGGCATCTCGCCGATGGACCTCACCCCCGAGATGACCGCCCGGGTCATCGACCGGCAGGTCCCCGGCATCGCCGAGGCCGTCCGCGCGTACGGCCGTGACAAGGTGCCGACCGCGGCGCTCTCCCGCGGGCTCGCCGGGCTCGCCGGACGTACCCTGATCGTCAACCTGCCGGGTTCGACCGGCGGCGTCAGGGACGGCCTGGCCGTCCTGGAGCCGCTGCTCGCCCACGCCGTCGACCAGCTCGGCGGCGGGGACCACCCCCGACCCGACGCACCAGCTTCCGGGAGAGCGCACTGAACGCCGGCTGGCCGGTAGAGCTCCAGGAGGGGGAGGTCGTGCTGCGCCCGATCCGGGCCCGCGACCAGCGCGAGTGGCAGGAGGTGAGCCGCCGCAACCGGGACTGGCTGCGCCGCTGGGAGGCCACCGTGCCGCCCGGCCCGGCGGGCCAGGCCGCCGGGCCCCGACCGACCTACCGGCAGATGGTCCGCTTCCTGCGCGGCGAGGCCTCGGCCGGCCGGATGCTGCCCTTCGTGGTGCTCTACAAGGGCCAGCTGGTCGGCCAGTTGACCGTCGGCGGGATCACCTGGGGCTCGATGTGCTCGGCCAACGTCGGTTACTGGATCGACGAGGCGGTGGCCGGCCGGGGCATCATGCCGACGGCCGTGGCGCTTTCGGTGAACTACTGCTTCCACACCCTCGGTCTGCACCGGATCGAGGTCTGCATCCGTCCGGAGAACGGCCCCAGTCGACGGGTGGTGGAAAAGCTCGGCTTCCGCTCGGAGGGAATCCGCCCGCGCTATCTCCACATCGACGGGGACTGGCGGGACCACCTGGTCTACGCGCTGACCGCCGAGGAGGTCCCGGAGGGGATGCTGGAGCGCTGGCGGGCGCTCAGTTCCGGGCGAGAACTCGATAATTGAATATATGTTCGAATGAAATATCGATATCGCATCGGCGCGGTGGCGGACCGTCACAAATGCCGGCAAAATAGTCGGAGAATCAGCTTGATCACACGACACGCCGCGCCAAATTGCTGCCAGGCCTTCCCCGGCGCCCGTACGGTGTGAATCGTGAGCAGTAGCGGCCTTATCTACGCCGTCATCGTAGGGGCCTGGGCCGCCTATCTGGTGCCGATGTGGCTCCGCAGGCAGGACGAACTCAACGAGGCGCGCCCGACGGAACGCTTCAGCACCGCCATCCGCCTGCTGGCCGGGCGTTCGGCGCTGGAGCGGCGGGCGGCCCGGGCCCTGGGCGACGAACCGCGTGACGGCGAGCAGAGCAACGACGGTCCTCCCGAACGGGACGAGGCCGCCTCCGGCGACCCCGTCGCGCGGGAGCCCGAACCCCCGGTGGAGCGTCCGGCCGAACGGCCCGCCCCCGTGCGGGCGGGCGGAGCCGAGCGCCGGGCGCGGCTGCTGGCCCGCCGGCGCCGGATGGTCACCGCCCTCTTCCTCGCCTTCGCCCTCGGCGCGGTGGTCGCCGCGGTGGCCGGCCTGGCCTTCCTCTGGGTCCCGGCGGTCCCGGCGGTCCTCCTCACCCTCTACATCGGCCACCTGCGCAGGCTGGAGCGCCAGCGGTACGAGGTGAAGCTGGACCGGGCCCGGGCCGCCCAGGCGGCCGAGCGGCTGCGCCAGCGCGAGCGGCAGCGCACCGAGGCCCCGGCGGACGACCGGCCCACGGTCGAGGCGCCCGTCGCGGAGGAGCCGGACCGGGCCGCCCCCGCCGAGCACCGCTCCGGCCGCCGTCCGCACCTGCGGCTGGCCGCCGACGCGGGGGAGGCCACCGTCTCCGTGCCCTCCGCCTCGGCGGTGGCCGAGGCGACCGAGCACGAGGAGTGGGTCGACGGCATGCGCGAGCGCGGCGCGGCCGGCCCGGACTCCTGGGAGCCGGTGCCCGTCCCGCTGCCGACCTACGTCACCGCGCCGGTCGCCCCCCGGGTCTCCCGCGGCCTCGACCTGTCGGCCCCCGGCACCTGGACCGCCGGCCGCCCCGCCGAGTCCCGCAGCACCCCGCTGTTCGACCAGTACGCGGAGGCCCCGGTTCCGGAGTCCCGCCCGCGCGCGGCCAACGAATGACCGCCGTGACCACCCCCGACCCGGGGGTGGTCACGGACCCCCTCCGAAAGGTGCTAGAGTTTCTTCTCGTTGGGGCTGTGGCGCAGTCCGGTAGCGCACCTCGTTCGCATCGAGGGGGTCAGGGGTTCGAATCCCCTCAGCTCCACCCAACGGGCCGGTTCCGACCGGTTCAGCAAATCCCGCCGGGAGTCAACTCCCGGCGGGATTTCGCGTTTTGTGGCTCCCTGCGGGGGCGGGCAGTCGACTCGTGACGGAGCTCACACCCCTTTGACCAGGGGGAATCTGACGGACTTTGGGACTCGGGGGCGTCTCAGAGGGGTCGGTTATGGTGGGTGGGCCCAGACGGTGACGAGGGAAACGATCTGGTCTATCTCAACGGGGTGCCATCGCGGTGCGCGAGTTCGGTCTGAAACGGTGGACGCGGCAGGCGGACCCGGAGGGCCCCGGCGGCGGCCCGGCAAACGGAAGACCGAATTCCTGGACCATCGCGGCGGCTTGCGTCGCCGTGGTGTCCTTGGCGGCGTTCGTCGTCCAGCGGCACCTGCACGGGGCGAACATGGTCGACATGCTCGTCTACCGGGCCGAGGGGCAGGCCGTCGTCAACGGGGACGACCTGTACGCGATGCGGCTGCCCGGCTGGGACCTGCCGGCCACCTACCCGCCGTTCGCCGCGATGCTGTTCGTGCCGAGCACCTGGTTCGACGTGAGCCCGCTGCGCGTCCTGGTGATGCTCGGCAACTACGCGCTGCTCGGCCTGGCCGTGCACCTGTCGCTCAAGCTGGCCGGCTGGCCGGCCCGGCGGTACCGCCCGGCCGCCACGATCCTCGCCACCGGCCTCGGTGTCTGGCTGGAGCCGGTGTACACCACCTTCCAGTACGGCCAGGTCAACCTCGCCATCCTCTGCCTGGTGCTGTGGGACCTGACCCGCTCGGACCGCGGCCGGTTCAAGGGCGTCGGCATCGGCCTGGCCACCGCGATCAAGATCACCCCGGGCCTGTTCACCGTCTACCTGTTCCTGACCGGCCGGATCCGGGCCGCCCTGGTCTCCATCGGCACCTTCCTGGCGGCCGGCCTGATCGGCTGGGTCGCGCTGCCGGACGGCTCGTACGGCTTCTGGACCAAGTACCTGTGGGACCCGAGCCGGGTCGGCGTGACCGTGCTGGTGGACAACCAGTCGCTGCGCGGGGCGGTCTGCCGGCTGCTCGACGTCAACGACCCCGGCACGGTCGGGCTGATCGCCTCCGCGCTGGTCGCCACGCTCGGGCTCGGGGTGGCCGTGCTCGCCGGGCGCTCCGCCCGCGTGCTGCGCCGGGCCGACGCCTGGGGCGCCGTCTGCACCGCCCTCACCGCGCTGCTGGTCTCCCCGATCAGCTGGACCCACCACTGGGTCTGGTGCATCCCGCTGATCGCGCTGCTGGCCGCGGAGGCCCGGAGCACCGGCCGCCGGGTGCTGCTGGGCGTGACGCTGGTGGTGTTCCTCTCCCACGTGATGTGGACCGTGCCGCACCGCTGGGGCCGTGGGGTCGCCTGGTACTGGCAGCTGCCCGGCTCGATCTACCCGCCGCTGGGCATCGCCGTGCTGGTCGTCATCGGCCTGCGGCTGTACCGCGCCCGCCGGCAGGCGGTCGACGCCTCGGCCGGGGCCTGGGCACTGCTCGGCGCCAGGCTCGACCACGATGCCGACCGTGACCGCGATGCCGACCGAGATCACGCCCTGACCAATCGGGCCTGACGGACCAGAGACGGACCGGAGCCGACGTGACCACCCAGACCGCGACCCCGTCGTCGCCCCCGGCCGCCGTGCCCGCCGCCCGCAGGGCCGCGGCCGTCCTGGGCATGCCCGCCCGACGCACCGTGCTGCTCGGCGTGCTGTGCTTCGTGGTGATGTGCGCCATCGGCCTGCAGGGCTGGGCCTCCGTCTCGCTCGGCGGCTTCGACCTCGGCATCTTCGACCAGGGCGTGCGCGGGTACGCCCACTTCGGACTGCCGGTCTCGACGCTGAAGTACTACCACCACGAGTTCCCGCCCGGGTTCTCGCTGCTGGGTGACCACTTCTCCCCGGTGCTGGCGCTGCTCGCGCCGCTGTACTGGATCTGGGACGACCCGCGCTCGCTGATCATCGGGCAGGCGCTGCTGTTCGCGCTCGGGGTGCCGCTGATCCGCCGGATCGCCGCGCACTCCTTCGCCGCCGCCGAGCCGCGCACCGCCCGCCGGGCCGCCGACCTGGCCGGACTGGTCTACGCGCTCGGCTGGCCGCTGCTGGTCGCCTCCCGGGTCGGCTTCCACGAGGTCGCCTTCGCCGTCCCGCTGACCCTGCTGATGCTGGAGCGCGGCCAGGCCCGCCGCTACGGCACGGTGGTGCTCGCCGCGGTGCTGCTGTGCTGCACCAAGGAGGACCTGGGGCTGCTGGTCGGCGCGTACGGGCTGGTGCTGCTGCTGCGCACCCGCCGCACCGGGGACCGCGCCGGGCGGTTCACCGGGGTCGGGCTGCTGCTCGGCGGACCGATCGCCTCGGCGGTGGCGATCAAGTGGCTGATCCCGGCGATGGGCGGCGAGCCGGGCTACTACTGGAACTACAAGGCGCTCGGCGACGACGGCGGCGAGGCGCTGCGGAACCTGCTGCACGACCCGTTCCTGCTGGTGCAGACCGCCTTCGACCAGCCGCTGAAGCCGCTGCTGCTGCTCTGGCTGTTCGGCACGCTGTTCCTGCTGCCGCTGCGCTCGGCCACCGTGCTGTGCATGGTGCCGCTGCTGGCCGAGCGGATCCTCTCCAGCAACCCCAACCACTGGTCGATCGCCCGGCACTACGACTCGATGCTCTGGCCGGTCCTGCTGGCCGCCACGGTCGAGGTGCTGGGGCGGATGAGCGGCGTCGAACGGCCCGAGCGGACCCGTCGGCGGGCCCGGCTGCTGGGCCTGGGCACGGTCGGGGTGGCGCTGGTCGCGGCGGTGCCGATCGGGCTGCTGCAGCTGGCGGTGCCGTCCTCCTGGGAGCCCCGGGCGAGCGAGGCGGCGCTGGTCCGGGCGGCCGCGCTGATCCCGGACGGCGCCTCGGTGGAGGCGGACAACCAGATCGCGCCGCGGCTGACCGCCCGGACCGACGTGGTGCTGGTGGACGGGACGCCGCGCGGGCGCGAGTACGTGCTGACCCGGTCCGACAAGCGGTCCTTCCCGTTCAAGACGGACAAGGAGCAGGCCGACCGGATCCGGCTGCTGCTGGCGCACGGCTACCGGCAGCTCTGGGCCGAGGACGGCGTGGTGCTGCTGCACCGGGAGAGCACCGAGCCGGTGCCCGGCGAGCACGTGCCGGAGCCGGGCAGCAAGCCGGTCCAGGACGAGGTGCCGTCCGACGTGGGGCACAACCTGTTCAAGGGCTGACCCGGGGGCGAGGACCCGGGGCGGAGACGCCGGAGGGCCGGCCGGAAGGTGTCCGGCCGGCCCTCGCTCGTGCGGGGTTACTACGGGCGCTCGGCGTAGGAGCCGTGCTGGTGCGAGCCCTGGGGCGGGACGGCGCCGTAGTGGCCGGGGCGGCGCCCGCGCGGGTGCCGGGTCAGGTGGTAGCCGAGGACGCCGGCCAGGGCGGCCAGGAAGCCGCCGCCGATGGTCCAGTACCAGCGGCTGTTCCAGCCGGAGAACCAGCCGGTGTACCAGTGCTCCTTCTCCGCGACCGGGGCCGCGGCCTTGGCGGTGCCGGCACCTCCGCCGACCGGCGGGACCAGCGGGGCCTTGAGCGTGCCGCCCTCGGGCTGGGCGTTGTCGGCGTTGCCCTTGGCGGCGACGTGCAGCTGGGCGGTGGCGGCCAGGCCGAGGTCGGGCTGCGGGGCGTCGGTGACCGACAGCCGGACGTAGTAGGTGCCGGGCAGCGGGTCGCCGGACCACGGCTCGGCCCAGGTGCGGACCTCGCGCAGGGTGCAGTTCAGCGCCAGGGTGGTGGCGCTCTGGTCGCCGGTGGCGTTCTGGGTGCCGGCGGTGCAGGCCTGGCGGCGGCGCAGCCCGTCGAAGACCTCGACGGTCCAGGTCTGCGGGCCGTGCCGGTCCGTCGAGGGGGCCAGGTTGACGGTCAGGTTGACCGTCGGGGTCTGGCCCTCGGAGGCGCCGAACGCCCAGTACAGGTAGTCACCGGTGGAGACGGAGACGTTGGCGTCCTGCCCGGGGGAGAGGTTGACCGCGGTCAGGAAGGAGGTGCCGGCCTTGGTGGCCGGGGCCGGAGTGCCGCTCGCGGTGGCCGAGGGGGACGGCGAGGCGGCGGAGGCGGCCGGGGCGCCCAGCGCGAGGGCGGGCAGCAGGGCGAGGGCGGCGAGGGCGCCGCGGATCGTCGTACGCATGGTCAGTTCTCCCGCCAGACGGCGATCCGCCAGCGTGCGATCCAGCCGGCGACCAGGCCGAAGACCAGGCCGGACAGGGTGAGGGTGAGCAGCAGGATCCAGCCGCGGCCGAGGCCCATCGCGGCGCCCTCGGGGGCGGGCGAGGCGGAGGCCAGGTCGACGGTCAGCTCCAGCGGCATGCCGGGGTCGGTGTGGACGCCGGGCTGCGGGGCCAGCGAGTTGCTGACGACCAGGCAGACGGTGGTGTCCGGCTTGTCCTTGGCCGAGCCGGTCGGGCTCGCGGTGACGTAGCCCTTGGAGTCGTCGGTGGACCAGCGCAGGCCGGTGGAGATCACGTCGGTGCGGGTGCTGCCGGCGTCGGTGCCGCGGACGAGCTCCTGGCCGGTGGCGCTGGTGGCCTGGAGCAGCACGCCGTAGTCCCGGGCCATCGCGCGGTCGAGGCCCACGCTGACCGAGGCGCGCAGCTCCTGACCGGACTTGACCGGGACCTTGTAGACGCGGTGCTCGGAGAACTTCTCCCGGTCGCTGTAGACGCCGGGGGTGAGCACCGGGGCGCTCTCGCACTTGTCGGTGCCGGTGGTCTTGACCGGGTTGATGGTGTAGGTGTCGTTGCTCTGGTCGACCAGCTGCTTCACCTTGTCGGTGAGCTGCTGGGGGGTGCGGACGTCGGTGAAGCTGCCGCCGGTGGCGTTGGCGATGCAGATCAGCTGCTGGGTGGTCTTGTCGTCGTGGGCCAGGCCGAGGGTGTCGACCACCAGGTGGATGCCCTGGGCGGCGAGTTCGCGGGCCACGTCGCACGGGTCGGGCGGGGCGCAGTCGTCCTCGCCGTCGGTGATCAGGACGATCCGGCGGGTCGCTTCGCCCTTGCCGAGGTCCTGGGCCGCGCCGCGCAGGGCCAGGCCGATCGGGGTCCAGCCGGTGGGGCGCAGGGTGGCGACCGCGGTCTTGGCCTCGACCTTGTTGGTCTTGCCGACCGGGAAGAGCTGCTTGGTGTCCTGGCAGCCGACGGTCTTGTCGTTGCCGGGGTAGGTGGCGCCGAGGGTACGGATGCCGAACTCGGTCTCCGTGGGCAGGGCGTCGATCACCTCGTTCAGCGAGTTCTGGGCCACCGAGATGCGGCTCTTGCCCTGGATGTCGGCGATGTTCATGGAGCCGCTGACGTCCAGGATCAGGTCGACCCTGGGGTTCTCCTTGGGCGCGGGGGAGGCGCCGGCTGAGGGTTCGTCGGCGTGGGCGGGCAGGCCGAGGAGCAGCGAGGCGCCCGTTATCGCCAGGGCGGCCAGCAGGCTGCCGAGCCTGGTCTTCGGTCGTCGTCCGGTATTCACCCGGCGATCCTAGGGATCATCAGTTCGTCAAGGCCAAACGGGACCGTACGGTGGACCCGCCTGCCCCGGCGTGAACTCCGGCGCGCGGGAGGACGATTGCCGACCGCCGTGTTCACGCCGGTCTTACCGGCGGTGGATAGCCTTCGTACGGTTCGGAGGGAGACGGACGTGCGGATGGAGCTGACCGCGGTCGGCAAGCGGTACGGGCGCGGCGGCCGGTGGATCCTGCGGGACGTCCAGCTGGCCGCAGGACCGGGGGAGTTGGTGCGGATCGCCGGGGCGAACGGGAGCGGCAAGTCGACCCTGCTGCGGCTGGTGGCCGGGATCGAGCGGCCGAGCACCGGCCGGGTGGTGCGGCCCGGGGCGGCGGCGTACGTGCCGGAGCGCTTCCCGCCGGCGCTGCCGTTCGACGCGGCCTCGTACCTGCTGCGGGTGGGCCGGGTGCACGGGCTGTCGGAGGCGGTGGCCCGGCGGCGCTCCGGGGAGTGGCTGGACCGGTTCGGCATCGCGGACCGGGCGGGCACCCCGCTGAGCCGGCTGTCCAAGGGCACCTGCCAGAAGGTCGCGGTGGCGCAGGCGCTGATCGCCGAGGCCCGGGTGCTGCTGCTGGACGAGGCCTGGACCGGGCTGGATCCCGGGGCCAGGGCGGTGCTGGACGAGGCGGCGGCCGAGCGGGCGGCGGCGGGCGGCACGGTGCTGTTCGTGGACCACGACCCGGCCCGGCTGGCGGGGCGGACCAGCGCCGCCTACCTGGTCGGCGCGGACGGCGGGCTGCGTCCGGCGCAGGAGCCGCCGGAGGCCGTGGACCCGGGCGGGCCGGTGATGGAGATCGAGGTGGACGTCCCGGACGGCGCCCCGCTGCCGGAGCGGCTGCCCGGCGCGCCGGAGGCGACCGCGCTGGGCGGGACGGCGGTGCGGCTGGCGGTGCCGGCCGCGCACTCGGACGCGCTGCTGCGGAGCCTGCTGCTCGGCCGCCCGGCCGTACGGGTGCTGGCGGTGCGTCGACGGGAGGAGGAGCGATGAGGCAGGTCGGGGCGCTGACCCGGTACCACCTGGAGCTGCTGGTGCGCTCGCACGGCTGGCTGCCGCCGTTCCTGGCGTTCGCGCTGCTGCTGGTGATCGGGGTGACGGCGGGGGACCCGCTGCTGGGCGGGCTCGGCTACGGCGCGGGGCTGCTGGTGCCGGTGAGCGCCTGGTACGTGCGCGGCGCGCTGACTGCCGAGCCGCCGGCCTCGCGGGCCTGCCTGGTCGCGGTGGCGGGCCCGGCACGGGTGCACCTGGGCGCGCTGCTGGCGGCGCTGACGGTGGGCCTGCTGCTGGCGGTGGGCGAGGTGGCGGTGCTGTGGTGGATCAGCGGGGCGGTGGCCAACCCGGGGGCGCAGCGGGATCCGGGGGTCGGCCCGGCGGTGCTGGCCGGGCTGACGACCTCGGTGGTGTGCGTGCTGCTGGGGGTGCTGGCCGGGGCGCTGGGCAACCGTCCGGTGCTGGTCCGCGGGCCGTACGGCATCCTGGCGACGCTGGGCCTGGCCGCGGCGGCGCTGGTGGTGCCCGTCTCGCCGGCCAACGCGGCGCTGGGCGGGGTGGTGACGGCGGCCCGGACCGGGCAGCTCGCCGTGCCCTGGGGCGAACTGCTGCTCGCCGTCGCCCTGTTCGTCGTGGGCGGGGCCGGGGTGGCGGCGCTGGCCGGGCGGCGGCCGGAGTGAGGGGCGTCGGGTCGTAGGCGGACGGGCCGCGAGCGCGGTGGCGCATTTGCGGACACACCGCAGCGAAGAGCCGATACAGCCGGATAACGCTCGTTAGGGTGACGAACCCGGGCATCGGCGCCCGGCCCGGCTAACCCCGCCTCCCCCAGGACGGTCCGTGGCGACACCCTCCGCCGTGACGAGATCCGCCGCCCGGCCGAACCGGCCGGTGTCGAGCGGGCGCACCACCGAGCTGGTGCTGGTGCTGGCCGCCGTCCTGACGGCCGTGTTCGGCTACGTCGAGGTGGGCGTCGACCTCGACGGCGAGGTGCCGGCCGAGGCCGCCCAGTACGGGGTCGCGCTCGGCGTGCTCGCGCTGGCGGCGCACGGCGTGGTCCGCTGGCGGGCCCGGTACGCGGACCCGCTGCTGCTGCCGATCGCGGTGCTGCTCAACGGGATCGGGCTGGTGGTGATCCACCGCCTCGACCGGGCCACCCCGGGCCGCGAGGCCGCCGCCGCCCAGCTGCTCTGGTCGAGTCTGGGCGTGGCGCTGTTCATCGCCGTGGTGCTGCTGGTGGGCGACCACCGGCGGCTGCGGCGCTACGCCTACCTCGGGGCGCTGGTGGCGCTGGTCCTGCTGGTGGTGCCGGTCCTCTTCCCGCCGGTGTACGGCTCCCGGATCTGGATCGTGGTCGGACCGCTGTCCTTCCAGCCCGGGGAGTTCGCCAAGCTCCTGCTGGCGGTCTTCTTCGCCGCCTACCTGGCGGTGCACCGGGACGCGCTGGCGCTCACCGGCCGCCGGGTCTGGCGCTGGCAGCTGCCGCGCGGGCGGGTGCTCGGACCGGTGCTGTTGATCTGGGCGGCCTTCGTCGGGGTGCTGGTGCTGGAGACCGACCTCGGGACGGCGCTGCTGTACTTCGGCCTGTTCGTGGTGATGCTCTACGTGGCCACCGCGCGCACCGGCTGGATCGCGATCGGGCTGGGCCTGGCGGCGGTCGGCGCGGTGACGGTGGGCTGGCTCTCGCCGCACGTGCACAGCCGGGTGGTGGACTGGCTGGACCCGCTGGGCTCGATCGCGGCGGGCAGGGGCGCCAACCAGATCGCCCAGTCGCTGTTCGCCTTCGCCTGGGGCGGGGAGCTGGGCACCGGACTCGGCAACGGGCACTCGGTGCTGATCGGCTTCGCCGCCAAGTCGGACTTCATCCTCGCCACCCTCGGCGAGGAACTCGGGCTGACCGGGCTGATCGCGGTGTTCCTGCTGTACGCGCTGCTGGTCTCGCGCGGCTTCCGGACCGGGATCGCGCTGCGCGACCCGTTCGGGCGGCTGCTGGCGATCGGGCTGGCGGCGATCGTCGGCCTGCAGGTGTTCGTGGTGGCGGGCGGGGTGCTCGCGCTGATCCCGCTGACCGGGATGACCATGCCGTTCATCGCCCAGGGGGGCTCCTCGGTGGTGACCAACTGGATCATCGTGGCGCTGCTGGTGCGGATGAGCGACGACGCCCGGCGGCCCGCGCCCGCGCCCGCTCCCCCGGTCGCGCCCGCGCCGGAGGTGCCGTGATGGCGGGCAGCCGGCCGCAGGGCAACGGCCCGCAGGGGCTGCCCGGGATCTCGGTCACCGGGCGCCGGGCGGCCACCTTCTGCCTGCTGCTGGTCGGGGCGCTGTGCGTGCAGGCCACCCGGGTGCAGGTCTTCGAGGCCGGGGACCTCGACCACAACAGCGCCAACCAGCGGCTCGTCGTCGAGCGGTACGCCCGGCCGCGCGGCGACATCCTGGTCGGCGCCCGGCCGGTCACCGGCTCCCGCCCCACCGGCGGCCGGTACGCCTACAAGCGCAGCTACACCGACGGCCCGACGTACGCCGCCGTCACCGGCTTCGCCTCCCAGACGTACGGCAACAGCCAGCTGGAGGGCACCGAGGACGACCTGCTGACCGGTACCGACGGCCGGCTGTCCGGCTGGTCCCTCTGGGACGCGGTCTCCCGCCGGCACGATCCCGGCGGGGACGTGTACACCACGATCGACCCGGCGGCCCAGCAGGCCGCGATGCGCGGGCTCGGCGACCAGAAGGGCGCGGTGGCCGCGATCGAGCCGGCCACCGGACGCATCCTGGCGCTGGCCAGCACCCCCTCGTACGACCCGGGCGACTTCGCCGGCTCCTCGGGCGCCGACCAGATGGCCTGGAACCGGCTGCGGACCGACAGCGACCAGCCGATGCTCAACCGGGCGCTGCGCCAGACCTATCCGCCGGGCTCGACCTTCAAGGTGGTCACCGCCGCCGCGGCGCTGGCCGCCGGGGTGGTCACCGACCCGGCCGCGCCGACCGGGGCGCCCTTCCCGTACGTGCTGCCCGGGACGACCACGCCGCTGGTCAACGACAGCGCGGACTGCGACCGGCCGGGGCTGTCGCTGGACGCCGCGATGACCGCCAGCTGCAACAGCGTGCTGGGCTACCTCGGGGTGCGGACCGGACTGTCGAAGGTGGTGGCGACGGCCGAGGGCTTCGGCTTCAACGACGCCAAGCTGGACGTGCCGGTGCGCCCGGCCCGGTCCAACGTGGACACCTCGATGGACCCGTCCCAGCTGGCGCTCTCCTCGATCGGGCAGTTCGACACCACGGCCACCCCGCTGGTGATGGCGATGGTCGCGGCCGGGGTCGCCAACGACGGGACGGTGATGTGTCCACAGCTTGTGGACAAGCTGACCAGGAGCGACGGCACCGAGGTGGAGCTGATGAAGCCGGCCGTCTACCGGCGGGCGCTGACCCCGGCGGTGGCCGGGCAGGTGCGGAAGCTGATGACCGACGTGGTGGAGAACGGCACCGGCGGCAACGCCCGGATCGCCGGGGCGGTGGTCGGCGGCAAGACCGGCACCGCCCAGCACGGCGTGGACAACAGCGGGACGCCGTACGCCTGGTTCATCTCCTGGGCCAAGCCGGCCGGCTCGGACGCGGTGCCGCCGGTCGCGGTGGCCGTGGTGGTTGCGGACAGTGACGCGACGGACGTCACCGGTGGCGCCCTGGCCGCCCCGATCGCCCGCTCGGTGATGCAGGCGGTGTTGGGCCGCTGAGGCCAATGAGGTGCGTTGACCTGGACGTTTAGCGCAACGGCCGGAGATGCAACGGGTGCGAAGTGTCCGGTTTGTTATGTCTGCTGCGCCGTTTCGTACAATGCGCTGATCGGTATTGTTTGTTTGCGACACTGGTGTCTTCGCGGGGTACTGTCCCATGTTTGTTCGGTTGGTCCCCGATGACACCCCCAGTGCCTCGGGTGACCGGCCGCTAGGACACCCTCCCCCGCCTAGAAGGACCGTGGTTTTGGCCAGCAACACCCTCGGTGCGCGTCTGCTGCGACGCAAGCCCGTCTCGACCCTGATCGCGGAGAGTGAGGGCCACGGCCTTCCGGCCGGCGCACCCGAGGAGGGCGGACGCTCCGGCATCCACCTGCGTCGTTCGATCGGCCTCTGGCAGCTGTCCGCGATCGGCATCGGCGCCACCATCGGCACCGGCATCTTCTTCGTGCTCAGGGATGCCGTCCCGGCGGCCGGACCGGCCGTCATCCTGTCCTTCGTGATCGCCGCGGTCACCGCCGGACTCACCGCGCTCTGCTACGCCGAGATGGCCTCCGCGATCCCGGTCTCCGGCTCCTCGTACTCCTACGCCTACGCCACCCTCGGCGAGGGCGTCGCGTTCGGGGTCGGCATCTGCCTGCTGATGGAGTACGGCGTCTCCGCCTCGGCGATCGCGGTCAGCTGGGCCGAGTACCTGAACAAGTTCCTCGACCTGGCCTTCGGGTTCAAGATCCCCGAGCAGCTCTCCGGCGCCCCCGGCGACGGGCACTGGTTCAACCTGCCGGCGCTGCTGCTGGTCGCGATGGTCTGCTTCCTGCTGGTCCGCGGCGTCAGCGAGTCGGCGAAGGTCAACGCGGCCATGGTCGGGATCAAGATCCTCATCCTGGTGCTGTTCGTCGGCGTCGCGCTGACCGGCTTCCACTCCGGCAACCTGACCCCGTTCATGCCGCTCGGCATCGGCGGCGTGCAGACGGCCGCGTCCAGCATCTTCTTCTCCTTCATCGGCCTGGACGCCGTGTCCACCGCCGGTGAGGAGGTCAAGAACCCGCGCCGCACCCTGCCGCTGGCGATCATCATCTCGCTGGTCGTGGTGACCCTGATCTACATCCTGGTCGCGCTGGCCGGCATCGGCGCCCAGCCGTGGACCAAGTTCGACGGCCAGGAGGCCGGGCTCGCCCAGATCATGCAGGACATCACCGGCCAGGGCTGGCCCGCGATGATCTTCGCGGTCGGCGCCATCATCTCGATCTTCAGCGTCACCCTCGTGGTGATCTACGGCCAGACCCGCATCCTGTACTCGATGGGCCGCGACGGCATGCTGCCCAAGCGCTTCGCCCAGCTCTCCCCGCGCACCGGCACCCCGGTCTGGAACACCCTGGCGGTCGGTGTCGGCGTGGGCGCGCTGGCCGCGTTCATCCCGCTGGACGTCCTGGCCGACATCACCAGCCTCGGCACCCTGATCGCCTTCTCGGTGGTCTCGATCGGCGTGATCGTCCTGCGCCGCACCCAGCCCGACCTGCCGCGCGGCTTCAAGGTCCCCGGCTACCCGGTCGTCCCGCTGCTCAGCGTCGCCTTCTGCGTCTACCTGATCACCGGGCTGCACGCCGACACCTTCCGGGCCGGGGCGATCGCGCTCGTCGTCGCCGTGGCCGTCTACTTCGGCTACAGCATCAAGCACTCCCGGCTGGAGCGGGCCGCGCAGCAGGCCCTCCCGGTCGAGACCGAGGTCGGCTGACCGGGCCGTTACCCAATCGTGAAGGGCCGCCGCCAGGTACGACACCGGGCGGCCCTACGCGCGTAAACCCCCACCAACCGCCCGACGCGGTGGCGACAGGGCCCGGCCCGCACCCATAACCTTCCACCATGGTGAGCACCCGCACGCCCGGCTACTCCCGCCCGCGCGGCCGCTTCACCGGCCGCGCCAGAACGCCGGCCCAGACCATCAGCGCCGAACCGCCGTCCAGACCGGGACGGCCACCGAGGGGCTCCTCGACCCGGCCGTTCCCCCGACAGCGTGTCGAGAGCACCTTTCCACCCACGCTCGATCGGTGGAATCCCACCCGGCTCGCCTCGCTGCGCTGGGTTCAGCTGCTCGGCTGCCTGATCGCGGCCGGCTGGGCCGCCGCCTTCCCGCTCGTCTCCGACCTGGCCAACCAGCGACTGTGGGGCCTCGTCGCGGCTCCCGCCTACGCGGTGGCGGGGTTGCTCTGCCTCACCCTGCCGCGCCGCTTCGCCGCCGAGGCCGCCGCCGTGGTCGCCCTGCTCGGAGCCGTGCTGGCACCGCTCGGACTGCTCGCCGTGACCGGCCGCCACCAGTCCGAGGTCATGGTCGTCGAACGCTCGGCCCACCTGCTGCTCACCACCGGTGACGTCTACCTCGCGCACCCGGTGGTGGTCACCGACTACAACCCGTACCTGCCGGCGATGTCCCTGTTCGGGCTGCCGCGCCAGCTGCTCGGCAACTCCACGGCCTTCGCCCGGGTCGCCGGGGACGCCCGGATCTGGTTCGCGCTCACCTTCGTCGTCTGCCTGCTGGCCGCCTGGCGGCTGCTGCGGCCCACCCGCGACCGGGCGCCGCTGCTGCCGCTGGCCGTCCTCACCGCCTCGCCGCTGATAGCGCTCGCCCTCGCGGTCGGCGGGGTGGACCTGCCGCTGATCGGGGTCTGCTGCCTGGCCATGGCGCTCGCCGAGCGGGACCGCACGGTCAGCGCCGGGCTGGTGCTCGCCCTCGCCTGCACCCTCAAGTGGACCGCCTGGCCCGCCCTGCCGGTGGCCGTCCTGCTGCTGTGGCGGCTGTACGGCCGCCGACCCGCCGCCCGCACCGCGCTGATCGGGATCGGGGTGAGCACCGTGGTGCTGCTGCCGTCCGTGCTGACCCAGCCGCAGGCGCTGCGCGACCAGGTGGTGCGCTTCCCGCTCGGGATGACCGCGATCCGCACCCCGGCCGGCAGCCCGCTGCCCGGCAAGGTGCTGGCCGGCTTCGGGCCCACCGGGCACTCCGTCTCGCTGGCACTGATGACCATGGCCCTGATCGGGGTGGCGATCTGGCTGCTGGCCCGGCCGCCGGTCTCCGCGATCGCCGCCGCCGACCTGCTGGCCGCCGGGCTGGCGATCGCCTTCACGCTCGCCCCGGCCGGGCGGTTCGGGTACCTGGCGCTGCCGGCCGTGCTGGTGATCTGGCCCCGGCTGGCGGCCCGGCGCTGGAGCAGCCGCCGCCCGGTGCCGCCGAGCCCGGCGCCGGACGCACCGGCGCCGGCCGTGCCGCGGGGCTGAGTCCGGTTCGTCGAAGGGCCTGCCGAACGCGCCGGAGCCCGCCCTGTCGTCCTGGCAGGGCGGGCTCCGTAGGTTCGGTCAGTGGCCGGCCTTGAGCAGCGAGGCGACGGCCGGGCCGGCCGCGTCCACGCCGTGGCCGCCGCCCTGGACCTCGGCGGCGACCGCGAGGTTGCCGCGGAAGGCGGTGAACCAGCTGTTGGTGGTGGACGCGCCCTGGACCTCGGCGGAGCCGGTCTTGGCGCCCGCGTTGTCGGTGATCCCGGCCATCACCTGGCTGGCCGTGCCGCCGACGGCGGTGGCGTTCATCATCGCGCGCAGCTTGGCGGCGACGTCCGGCGAGATCTGGCGGGCCGCCTGCTGCTGCGGCAGGCCGGCCACCAGGATCGGCTGCTTGAACGAGCCGCTCTGGACGGTCGCCGTGATCGAGGCCATCGCCAGCGGGTTCATCTGGACCTTGCCCTGGCCGATGTAGTTCATGGCCTGCTCGTCCTTGCTGCCCGGGTTCGCCGGGATCCTGCCGTCGGCGTTCGGCAGGCCGGTCTTCCACTCCAGGCCGATGCCGTACACGTCCTTGGCGGTGCCGGCGAGCGTCTCCGGCTTGAGGCTGGTCAGGCCCTGGTTGATGAAGGCCGTGTTGCAGGACGCCATGAAGTCCTGCTGGAGCGTGTTGTTCGGGAAGGCGCCCGGGAAGTCGTTCGGGATCGCCACCGGGTTGCTGCTCTTCTCCGGGCAGGCCACCGTGCTGTCCGGGTTGAGCCCGGCCTCCAGCAGGGCGGTCGAGGTGACGATCTTCATCGTCGAGCCGGGCGCGAGCAGGCCGGCGAAGGCCCGGTTCTGGCCGGTGGCCGGGGCGTTGGCGAAGGCCAGCACCTGGCCGGTGCTCGGCTCGATCGCGACGATGGAGCCGGACTTGCCGCCCAGGTCGGTCATCGCCTTCTCGGCGGCGGCCTGCAGGGTGTTGTCGATGGTCACCTTGAACGGCTTGCCGGGCTTCGGCTCGACGATGGTGAACAGCTTGTCCGGAGCGGTCTTGCCGGAGGGGTCGGTGATCACCACCGCGCTGCCCGCGTCCTGGTCCTTGTTCGGGTCCGGCGGCAGCAGCTTGCGGGCGTTGTCCTGCAGGGTGGCCATCAGCGCGGGGGTGAGCGAGGCGCCCTGCAGCGGCTTGCCGTTGCGGTCGACCACGGTGGACGGCGGGGCGAAGACCTGCTGGGTGGCGATCGTCTCGGCGCCGGACAGGTGCGGGTGGATCACCGAGGGCGTCCAGTGCACGGCCGGGGTGTTGTCGCTCATCTTCACGACGCTCAGGAAGCCGTTGTAGTCCCAGACCCGGCTGGTGCCCTCGAACTCGGCGCGGGCCTTGAAGCCCATCAGCACGCCGGTCGGCCCGGCGGTGGCGGACGGCGAGTCGCTCGCGCCGGGGGTGCCGGTCGCGGACGGAGTCGCCGAGGCGGCGCCGGTGGGCTTGGCCGGGGCGGGCGTGCCGGTGGCCGAGGCGAAGGCCTGCGGGGTGGCCGGGCCGGCCGGGGTGAGGGTCAGCGCGCTCGGCTTCACCTGGGTCTTGAAGGCGGTCAGCGCGGTGGTGGCGGTCGCCGGGTCGTCCGTCAGCGAGGCCGCCTTCGCGATGTCGCCGGAGGCCCAGGCGGCCAGGAAGTCCTTCGCACCGTTCGCCGCCTGGTCGGCCGAGGGCGGTTCGGCGACCACCGTGCGGGGCTTCTTGTCGCCGGACGACCCGGAGTCCGAGCCGCCCATCAGGCTGTACGCCCCGTAGCCGCCGCCCGCGAGGACGACGATGGACACGCCGGTGATGATGCCGATCTTCGCGCCACTGCGCATGGTGCAAATCCCCCAGGGGTATCGCGGCCGGGCGCAACCGGCCGGGGGCCGGAAACGCGGTACCCACCCACCCTAGGCAGGGCGGATGAGGACGCCGACGAAACGCCGGGGACTTGTGACGGATCTGGTACGTGTCGTGGACCGGGTGCGGACGATCAGGGGGAACGGTGTGGAGGCGAGCGGGCGAGTCACCGCCCCCCGCGCCGGGCTCAGATCCAGGTGTTGAACCACATCCGGCTGCGCCAGTCCTCCAGCGGGATGGTCTGACCGGTGAACAGCGGGAAGAAGTACAGGAAGTTCCACACGATCAGCAGCACCAGCAGGCCGGCCGTCGCCGAGCCGATGATCCGGCGGTCCCGGGAGGCGTTGGCCGGCCCGATCAGCGCACCGATCAGCATTGTCACGGCGAGCACCAGGTACGGGACGAAGACCACCGCGTAGAACAGGAAGATCGTCCGCTGCTGGTACAGGAACCACGGCAGGTAGCCGGCGGCCAGGCCGCACAGCAGCGCGCCGGCCCGCCAGTCCCGGCGGAACGCCCAGCGCCACAGGCAGTAGACCAGCGCCAGCACGGCCGTCCACCACAGCAGCGGGGTGCCGATGCCCAGCACCTCGCGGGCGCAGTCGGCGGCGGTGCAGCCGTCCTGGCCGAACTTGGGGGACTCGTAGTAGAAGGACACCGGGCGGCCCAGCACCAGCCAGGACCACGGGTTGGACTGGTAGGTGTGCGGGTCGCTCAGGTGGGTGTGGAACTCGTAGACGGTGGAGTGGTAGTGCCACAGGGCGCGCAGGCCCTCCGGTATCCACGGGTAGTCGGTGGAGCGACCGACCGCCCAGTCCCGGGCCCAGCCGCCCTGGCCGGGCGCGTTGCTGCTGGCGAACCAGCCCCACCAGGAAGTCAGGTAGACGGCCACCGAGACCACGACGATCGACACGAAGGCGGGCACCACGTCCCGGGCCAGCGCCGCCAGGTACGGGCGCGGGGCGCCGGCCAGTCGGCGGGCGCCGACGTCCCACAGCACGGTCAGCACGCCGAAGGCCGCCGCGACGTACAGCCCGCTCCACTTGGTGGCGCAGGTCAGGCCGACGCACACGCCGGCCGCGATCCGGTACGGGCGCCAGCCCAGGTTGAGCCGCTGGGCCGACGCCGGGTCCGCCACCCCGCCCAGGCGCGCCGCCAGCCGGGCCCGGGTGCGGTCCCGGTCCAGCAGCAGGAAGCCGAAGGCGGCGAGCATCCAGAACATCACGATGAGGTCGAGCAGGGCGGACCGGCTGAGCACCAGGTGCAGGCCGTCCACCGAGAGCAGCAGGCCGGCCACGCAGCCCAGCAGGGTGGAGCGGAACATCCGGCGGGCGATCCGGGCCAGCATCAGCACCGACAGGGTGCCGAGCAGCGCCACCGCGAACCGCCAGCCGAAGGGGGTCATGCCGAACAGCTGCTCGCCCGCGCCGATGATCCACTTGCCGACCGGCGGGTGCACCACGTACGAGGCCATCGGCCGGTACGGGACGGCCGCGCCGGGCGTCATGATCGTGGTGTTGGCGTCCTCCGGCCAGTTGATCTCGTAGCCGCCCTGCCAGAGCGCGTAGGCGTCCTTGGCGTAGTACGTCTCGTCGAAGATGATCGCGTGCGGCCGGCCGAGGTCGGTGAACCGCAGCAGCCCGGCGAACACCGCCACCGCGATCGGGCCCAGCCAGCCGGACCAGCGGCACAGGAAGTACCAGAGGCCCTGCGGCAGCGAGATCCCCAGCCGCAGTAGCAGCCGGGACTGCGGCACGTCGGGCCTGGTCACCCCGGGGCCGTCCGGCATCGGCGGGACCAGCCGCTCGGTGAGCGTGCCGGTGGGCAGGGCGCGGTAGCCGTACCCGGCCAGGCGCTCCCGCCAGCCCACGTGGGACTCCGGTGAGCGGGGGGACGGCAGGCCGGCACCGCCCTGCGCGGAGTCGTCCGTACCAGTGGGCGTCTGCGCCGCCGTGTCGCCGTTCATCCGCCACATCGTAGGGGCGCTCCTCGTACGTGTGAGCGGTCCCTCGGAAGCTGCCCGAATCGTCACCAAAAGCCCCGGCGACCCCGTGGGTGAAAGGATGGGGCCCGTGACAGGAGTACTCGTTCTCGCAGGCACCCCCATCGGCGACGTCTCGGACGCCCCGCCCCGGCTGCTCACCGAGCTGGCCACGGCGGACGTCATCGCGGCCGAGGACACCCGGCGGCTGCGCCGGCTCACCCAGGCGCTCGGGGTGACCCCGGCCGGGCGGGTCGTCTCCTACTTCGAGGGCAACGAGGTCGGCCGCACCCCCGAGCTGGTCGAGGCGCTGCTCGGCGGCGCCCGGGTGCTGCTGGTCACCGACGCCGGGATGCCGTCGGTGTCCGACCCCGGCTACCGGCTGGTGGCGGCGGCCGTGGCGGCGGACGTCAAGGTCACCGCGGTGCCCGGGCCGTCCGCGGTGCTCACCGCGCTGGCGCTGTCCGGCCTGCCGGTCGACCGCTTCACCTTCGAGGGCTTCCTGCCGCGCAAGACCGGTGACCGGGCCCGGCAGCTGGCCTCGATCGCGGCCGAGCCGCGCACCATGGTCTTCTTCGAGGCGCCGCACCGGATCGCCGAGGCGCTCGCGGCGATGGCCGAGGCCTTCGGGCCGGAGCGGCCGGCCGCGGTGTGCCGGGAGCTGACCAAGACCTACGAGGAGGTCAAGCGCGGGCCGATCGGCGAGCTGGCGGCCTGGGCGGCGGAGGGCGTCAAGGGCGAGATCACCGTCGTGGTCGCGGGCGCGCCGCCGGCCGCGCCCCGGGAGCTGACCCCGGCCGAGCTGGCCCGGCTGGTGGCCGTCCGGGAGGAGGCCGGGGAGCGGCGCAAGGAGGCCATCGCGGCGGTCGCGGTCGAACTGTCCGTGCCCAAACGGGAGGTCTTCGACGCCGTCGTGGCGGCCAAGAGGGAGGCTTCGGAAGGGGCTCCGGAAAAGGGGTGAATTCCGGGGGTTGCGGGGTAGGCGGGGAGTCGTACCTTGGAGGGAAGGCCCCGGTAAACACCCGCTGAGCTGAAGTTTCGGTCGCGGCCGGCGGGCATCGGGAGGCCCTTCGTATAGGACTTCCCAACCCGCATCCAAGTCTTCACAAGAAGGGCGTCGGCCGGGGCGCTCCGGGCATTTCCTGGAATGGAAAGACCCAGCCGGGCGAGTGCTCGACGGGCAGTGGGAGAAGGCTATGAGTGAGATGATCGGTAGCCCCCGCAGTGGCAGCGCGCTGAGCGCCCCCGGCCTGTCGGGGCGGGCGCACATTCCCGTCGAGACCGTACGGGAGGCCTACTCCTTCGCCTGCCTGCGCTGCGGGTACGGCTGGGAGCAGGCGTACGACATCGAGCACCACGTCGCCAAGGACGGCCACATCGTGTTCGAGTACCACGCCAACGGTGTCCGGGTGCCGTCACCTCTGCTCAAGCCGACCTGCCCCGGATGCGGTGGACACACCGTCCGGATCATGCGCGAGGGCCGGGTGGCCGTCGCCGACCAGCCCTGGCAGCACGCTCCCGGCTACCCGGCGCACGCCGAGCCGGCCGGGGCGCCCCCGGTGTCCGGGCCCGAGAAGCCGCGCGGACGCTGGGCCCGGTTCTGGTCGCGGCTGCTGGGCTGACCGCCGGCCCGGGGAGCGCCCCCGGGGCCGCCCGCCGCGAGCACTGCGGCGGGCGGCCCCGTCGCACCCCGCGGTAATGCGGTCGAGGGGTGTGTTCGCGCCCGACTAAGCTTTCCGACCATGGCGGCCACTGCAGACCACAGCACCATCGGGGCGAGCGCCCCGGCGTACTACGTTTCCACTCCGATCTACTACGTCAACGACCGTCCCCACCTGGGCCACGCGTACACCACCGTGGCGGGCGACGTCCTCACCCGCTGGCACCGCCAGCGCGGCGAGAAGGTGTGGTACCTGACCGGCACCGACGAGCACGGTCAGAAGATCATGCGGACCGCCGAGGCCAACGGCGTCAGCCCGCAGGAGTGGTGCGACAAGCTGGTCGAGGAGGCCTGGAAGCCGCTCTGGCGGCACCTGGAGATCGCCAACGACGACTTCATCCGCACCACCGAGGAGCGGCACACCGCCCGGGTGCAGGAGTTCGTCCAGGACCTGTACGACAAGGGCGAGATCTACAAGGGCGGCTACTCCGGCCCGTACTGCGTCGGCTGCGAGGAGTTCAAGCTCCCCGCCGAGCTGCTGGACGGCGCCACCGAGGACGAGAAGCTCTGCGCCGTGCACAAGCGGCCGGTCGAGTGGCTGGAGGAGGAGAACTACTTCTTCCGGCTCTCCGCCTACGCCGAGCGCCTGCTGGAGTTCTACGCCGCCAACCCCGACTTCATCCAGCCGGCCTCGGCCCGCAACGAGGTGCTGCGCTTCGTCGAGCAGGACCTCAAGGACCTCTCGATCTCCCGCTCCACCTTCAACTGGGGCGTCCCGCTGCCCTGGGACGAGAAGCACGTCCTCTACGTCTGGGTGGACGCGCTGCAGAACTACATCACCGCGGCCGGCTACGGCAGCGACCCGGAGCGCTTCGCCGAGCTGTGGCCGGCCTCCGTCCACCTGGTCGGCAAGGACATCCTGCGCTTCCACGCGGTGATCTGGCCGGCCATGCTGATGGCCGCGGGCCTGCCGCTGCCCAAGCGGGTCGTCGCCAACGGCTGGCTGATGGTCGGCGGCGAGAAGATGTCCAAGTCCAACCTGACCGGCATCGCGCCCACCGACCTCACCTCGCACTTCGGCGTGGACGCGTACCGCTACTACTTCCTGCGGGCGATCCCGTTCGGCACGGACGGCTCGTTCTCCTGGGAGGACTTCACCGCCCGGTACACCTCCGAGCTCGCCAACGACTTCGGCAATCTGGCCTCCCGGGTCGCCGCGATGGTCGGCAAGTACTTCGGCGGGGCACTGCCGGCCTCGGCCGCGCACGGTGACGCCGAGCAGGCCGTCGCGGACGGGCTGCGCACGGCCGTCGAGCTCGCCGACCGGAGGATCGGGGAGGAGCTGGACTTCGCCGGCGGCCTCGCGGCGATCTTCGAGTTCGTCAAGCAGGTCAACGGCTACCTCACCGAGCAGGAGCCGTGGAAGGTCGCCAAGGACGAGTCGGCCGAGGGGCAGGCCCGCCTGGCCACCATCCTCTACACCGCCGCCGAGGCGCTGCGCGGCACCGCCGTGCTGCTCAACCCGGTGATGCCGTCCACCGCCGAGAAGCTGTGGGCCTCGCTGGGCGCCGCCGAGGGCCTCGGCGCGCTCGCCGCGCAGCCCGTCGCCACCGCCGGTGACTGGGGCCGGCTGCCCGCCGGTGCCACCGTCACCAAGGGCGAGATCCTGTTCCCGCGCCTGGAAGAGAAGCCGGCCTCCTGATGCCCGCCAAGGACGACGACCGGTCGACCCCGCCGCCGCTGCCGGAACCCCTGGCCGTGGCGGTGGCCGACTCGCACACCCACCTCGACATGCAGGCCGGCACTCCGGCCGAGGGGCTCGCCCGGGCCGCCTCGGTCGGGGTCACCACGGTGGTCCAGGTGGGCTGCGACGTGCCCGGCTCGCGCTGGGCCGCCGAACTGGCGGCGCAGTACGAGCAGGTGCACGCGGCCGTCGCCCTGCACCCCAACGAGGCGCCGCGGATCTTCCTCGGCGACCCGGACGGGTGGTCCGGGCAGCAGCGTCCCGCGGGTGGTCAGGCGGCGCTGGACGCGGCGCTCGCCGAGATCGACGCGCTGGCCGCCCTGCCCCAGGTGCTCGCCGTCGGCGAGACCGGCCTGGACTACTTCCGCACCGGGCCGGAGGGCGTGGAGATCCAGAAGGAGTCGTTCCGCCGCCACATCGAGATGGCCAAGCGGCACGGCAAGGCGCTGGTCATCCACGACCGCGACGCCCACGAGGACGTCATCGCCGTCCTGCTGGCGGAGGGCGCCCCGGAGCGCACGGTCTTCCACTGCTACTCCGGCGACGCCGAGATGGCCAAGGTCTGCGCCGAGCAGGGCTGGTACCTCTCCTTCGCCGGCCCGGTCACCTTCAAGGCCAACCAGCCGCTGCGCGACGCCCTGCTCGCCACCCCGCTGGACCGGATCCTGGTCGAGACCGACGCCCCGTTCCTCACCCCGCACCCCTACCGGGGGCGGCCCAACGCGCCGTACCTGATCCCGGTCACGGTCCGCTCGATGGCGGCGACGCTGGGGCTGCACGAGGACGAGCTGTCCACGGCCATCGCCGGGAACACGGCCCGGGCCTTCGGGTACTGAGCAGATCGAACGGATTCCTGATTCCGAGGAAACGGTTCGGCACTTGTACTCGGCTCTCCGGCCCGCGCGGGTCTCGCCGTACGCGGCCAATGTCGAGCGCTGTGTGCTGCTGGACAAGGACAACACGACCAAGCCCGATGTTGTCGTGTTCGACAAGACCGGTCTTGACGTCTTCGAGCTGGAGTGCGTTCCGCCTGAGGCGGTGGCTCTCGCCGTCGAGGTCGTGTCGCACGGCACACGGGCCGCTGACCGCTTCCGCAAGCCCGGCCAGTACGCCGAGAAGGGCATCCCCTGCTACTGGCGGGTCGAGCGCGGCCTGGACGACCTCCCGGTCGTCCACGAGTTCCACCGGGACGAGGAGAAGGGCGTCTACCTGCCCGTCGCCCGGCACGAAGGCGTGCTCCGGACCTCGGTGCCGTACCCCGTGGAGATCGACCTCGCCCAGGTCGTCGAACTGTGAGCCCCTCCCGCGCCCGTATCCTTGGCGCGTGAGCACCACCGACCCCACCCCTGACAGCCACCTGCTGGGCGCCGCCGACATCCGGGAGCTGGCGGCCGCGTTCGGCGTGAAGCCGACCAAGCAGCGCGGGCAGAACTTCGTCATCGACGGCAACACCGTGCGGCGGATCGTCCGGGCCGCCGAGGTGACGGAGCAGGACGCGGTGGTGGAGGTCGGGCCGGGGCTCGGCTCGCTGACGCTGGCGCTGCTGGAGGTGGCGCGGCACGTCACGGCGGTCGAGATCGACCCGGTGCTCGCCCAGCACCTGCCGGACACCGTCGCGGCCCGGATGCCCGGCAAGGCGGACTCCTTCGACCTGGTGTTCAGCGACGCCATGGAGGTCACCGAGCTGCCCGGCCCGGCGCCCACCGCGCTGGTCGCCAACCTGCCGTACAACGTGGCCGTGCCCGTGCTGCTGCACATGCTGGCGACCTTCCCCAGCATCGAGCGGACCCTGGTGATGGTGCAGAGCGAGGTCGCCGACCGGCTCGCCGCCAAGCCCGGCAACAAGGTGTACGGCGTCCCGTCGGTCAAGGCCAACTGGTACGCCGACGTGAAGCGGGCCGGCGCCATCGGGCGCAACGTGTTCTGGCCCGCCCCCAACGTGGACTCCGGCCTGGTCTCGCTGATCCGCCGCGAGCCGCCGAAGACCACGGCCAGCCGCGAAGAGGTGTTCGCGGTGGTCGACGCCGCGTTCGCCCAGCGCCGCAAGACCCTGCGCGCCGCGCTGGCCGGCTGGGCCGGCTCCGCGGCCGGGGCCGAGCAGGCCCTCGCGGCCGCCGGCATCGACCACAAGCTGCGCGGCGAGATGCTGACGGTGGAACAGTTCGCCGCGATCGCCGAGCACAAGCCCAAGGACGCCGTGTGATCACCGTACGAGTGCCGGCCAAGGTCAACGTCCAGCTCGGGGTCGGCGGACTGCGCGCCGACGGGTTCCACGACCTGGCCAACGTCTTCTTCGCGGTCGCGCTGGGTGACGAGGTCACGGCGAGCGCGGGCGAGGGCGTGACGCTGTCCTGCTCCGGGCCCGACGCCGACGCCGTCCCGCTCGACGACAGCAACCTCGCCGCCCGCGCCGCCCGGCTGCTCGCCGCCCACCACGGGATCGCCGACCCGGGCGTGCACCTGCACATCGCCAAGGCCATTCCGGTGGCCGGCGGCATGGCCGGCGGCAGCGCCGACGGCGCCGCCGCGCTGGTCGCCTGCGACGCGCTGTGGAAGCTCGACACGCCCTTCGAGACGCTGCTGGAGCTGGCCGCCGAACTGGGCTCCGACGTGCCGTTCGCCCTGCTCGGCGGCGTCGCGCTGGGCCGCGGCCGGGGCGAGATCCTGGAACCGCTCACCGTCTCCGGCGCCTTCCACTGGGTCTTCGCGGTCGCCGACGGCGGCCTGTCCACCCCCGCCGTGTTCCGCGAGTGCGACCGGCTCCGGGAGGACGCCGGCACCGGCTCCAGCGACGTTCAGGTGCCCACGCCCGACGCCGACCCGGCCCTGCTCGCCGCGCTCGCCGAGGGCGACGCCGTCGCCCTGGCCGCCGCGCTCGCCAACGACCTCCAGCCCGCCGCGCTCTCGCTGCGCCCCTCGCTGGCCGCCACCCTGCGGGCCGGCACCGAGGCCGGCGCGCTCGGCGCCCTGGTCTCCGGCTCCGGACCGACCTGCGCCTTCCTGGCCAAGGACGCCGAGGCGGCCGCCGCCGTCGCCGAGGCCCTGCTGGCCTCCGGCACCTGCCGGGCCGCGCACGCGACGTACGGGCCGGTGCCGGGGGCTTCGGTGATCTGAGGTCCGGCGTCCGGGCCACGGCTGGCCCATTAGGCTGGGGTGATCGGGGTGTCCCCGAGAGAGGGGCGGGCTGGGCCCGCCCCGCGACCGCCGAACCCAGGAGCGCAGCACACGTGGCCGTCAACCTCGCCACCATCGAGTCCGTCACGAAGGTCTACGGCACCCGCACCCTGCTGGACGCGGTGAGCCTGGGCGTGAGCGAGGGCGACCGGATCGGCGTCGTCGGCCGCAACGGCGACGGCAAGACCACCCTGATCCGGATGCTCGCCAAGCTGGAGGAGCCCGATGGCGGCCGGATCACCTGGAGCGGCGGCCTCGAACCGGCCGTCCTCACCCAGCACGACTCGCTCGACCCCAAGGCGACCATCCGGCACGAGGTCATCGCCGACCGCGCCGACCACGAGTGGCTCGGCGACGCCCGGATCCGCGACATCATCGAAGGCCTCTTCGGCGGCCTCGACCTGCCCGGCTTCGCCGACGGCCTGGACACCGTCATCGGTCCGCTCTCCGGTGGCGAGCGCCGCCGGATCGCCCTCGCCAAGCTGCTGCTCGGCTCCCCGGAGCTGATCATCCTCGACGAGCCCACCAACCACCTCGACGTCGAGGGCATCAACTGGCTCGCCCAGCACCTGCAGAAGCGCCGCTCCGCGCTGGTCTGCGTCACCCACGACCGCTGGTTCCTCGACCAGGTCTGCACCCGGATGTGGGACGTCCAGCACGGCTCGGTGCACGAGTACGAGGGCGGCTACTCCGACTACGTCTTCGCCCGCGCCGAGCGCTCCCGGATCGAGGCCGTCGAGGAGCAGAAGCGCCAGAACCTGGCCCGCAAGGAACTCGCCTGGTTGCGCCGCGGCGCCCCCGCCCGCACCTCCAAGCCGCGCTACCGGATCGAGGCGGCCAACGCCCTGATCGCGGACGTGCCGGAGCCCCGGGACAAGAGCGAGCTGATGAAGTTCGCCAACGCCCGGCTCGGCAGGACCGTCTTCGACCTGGAGAACGTCACCGTCAAGGCCGGCCCCAAGCTGCTGCTGGAGAACCTCACCTGGCAGCTCGGCCCCGGTGACCGGATCGGCCTGCTCGGCGTCAACGGCGCCGGCAAGACCTCGCTGCTGCGCGCCATGCGGGACGCGTACGCCTCCGAGGGCGACGTCCAGCCGGCCTCCGGCGTGATCAAGGTCGGCAAGACCGTGCGGCTGGCCTACCTGTCGCAGGAGGTCGCCGAACTGGACCCGGAGACCCGGGTGCTGCAGGCCGTCGAGCAGGTGCGCTCGCGGGTCGACCTCGGCAAGGGCCGGGAGATGAGCGCCGGGCAGCTGTGCGAGCAGTTCGGCTTCGGCAAGGACAAGCAGTGGACGCCGGTCGGCGACCTCTCCGGCGGCGAGCGGCGCCGGCTCCAGCTGCTGCGGCTGCTGATGGACGAGCCCAACGTGCTCTTCCTGGACGAGCCGACCAACGACCTGGACATCGAGACCCTCAACCAGCTGGAGGACCTGCTCGACGGCTGGCCCGGCTCGATGGTCGTCATCAGCCACGACCGGTTCTTCATCGAGCGGACCACGGACGTCGTCCACGCGCTGCTCGGCGACAAGAAGATGCGGATGCTGCCGGGCGGCGTGGACGAGTACCTGGAGCGGCGGGCGCGGATGGCCGCCGCGGCTGCTCCGGCCGTCACCGCTGCTGCTCCCGCCGTCGAGGCCGCCGCTGCCTCCGGGCTGTCCGGCGGGGACCTGCGGGCGGCGAAGAAGGAGATGCAGAAGCTCGAGCGGCAGATCGCCAAGCTGGACGAGAAGGAGTCCAAGCTGCACGCCCAACTCGCCGAGCACGCCGCCGACTTCTCCAAGGTCGCCGAACTGGACGGGCAGCTGCGCGCCGTTCGGGACGAGAAGGAGGAGCTGGAGATGAGCTGGCTGGAGCTGGCCGAGCAGGTCTGAGCTACGGCTCCTTCGGCTGAACTACGGCTCCTGCGTCTTAACTACGGCCTCCTGCGTCTGAACTACGGTCTCCTGAGCAGCACTTCGAGTTCGTCCGCCGCACGGCCCAGCGCACTGAGCGCCGGGTCGTGCGGCGTGCTCGGGCGGGCCGCCGTACTGGTCGGGGGGCGGTGCTCCCGGGCCGCGGCGGTCAGTTCGTCCAGCGCCCGGCGGACCCGCTCGGTCTCGGCCGGATCCGGCACCCGGCCGCCGTACCGGATCTGCGCGGCGAACGCCGCCACCGCACCACCGAGCCGCTCCAGCGCGGCCGTCGCCGGCAGCCACTGCTCGGCCAGCCGGCCGGTCGGCGGCGGCTCGGCCAGCCCCTGCCGCACCTCGTGCCGGACGTCCGCCAGCGACCGGTAGGCCGTACGGCGCAGCCACACCTCGCCCGTCCTCCGGTGGTCGGTCACCGCGTCCAGGTAGGCGCGCAGCGCGGTCGTCGCGGCCACCAGCCGGGGCTCGATCCGGTGGCGCGGGCGCTCCGGCCACAACAGGTAGCCGAAGAGCAGCACGATCGCGCTCGCCAGCACGGTGTCCAGCACCCGGGGCCAGAACTCGGCCGCGCTGCTCTGCCCGCCCAGCTGGAGCAGGAGCAGCGCCATCGGCGTCATCACCAGGGTGTTCAGCCCGTAGTGCGCCGCCGTGGCGTACGGCAGCAGGGCGACGCAGCCGGCCGCCACCGCGGTCAGTGCCCACTGCTCGGTGGTCAGCGACACCAGCACCGCCGTCACCGCCACGCCCAGCACCGTGCCGACCGCGCGGCTCACCGCGCGCAGGAACACCGAACCGAGATCCGGCTTCAGCACGAAGGCGATCGTCATCGGCACCCAATAGCTCTTGCTCAGCGGGAAGTTGGCGGTCACCACCGAACCCGCCGCGATGCACAGCGCGACCCGCAGGCCGTACCGCGCCGACGGTCCGGACAGCAGCCCGCCCCTCAGCCGCCACGGATCCGGCGGGGGCGCGGGAGCCGTGCCGATCCGCGCGGGGCGCCCCGCCACGGCCTCGGCCGCGGCCCGCAGCGCCACGTCCAGCGCCTGGCGGGCCGGGGTGTCCGGCCGCCAGTCCGGCACCACCACCTCCTCGTCGTCGTCCTGCCGCACCGCCTCAGCCAGCCGCCCCGGCACCGCGGCCACCTCCGGCGGGACGGGCCGCCGGGCCCACAGCAGACCGGTCGCCGCCTCGGTCGCGGCCAGGGCCGCCTCGAACATCGGGCGCAGGCCCGGGGGTTCCGCCCTCCGGTGGTTCGGGAACAGGTCTTGCAACTGGTTCAGCCGGGCCGTCAACACCCGGCGGGAATCCGCCCCCCGCGCGGTGCCCAGATCGGCGAGCGTACGGCCCAGCGCCTCGTACACGGTGGCCAGCGCCCGGCGGCGCGGATCGCCGTGCGCGGTGGCCGGCAGACCCAACAGCACCACGAACGCGGCACCCACCAGCATCATCGGCGCCGCCGCCCACCACGGCCGCGGCAACGGCATCCCACTGCCCAACGCGGCCGACACCAACAGCAGCATCCCCGCCGCCGACCCGCGCGGACCGGTCGCACTCAGCACACCGGACCCGAAGGCCGTCAGCGTCAGCCCCGCACCGAGCACGGCCGCACCCACGTGCGCGTGCTGCAACGCCGTACCGACCAGCATCCCCAGCGCCGACGCCACCACCGCCGACCCGATCCGGGCCGCCCGCAACACGGCCGGTTCCACCCGGTCGTTCATCGTCGCGTGCATCGCCCCCAGCCCGGCGAACACCCCCAGATCCAACCGGTGCGCCCACAGCCCCACCACCAACGGCACCACCATCCCGACCGCGGCCCGCACCATCAACACCACCGGCACCGGCGGCCGCTCCGGCCGCACGGCACGGGCCCACCAGGGGCTCTGAACCTGCTCGGGGAAGGGCATGTCGTCACGTCCGTTCTGCGGCCTCGGGTCGCTGCTGTGCGACATTGCGCGGCAGATGGGGCGTACCGGGTCAGTCTACCCAGCGGGCCGGGCCAGGGCTGTACGTGTCAAGTTCGTACCGATCGAGCCCGGGCAGGCCAAGGTCCCTGCCGGTCCGACAGGGGCGGTGGCTACGATGACGGAGGCGGGGACCGCCCCCAGGGCGGGTGGTTCTCACCGACCAGGACGGTAAGACCCAGAAGTTGACGGTGTGTTGCGGCGGGAAGGGCCCGGGAGTCGCCGGGCGCCGGCCGTACGGGGGAGAGGTGGATTGCTGTGGGAGAGCCGACGACTACATCAGGCGCGGGGGCGACGCCGGCGGGGCCGACGGATCCGGCGGCGACGGTCGGGTCGACGCCCTATTCGCTCAGCACCCCGTGGGGTGGTTACGGGCCGCTGGTGAGCATGGGGCAGACGTACGGCGACGCCAACGCCCTGGTCACCGCCTTCGGCGGGCAGAACGTCCAGATCGAGATTCAGACACTCACTGCGTTCGCCACGAAGGTGGAGGCCTTGCTCGCCGCCATGGAGGGCTCGGAGGCTGCGCCGTACAAGCTCGAAGCGCAGAAGCTGACTCGGGAGAATTTCGTCAGCGGGAAGAACCCCGGGGCTTTCCCGGAGGCAGTGGACCTGAATTCCGCCTACAGCAAGGTTCACAGCCAGCTCGTCAAGCTCCACAAGGACTTCACGGCGCAGATCCAGGCGATGCAGAAAGCCGTGGTCCAGTCGGCGGGCTCCTACGGGACCAGTGACGAGAACGCGGCGGCCGCCCAGAACGCAGTGGCGAGCAGCGCAGGCGTCACGGGGCCGAGCGGATCGGCGCGGCGGGACAACGCGAACCTCTGACGGCGGCGCGGGAAAGGCTCACGGGAGACGGGGAACAGGTCATGGCAGACGAATACAACGACATGCAGCACGCCGAGCTCAGGGCGCTGGTTGACGGCACCGCGCCTGACATGCTCTTGAAACGAGCCGGCAAGCTCCAGGACGCCGGTCGGGTTCTTACGGAACTCAGCACGGCTCTCCAGGCCCACCTCGGCACGGTCAACTGGGAGGGGCAGGCCGCTGAGAACTTCAAGACCTGGGTCGGGAACCTGTACAAGTCCGCGGCGATCATCGGTCAACACTCCACGACCGCCGGCGGGGCGATGACCCAGGCAGGTGAAGCGCTCAGTACGGCCAAGGTCGCGATGCCCCAGCTTCCCCAGTACGCGATGGACAAGGTCGCCGCTTACGAGAAGCAGACGGTTCCCCCGGATGTGGAATCGAAGATCTCAACAATGGGCCAGACGCCCGACGAGTACATGAAGGCGAAGCTCGGGGACGCTTGGGTTACCAAGAACGAGTACGACGGGTACAAGGCGACGATCCAGAAGGAGCAGCAGGAAGCCGCCAAGCAGGTGGGGAACCTGGCTCAGGCGTACAGCGCGGCGACGACGACGCTGAACGGGATTCCCACGGACGTGACGCTGCCGGGGACGCCCGATGGTGGTAGTCGAGACAGTTCGTCGTCCTTTCCCGCTGGTGCTGGCTCCGGTGGAGGCTCCGGCTCCTCGCTTCGTAGCCCCCGTACGAGTGGCGGCAGCGTCAATGGGAGCTACAGCCCGTCTGGTGGCAGCTACGGTGGCGCCACCATGAGGCCCCGCGATCCGGCAACGAGCTGGCAGGACCCGTCTTACCCGACCCACACCGGACCGGTTCCTCCGCACGGCGGCGGCCAGTTGCCCCCGCCGCCGCAGGACCCGGGCTCCACGATCCCGCCGTCCCACCCGTCGGACCCGGTGACCCGCCCGGGTACCGGCCTCGACAGCCTCCCGACCCTGCCGGACCAGACGGCCCCGGTCGGACCCGGTAGCGGTCCCATTCTGCCGAGCGGCCCGAGCGGAACGCCTGGCTACCCCGGTGGTCCCGATGGCCCTGGCGGTCTGCCCGGCCTGTCGGGTGGCGGACCGATTGGCGGTTACCCGACTGGGACCGGTGGCGGCTCCGTCCCGGCCAAGGGCACCGGCAGCGTCCCCGGCAAGGCCGGCGGCTCGGTGCCCCTCCGTACCGGTCCCTTCGGCGGTGGATCGGTCCCCGGCAAGACCGGCACCCCGGGCCTGCCCAGCGGAACGGTCTTCGGCCGCGAGGGCGCGGCGGGCGCCGGCCGGGTCGGAGGATCGCCCATGGGGGGCGGAATGGGCATGCACCCCGGGATGGGCGGCGGCCACGGTGTCGGTGGCGGCGGTGTCGGCGGCTCGCGCGGCCGAGGCCTGACCTCGACCTCCGGCGGGACGGTCGGCGGCCGCAAGGGCCCAGCCGCCGGCGGGGAGTTCACCCCGGGCGGTACCGGCCTGCGCAACCGCGCGGCCGCAGCGGGAGCCGCTGAGGGCGGTGCCCGGTCCGGGCAGAACGGCATGATGGCCCCGGGTACTGGCGGCCACGGCGGAAAGAAGGAGCGCGACCGTCGCGACCGCGCGGACTACCTCCACGAGGACGAGGAGAGCTGGACCAGCGGTACGCCGCACAGCAATCCGGACGTGATTGAGTAGGACGGCATCGTCTGCCCGGTCACTGGGCTCACCCAGTGACCGGGCAGATCTGTTCGGGGCAAGGTCTCCCAATGGAGAGATTGACTAGGAGTTGTGATGGGGCGGACGAACGTACGGGCGCCTTGGCGAGTGCTCGCCGTGGCAGTCCTGGCTGCGGGGGCGATGCTCGGCCCGGCCGCGGTGCCAGCATTTGCCGATGGTTCGATCCGTTCCAATCAATGGCATCTGGATGCAATGCATGCTTCGGAGATGTGGAATGTCTCTAAGGGAGGTGGAATTACCGTTGCAGTGATCGACGGGGGATTCAAGCTCGATCATCCAGATCTGGTCGGGCAGTTTCTTCCCGGTAAGGACTTCAGCGGCAGTTCCGGTGGCGTCGGGTCCGATGCCGAAGGCCATGGCACCCAGATGGCTAGCCTCATCGCGGGAACCGGGAAGGGCCAAGGGGGAACTGGGGCGTACGGGCTGGCGCCCGCGGTCAAGATTCTGCCACTGAAGATTTCCAATGGCTCCGAGGGTGCGTTCGTTACGACGGACTTTCTCGACCAGATCGGTCAGGCGGTTGACTATGCGGTGAGTCAAGGTGCCAAGGTCATCAATATTTCGCAGGGGGTTGCCGAAGTCAGAACTTCTCCCGAAGACGTCGCTAAGCTGACCCGGGTTCTTGCGAGTGCGCGGGCCAAGGGTTCATTGGTGGTCTCCAGCGTGGGGAATTCTGCACAGAAGGGCAATCTTGTCGAGTACCCGGGTGCGTTGCCGAATGTTGTCGGGGTCGGGGCTGTCGATCGGAACGGGACTGTGACGGCGGAATCCGAAACGGGTCCGCAGGTTGCGCTCGTAGCTCCAGGCGAGGACATGGTGGAGGCCTGCACTTCCGATACCGGGTATTGCAAGAGTCATGGCACGTCCGATGCGAGTGCTCTCGTCTCCGCCTCGGCGGCGTTGATCTGGTCGGCGCACAAGGACTGGACGGCAAATCAGGTCCTGCGGGTGCTCATCAACACCGCAGGTAGGCCGAACGGCGGGACCAGCCGTACCGACAGCGCAGGGTGGGGTGCGGTTCGACCGCGGATCGCGTTGACGGATCCCGGTGATCCCGGGCCGGCGGATGTGTCGCCGCTTCCGGCTGATGCGGCGACGCCTTCGGCTGCTCCGTCGGCGTCGGCGAGTGCGTCCGTTTCGGCGTCGGCGGCGCCGAGTCCGGCTGGAGCGGCATCCGGCGACGCGCCGACTGCGCAGCCGAAGGCGGAGGCGTCGTCCGGGTCGGGCAGTGCGCTGCCGATCGTGGGCGGGGTGGTCGCCGGGCTGGTGGTGGTAGCCGGGGTGGTGTTCGCCGTGTTGAGGCGGCGGAAGGCTGCTGCGCAGCCCGTGGCGGCCGTGCCACTGGTGGCTCCGCCGGTGTACCAGCCGCCGGTGCCGCCGGAGGACAACCCGTACGCGAAGTAGTTCAGCTGTTGTGGGGGGACCAGGTGGGGAGCCGCTGGATGTGGGCCCGGCGGCTTGTGGCCGTCGGGGTCGCGGGCGTGCCGGCACTTGCCGGCGATTCAATCCGCCAACAGCAGCGGCACCTGGAATCCGTGCACGCCCCAGCGATGTGGAAGACGTCCAAGGGGCAAGGCATCACTATTACGGTGATCGATGGTGGGTTCAAGCTGGATCACCCGGATCTGGTCGGGTAGTTCCTCCCGGGCAAGGCCTTCAGCGGCCCGGGAGGAGCGGGCCTGATCCGGATGGGCACGGGACGGGAATGGCGAGCCCGATTGCCGACACAGACAAGAACCGAGGTACTGGCGAACGCGCGGGCAAAAGGGTGTTCTCGTGATCGCCAGCGCTGGGGAGCTCTGCGCAGAAGGAGAATTCTGCCGAGTATCCAAGTGCGCTGCCAAACGTCGTGGGCGCCGGGGCCATTGACTAAAACAGCAATGTGACAGAGCAGTCCGGGGCCGCACGTTGCTTTCGTGCGCCCGGCAGGGACATTGTTGCGGCTTGTACCGCCTCCAGCGGGGTGCGGCCTCGGATCGCGCTGATGGGTCCCGGTGATCCAAGGGCCGGCGGATGTGTCGCCGCTTCCGGCTGGTGCGGTTGTCCCTTCGGCTACTCGGTCGCCATCGGAGAGCCCGGGCGACAGCCCGTCCGAGGTGACGGTGGGGGCGCCGCCTGCGCGCCGGAGGCTGAGGCGTCGTCGGGGGTGGGCGGCAGTGCGCTGCCGATCGCGGCCGGGGTGGTGGTTGCTGTGGTGAGGCGGCGGAGGGCGAGCCGTATGTGAGGTAGGCGGTGGTGGCGCCCGCGCGCGGGGTGGGGCGCGCGGGTTGGGAGGTGCGCCGAGGTCACTCGGGTGGGGGCTGGTGGGGGAGCCCGGGTGGTGGTGAGGGTGGTGGTATGGATGCGGAGGGTGCTTGGCGGGTTGGGCAGTTGCGGCGGGCGGCGGCTGCCGCGCTGATCGGGACGGCGATCGAGTTCTACGACTTCTTCCTGTACGGGACGGCGGCCGCGTTGGTGTTCGGGCCGGTGTTCTTTCCGGAACTGGGCGCGGTGGGGGCGCTGTTGGCGGCGTTCTCGGTGTACGCGGTGGCGTTCCTGGCCCGGCCGTTGGGGGCGGTGGTGTTCGGGCACTTCGGGGACCGGGTCGGCCGGAAGGCGACGCTGGTGGTGTCGTTGCTGTTGATGGGGCTGGCGACGGCGGCGGTGGGGTTGTTGCCGGGGTTCGCGGTGTGGGGGTGGTGGTCGCCGGTGCTGCTGGTGGTGTTGCGGGTGTGCCAGGGCGTCGGGTTGGGCGGGGAGTGGGGCGGGGCGGCGCTGTTGATCGCGGAGAACGCGCCGGCCGAGCGGCGTGGGCGGTACGGGGGATTCCTGCAGTTGGGGCCGTCGGGTGGGTTCGTGCTGGCGAACGGCGGGTTCCTGGCGCTGCAACTGGGCCTGGACGAGCGGTCGTTCCGGGAGTGGGGCTGGCGGGTGCCGTTCCTGGCCTCGCTGGCGCTGGTGGCGGTGGGGCTGTTCGTGCGGTTGCGCCTGGCGGAGTCGCCGCTGTTCCGGGCGGACGAGCGGCGGGACCGTCTGCCGGTGGTGGAGGTGCTGCGGGAGCACTGGCGGCCGGTGTTGGCGGGCGGCGGGGCGATCACGATCGGGTACGCGCTGTTCTACCTGACCACCACGTACGCGTTGGCGTACACGACGTCCGGCCTCGGGGTGGCGAGCACGCTGGTGCTGGCGATGCTGCTGGTCGGGGCGGTGGGCGGCGCCGTGACGGTGTGGTGGAGCGCCGCGTGCAGTGACCGGTGGGGCCGGCGGCGGACGTTGCGGTGGGCGACGGGCCTGGCGGCGGGGTGGTCGCTGGTGCTGTTCCCGCTGGTGGAGACGGTGCGTCGGCCGCTGATGTTCCTCGGGCTGGCCGGGGCGATGGTGGTACTGGGGTGTCTGCTGGGCCCGTTGGCGGCGTTCCTGCCCGAGCTGTTCCCGACCCGGGTGCGCTACACCGGTGCCGCGTTGACGTACAACCTGGGCGGTGTGATCGGCGGGGCGACGACGCCGCTGGTGGCGACCAGGCTGACCGCGGCGTACGGGACGGCGCAGCCGGTCGGCTGGTACCTGGCGGCCCTGGGGGTGCTGGCCCTGGGCTGTCTGTGGTTGCTGCCGGACACCACCGGTGCGGAGTTGGCGGCGGTGGACGGCGGACGCCGCCGGGCGCCCGTGCTGGGGGCGGACCCGGCGGCGTAGCCGTACCCGGGGGCGGGAGTGTCAGCCGGCCAGGGCGGCGCGGCCGGCCAGCACGATCGCGGTGTGCCGGGCGACGCGCTCGCCCAGGTGCTCGGCGGTTGCGATGTCGGCCTTGTGGACGGCCTCGGCGCCCGCGTCGGACGGGGAGGAGGCGGCGGCGCCGCTGAAGAAGCCGAGGCGGTTGAGGTCGTCCTCGCTGGCGGTGGTGGCGTTCCAGCCCGGCTTGAGGCCGAGGTTGACCCAGTTCATGCCGTGCTGGGCGGCGAGGGTCTGGAAGAAGCCGAGGGTGCTGGCCTTGTCGCCGCTCTTGGAGGCGGAGTTGGTGAAGCCGGCCGCGACCTTGTCCTTCCAGGCGTCGGTGAACCAGCGCTTGCTGGTGGCCTCGGCGAAGACGTGGAAGGCGCCGGAGGCGGTGCCCATGTAGGTGGGGGAGCCGAAGACGATCGCGTCGGCGGCGTCCAGCTGGGCCCACTGCTCCTCGGTGATGGTGTCGACGGCGATCGAGACGACCTCGGCACCTGCGGCGGCGGCGCCGCGGGCGACGGCCTCGGCTATCACGGCGGTGTGGCCGTAGCCGGAGTGGTAGGCGAGCGCGACGGTCGGGCGGATGGCGGTCATACGGGCACTCCTGTGCGGCTGGAGGTACGGGCGTGAACGGTCTCCAATATAGACCAGGTCTCCACTGGAGACCAAGAGTAGATCGGAGACCAGGTGTGGATCGGAGACCGTCGGACTACCCTGGGCGGCATGACGACGGAGGAAACGGCCCGGGCCGGTACCGAGTGGCACGGGGAGGAGGCGTACGACGTCTTCGCCCGGCTCTGCCCCAGCCGCGAGCTGTTCGCCGAGCTCGCCGACAAGTGGTCGATGCTGATCCTGATGAGCCTCGACGCCTGCGGACCCCAGCGCTTCTCCGAGCTCCAGCGCGGGGTCGGCGGGGTCAGCCGCAAGATGCTCACCCAGTCACTGCGCAACCTGGAGCGCAGCGGCCTGGTGCTCCGCACGGTCTTCCCGGAGACGCCCCCGCGGGTGGTCTACGACCTGCGGCCGCTCGGCCGGGAACTGGCCGAGCTGCTCTCCCCGCTCGGACACTGGACGGAGCGGCGCGCCCAGCGGATGCTCGCGGCTCGCGAGGAGTTCGACGCGGCGCACGCCGAGGGGGACTTGTAGCCGGCGGGGCGGGGCGGGTGAGCGGTCGCGGGGCCGGGTCGGGGTCGATTTCCCTTTCGGGCCGACGGCCGTGTAATGTCTTCCTTGTTCGACCGGCCCGGAAGAAACAAAAAGTCCGGCAAGCCCCTATAGCTCAGTCGGTAGAGCGTCTCCATGGTAAGGAGAAGGTCTGCGGTTCGATTCCGCATGGGGGCTCCACTGAAAGACCCTCGCCTCTCGGCGGGGGTCTTTCGCGTTCCCCGCGCCGAGTGCGGCCCGCGCCCACCCATGACTCACCCCGGGTCCGGCGACACGCGGTGGCCCGGCGGGCCTAGCGGGTCGGGTACGGAATGCGTTGTGATGGTGCGTCATCGGCCGCCCGCCCGAGGGGGTGCGGGCGCGAGCCGGACCCCGACCGGGAGGGCGTCATGGGTGTTCGACTCGTGGTGGTCGACGACCACCGGCTGCTGGCCGAGGCGCTGGCGACCGCGCTCCAACTGCGCGGCCACCGGGTGCTCGCCGTCGGTTCCCCGTCCAGTGTCGCCGCCGACCTGGTGGCCGGCCGGCGGCCCGAGGTGTGCCTGCTGGGGGTGTCCGCGCCGGGGGAGCCGGGTGCTTTCGACGGGCTGCGCCGGATCCGCCGGGAGCGCCCCGAGGTGGCGGTGATCGTCCTCGGGCCGGTCGGTGAACTCCACGGCGTGGCCTGCGCGTTCGCGGCCGGAGCAGCGGGGTACGTGCCGTGCGACGAGCGGATCGAAGTGGTCGAGCGGGCGATCGGACGGGCCCGGGCGGGCGAGGCCGCGGTGGCGGTGGACCTGCTGCGCGCAGCCTTCGACCAACTGCTGCGCCCGGTGGCCGAGCCGGACGACGAGGCGGTCCGGCTGCTGCGGCTGCTGACCCGACGTGAGGTGCAGGTGCTGGCCCGGATCGCGGACGGCGAGGACACCGCGGCGATCGCCGCCGGGATGCGGATCGCCGCGAGCACCGCCCGTACCCACGTGCAGCGCGTGCTGATGAAGCTCGGCGCGCGCACCCGGCTGGAGGCGGCCGCGGTGGCTGCGCGCACCGGGCTGCTGGAGCGGATGTCCGACGGCTGAGGAAGTCGGCTGGGAAGGACGGCCGGGGAGGACGGCCGAGGAAGACGGCCGAGAAGGAGGCCGGCTGAGGACTGGGTGAGAATGCGCGGCGGCGAGCGCCCGGGTGGTCCGGAGCACCCCGCCGGGCAGGGACAATTGACCCCAGTCGTTCGCATTCCTTCGATGGCGCCGCCGACCGGGCGGCCCATCGCCCGCTGGAGGTCTCATCATGAGTAAGTACCTGGTCACGGGTGGCGCCGGCTACGTCGGCAGCGTGGTGGCCGCCCACCTGCTGGAGGCGGGGCACCAGGTGACCGTCCTGGACGACCTCTCCACCGGCTTCCGCGAGAGCGTCCCGGCGGGTGCCGAGTTCGTCGAGGGCCGGATCCAGGAGGCCGGCCAGGTGCTGGACGGCTCCTTCGACGGCGTGCTGCACTTCGCCGCCTCCTCGCAGGTCGGCGAGTCGGTCGTGGACCCGGAGAAGTACTGGCGCAACAACGTGGCCGGTTCGCTGGAGCTGATCACCGCGATGCGCACGGCGGGCGTGCGCAAGCTGGTGTTCTCCTCCACCGCCGCCGTGTACGGCGAGCCGGAGGTCGTGCCGATCGCCGAGACCGCCCGGACCTCGCCGACCAACACCTACGGCGCCAGCAAGCTCGCCATGGACCACATGATCACCAGCGAGGCCGTCGCGCACGGCCTGGCCGCCGTCTCGCTGCGCTACTTCAACGTGGCCGGTGCGTACGGCTCCTACGGCGAGCGCCACGACCCCGAGTCGCACCTGATCCCGCTGGTCTTCCAGGCCGCGCTCGGTCAGCGCCCGCACATCGCGGTGTACGGCGACGACTACCCGACCCCGGACGGCACCTGCATCCGGGACTACATCCACGTCGCCGACCTGGCCGACGCCCACCTGCTGGCGCTGGACGCCGCCAAGCCGGGCGAGCACCTGATCTGCAACCTCGGCAACGGCAGCGGCTTCTCGGTGCGCGAGGTGATCGAGTCGGTCAAGCGCGTCACCGGCCGGGAGATCCCGGTGCAGGTGGTCGGTCGCCGGGCCGGCGACCCCGCCGTGCTGGTGGCCTCCGCCGAGCGCGCCCACGAGGCGCTGGGCTGGACGCCGCGCCGCCCGAACCTGGACGACATCGTCGCCGACGCCTGGAAGTTCGCCCTGGAGCGGAACGCCGAGTAGGCACGAATCGGCAGGCAACCACCAACGGCCCGCACGGGCCGGTCAGTTGGACGGCTCCCGAGGGCGTTGAGGGCGCTCCCGGGAGCCGTCCAACCGGACGAGGCCCGGCCGCTCACGTTACTCCTGACGAAACCTAACCCGATTCTGCCGAGGAGATCCGGGTTCTTCGGTGTGCTTTGACCTCCCGGTTTGGCCTGTAGCTCTACGTGAACTAATCTCACGCTCCGTGAAGATCGTTGTGCGGGTGAAGCTGGAGCCATCGGCCTGCCAGGCCGACGCGCTGGCCGCCACTCTGCGTGGGTGCAACCGGGCGGCGAATCACGTCTCCCGCGTGGCGTTCGAGTCGGGTGAGAAGCGGCGCAGCGGTCTCCAGCCGTTGGTGTACCGGCAGGTCAAGGACGAGTTCGACCTGTCCGCGCAGCCTACGGTGCGGGTGGTGAAGAAGGTCTGCGACGCCTACGCGACGTTGAAGGCGAACATCAGGGCCGGGAATCTCCAAATCCCTTGTCACGACCGCTGAACGCACCTCGCGCGGGATCGCCCTGGAAGACCTGACGGGCATCCGCGAGAGGGGCAAGGCCAAGCACGACCAGCGGTACCGCCTCCACTCCTGGGCGTTCGCCCAGCTCGGGGCGTTCGTTGCCTACAAGGCCGAACGTGCGGGCGTTCCCGTGGTCCACGTGGACCCGAGGAACACCTCCCGCCAGTGCTCCTCCTGCCGGCACACCCACGGACCAACCGAGTGGATCAAGCGAGGTTCGCGTGCCGTGCCTGCGGCACCACGATGCACGCGGATGATGGGGGCGCCTCCCGGCCGAAGGCTGGGGGAGGCTCCCGCAACATCCGCCACCGCGCGGGCGATGCGTGGCAGCGGGGCAAAGTCAACTGCCCCACCAGCGCTCCGTAGAGCGCTGGTCAGACGCGGTGACCGCTGGCGGGGCGACTCGTCAGGCACACGGTCAACCGCAAGCCCGGGAACTTCAGTACCGGGTAGTTGACCGAACCGCCACGGGCGCGTTTCCCGGCCCGTACGCTGAATGCGGTACCGGTGGGGGCCGGCGCCCTTTCGGCCTCACCGGCCACCGGTGGGCGGGCGGAGCGGACGGTCCGGAACGCGGACGCCGGACCGGACCCCGCTCCCGGGCTCGGGTGCTCTGAGCAGGGGGTAGTGACGATGGGGCGGATCCGGGTCCTGGTGGTCGACGACCACCGGATCTTCGCCGAGGCGCTGGCCGCGGCCCTCGCCGCCGAGCCCGACGTGGAGGTGGGCGCGGCCGGCAGTGCGGCCGCCGCCGAGCGGGCGCTGGAGCGTGCCGCCGCCGAGGGACGGGCCTACGACGTGGCGCTGATCGACGCCGATCTGGGGGCCGGAGCCGGGGCCGCCGGGGCGGCCGACCGGGCCGGATCCGGCGGCGAACCGGCCGAGGAGGCCCGGCGCCGCCCGCCCCCGACGGTACCGCCGGGGGCCGTCCCGCCGGGGGCCGTCCCGCCGCCGCGCCGGTCGACCGCCGTGCCCCCGGCCCCGGCGGCCGTCCTCCGGCCGGCGGACCAGGCGCGGTCCGACCAGCTCCGCGCCGAGCAGGCCCGCGCCGACCAGCTGAGGCCCGCCGCCCCGCCGCCGGACGGCATCGGCCTGATCGGCCGGCTCCGCCGGGCCCACCCGGGGCTGCGCGCGGTGGTACTGGCCACCGCCGACGACCCGCGCCGCGCCGCCCGGGCGCTGCACGCGGGCGCCACCGGCTGGGTGGCGAAGGAGAGTTCGCTGGCCCGGCTGCTCGCGGTCGTCCGGGGCGTGCTGCGGGACGAGACCCACCTGCCACCCGCGCTGCTCACCGGGGTGATCCGCGAGCTCACCACCGCCCGGCGGGACCGCACCGAGAGCGAGCGGCTGGTGGACACCCTGACGCCGCGGGAGAAGCAGATCCTGCGCTGCATGGTCGCGGGGCTGGGCCGGCAGGCGGTCGCGGAGCGGCTGTACCTGTCGCCGCACACCGTCCGCACCCACATGCAGAACGTGCTGGGGAAGCTGGGGGTGCACTCCACGCTGGCCGCCGTCGCGGTGGCCCGTCGGGCCGGGGTCGGTCCCGCGGAGCCGGCCGCGCCGCCGTCGATCGCCTCCGCCCCGTAGCCGGAATCCGAACGAGCTCGGGCAGCCGGAATCCGAACGGACTCAGCCCGGGATGTTGTCGAACGGTGCGACCAGCAGCCGCAGCAGGGCGGCGAGTTCGCCCTGCTGGTCGGAGCTGAGCTGGGCCAGCAGTTCGCGTTCGTGGGTCAGCAGGCCGGCCAGCGCCTGGTCGGCGCGGTCGCGGCCGTCGTCGGTGAGCCGGACGAGCACGCCGCGGCGGTCGTCCGGGTCGGGCAGGCGCTTGACCAGGCCCTTGCCGGTGAGGCGGTCGATCCGGTTGGTCATGGTGCCGGAGGTGACCAGGGTCTGGGTGAGCAGCTGGCCGGGGGAGAGCTGGTACGGGGAGCCGGCCCGCCGCAGGGCGGTCAGGACGTCGAACTCCCAGGGCTCCAGGCCGTGCTCGGCGAAGGCCGTGCGGCGGGCGCGGTCGAGGTGGCGGGCGAGCCGGCTGACCCGGCTGAGCACCTCCAGCGGCTCCACGTCGAGGTCGGGGCGCTCCCGGCGCCACGCTGCGACCAGCCTGTCGACCTCGTCCTCCATGACGATCAGTGTATCGGTGGATGTGTCGATGTGAAGTCTCTTGACATCGAGAAATATGCCAGCGAGGCTACCGGAGATATCTTGATATCGAGATACCTGCGAGGTGAACGATGACCAGCCCCGTCTGGGACCCGGCGCAGTACCTGCGCTTCGCCGACGAACGCACCCGCCCGCTGCGCGACCTGCTCGCCCGCGTCCCCGCCCTGCCGAACGAGCCCGCCGCGACGATCCTCGACATCGGCTGCGGGCCCGGCAACTCCACCGCCGTCCTGCGCGAACGCTGGCCGCAGGCCCGGATCACCGGAGTCGACAACTCCGCCCCGATGCTGGAGACCGCCCGCACCCGGGGCGAGCCCACCGCCGACTACCTGCTCGCCGACGCCCGCGACTACGACCCGGCCCCGGCCGGACCCGACCTGATCGCCTCGAACGCGACCCTCCAGTGGGTGGACGGGCACCTCGCGGTGCTGGCGCGCTGGGCGGACGCCCTCGAACCCGGCGGGGTCGTGGCCTTCCAGGTGCCCGGCAACTTCGAGGCCCCCAGCCACACCCTGCTCGCCGAACTGCGCCGCAGCCCCCGCTGGCGCGACGCCCTCGGCACCGACGCCGTCCGCAACGGCGTCCACCGGCCGGAGCGGTACCTGGACGCCCTCGCCGGGGCCGGCTGCGCCGTCGACGTCTGGGAGACCACCTACAGCACCCTGCTGCCCGGGCCGGACCCGGTGCTGGAGTGGGTCAAGGGCACCGCGCTGCGCCCGGTCCTCGGCCCGCTCACCGACCTGGCCGACCGGGCCGCCTTCCTCGCGGAGTACGGACGGCTGCTGCGCGAGGCCTACCCGGCCGGGCCGTACGGGACGGTCTTCCCGTTCCGGCGGATCTTCGCGGTCGGGGTCAAGCGGTAGGCCGAGGTCGCGTAGTAAGGGGGAGCGGCCACCGGAGCCGGGGTCAGGCCCTGCGGTCGCCGACCAGCTTCGGGTGCCGCTCCAGGCCCTCCAGCCCGTGCCAGGCCAGGTTCACCAGGTGCGCCGCGACCGTCGCCTTGTCCGGCTTGCGGACCTCCAGCCACCACTGGCCGGTCAGCGCGACCATCCCGACCAGCATCTGCGAGTACATCGGGGCCAGCCGGGCGTCGAAGCCCCGGGACTTGAACTCCAGGCCCAGGATGTCCTCCACCTGGGTCGCGATGTCGCTGATCAGCGAGGCGAAGGTGCCGGTCGACTGGGCCACCGGCGAGTCCCGGACCAGGATCCGGAAGCCGTCCGTCGAGGTGTCGATGTAGTCCATCAGCGCGAACGCCGCCTGCTCCAGCAGCTCCCGGGAGTGCCCGCCGGTGAGCGCCCCGGTCACCATGTCGAGCAGCAGCTGCATCTCGCGGTCCACCACCACCGCGTAGAGCCCCTCCTTGCCCCCGAAGTGCTCGTAGACCACCGGCTTGGAGACGCCGGCGCGCTCGGCGATCTCCTCCACCGAGGTGCCGTCGTAGCCGCGCTCCGCGAAGACCGTCCGGCCGATCTCCAGCAGCTGCTCCCGGCGCTGCTTGCCGGTCATCCGGACCCGGCCGCTTCGGCGGCGCGGGGCGGGCGCGGCCGCGGTGCCCTCCGCGGCGCGGTCCGCGCCCCGTTCACCGTCGTCCTTGGAGGCACCGGCGGTGGAGCCGGTGGTGGAGCCCGCAGCGGCGGCCCGCGGACGGGCCGGCGCCGTTCCGGGCGCCGCGTCCGTCCGCGTGCTGTGGTGACCGCCTGTGCTGTCTGCGCTGCTCCCGTTCACCCCTACATCATGCTGGAAGCGCCGCCTCATGCTGCGCGGCGGGCGGCGATCCGCTGCGCGTCCGGCCAGCGGACCTCCCGGACCCAGCCGGCCAGCTCGAACCAGCGGATCAGCCGGGCCGAGGAGTCGATCTGCCCGCGCAGCACCCCGTGCCGGGCCGAGGTGGGGTCGGCGTGGTGCAGGTTGTGCCAGGACTCCCCGCAGGAGAGCACCGCGAGCCACCAGACGTTGCCGGAGCGGTCCCGGGAGCGGAACGGGCGCCGGCCGACCGCGTGGCAGATCGAGTTGATCGACCAGGTGACGTGGTGCAGCAGGGCCACCCGGACCAGCGAGCCCCAGAAGAAGGCGGACAGCGCGCCCTCCCACTCCAGGCTGACCAGGCCGCCGACCAGCGCGGGCAGCAGCAGCGAGATGGTGGTCCAGAGCCAGAACAGCCGGGAGATCCGCCGCATGGCCGGGTCGCGGACCAGGTCCGGCGCGTACTTGAGCTGCGGGGTCTGCTCCTCGTCGAACATCCAGCCCATGTGCGCCCACCACAGGCCCTTGATCAGCGCCGGGACGCTCTCGCCGTAGCGCCAAGGCGAGTGCGGGTCGCCGTCCTTGTCGCTGAACCGGTGGTGCTTGCGGTGGTCGGCCACCCAGCGCACCAGCGGGCCCTCGACCGCCAGGCTGCCGACGATCGCCAGGACCAGCCGCATCGGGCGGGAGGCCTTGAAGGCGCCGTGGGTGAAGTAGCGGTGGTAGCCGACGGTGATGCCGTGACAGGTGAGGAAGTACATGGCGACGGTGACCGCGAGGTCCGTCCAGCCGAGCCCCCACCCCCAGGCCACCGGTACGGCGGCGACCAGGGCGGCGAACGGCACGAGGATGAACAGGGCGAGCGCGATCCGCTCGGCGAGACCCTGCTTCTCCCCGCCGCGGGTCGCGGACAGCCGGGTGGCGGCGTCGGCGGAGGGATCCGGGAGCGCGGCGGCCCCCGCGCGCTCCTCGCCGGCCTGGATGGTCATGGAGCATCCCTTCGCGACGTCCCGGGAACGGGACAGGCGGAGCCTACGTTTGCGTAACCTACGGCATCGTAGGTTGCGCTCCGTGTCCAGCGGAACAGACCGCAGCGCGGCACCCGAGTGAATTCACCCGACTGGATGGATGAACTCTGAATCCGCCCCGAGACGGGACGAGTCGCTCGCACACTCATCGCGTGCGAGCCAAGACTGAGCAGCGCGAAGCCGCCCGCCGCCTCCGGCGAGAGGGGCGCACCTACGACGAGATCCAGGTCGAGACCGGCGTGTAGAAGAGCTCGATATCCCTGTGGTGCCGGGACCTGCCGAGGCCGATCACGCCACGGCAGCAGTCGCGGAAGGCGGCCGAAACCCGCTGGGGGCCGGTCCGCAGGCAGCGGGACGAGGAGCGCCGGGCGACCAAGGCGGCGGCCCGTGCCGAGATCGGCGACCTCAGTGATCGGGAGCTCTTCCGGTCGGGGTCGCGCTCTACTGGGCGGAAGGGTGCAAGGACAAGCCGTACGACCGGCGCGAGAAGGCCACCTTCATCAACAGTGACCCGCAGGTGGTCCAGGTCTACCTCGCCTGGCTGAAGCTACTGGGTGTCGGGCAGGACCGTTGGCGGCTGCGGGTGTCGATCCATGAGTCGGCGGATGTGTGCGAGGCGGAACGGTACTGGGTCCTGATCGCGGGGGTTCCGGTGGACTTCCTGCGGCGCGCGACACTCAAGCGGCACAATCCGAGGACGACGCGGAAGAACATCGGGATCGGCTACCACGGCTGCCTCACGATCAGCGTCTTGAGGAGTGCGGACCTGTATCGCCGAATCGAGGGTTGGTGGATGGGCATAGCTGATACCCAGGGCGGGGCTGACTCGGGTAGGGTCTGACCAGCTATCCGCCGTGGGGTAATTGGCAGCCCGCAGGCCTTTGGAGCCTTGCAGTGATGGTTCGAGTCCATCCGGCGGAGCCGTGTACGTGTCCGGTGGCCAGATCTGGCCAGCGGGCGGTTTTTCTTCCGCAGCTATCCTCATAAGCGCCAGGGCATGCGTGCGGGCCTCTGCCCGGGCCTGCTCTGCCCTCTCTGTGAACCTACTGAGGAGCCTCCCCGCATGGGTGCCAATTCGCTTGCCGCCGTTGTCGTGCTCGCCGCCGGTGGCGGGACCCGGATGAAGTCGAACAAGCTGCCCAAGGTGCTGCACGAGGTGTGCGGGCGCTCGCTGGTGGGTCACGCGGTGTCGGCGGCCGGGGAACTGACGCCCGGGCAGCTGGTCGTGGTCGTCGGACACCAGCGCGAGCAGGTCGAGGAGCACCTGGCGGCGCACTACCCGGGCGTGCGCCCGGTGGTGCAGGAGGAGCAGAACGGCACCGGCCACGCGGTGCGCACCGCGCTGGAGGCGCTGGCCGCCGACGGCGTGACGCTGGACGGCACCGTGATCGTCACCGCCGGGGACTCCCCGCTGCTGACCGGGGACACCCTGCGCCGGCTGGCGAAGTCGCACGAGGCGCAGCAGAACGGCGTCACCGTGCTGACCGCCGTCGTCCCGGAGCCCTTCGGCTACGGCCGGATCCTGCGCGACGAGGACGGCACGGTCGCCGCGATCGTCGAGGAGCGGGACGCCACCGACACCCAGCGCGCGATCGCCGAGATCAACTCGGGCGTCTTCGCCTTCGACGCCAAGCTGCTCACCGAGGCGCTGGCCGAGCTCACCACGGACAACTCGCAGGGCGAGGAGTACCTGACCGACACCCTGGAGATCCTGCGCAAGGCCGGGCACCGGGTCGGCGCCGTGGTCGCCGAGGACCACCGGGACATCCTGGGCATCAACGACCGGGTCCAGCTGGCGCAGGCCCGCCGGCTGCTGAACGACCGCCTGCTGGAGCGGGCGATGCGGGCCGGCGTCACCGTGGTGGACCCGGCGACCGCCTGGTTCGACGTCCAGGTGACGTACGAGCCGGACGCGGTCGTGCTGCCGAACACCCAGCTGCAGGGCGCCACCCACCTGGGCGAGGGCTGCGAGGTGGGCCCGAACTCGACCCTGACCGACACCCTGGTCGGCGCCGGCGCCCGTGTGAGCAACACCACGGCCGTCAGCGCCGAGATCGGTGAGCTGGCCGCCGCCGGCCCGTACGCCTACCTGCGGCCGGGCGCGAAGCTGGCCCGCAAGGCGAAGGTCGGCACCTACGTCGAGATCAAGAACTCCGAGCTGGGCGAGGGCGCCAAGGTGCCGCACCTCTCCTACATCGGCGACGCCACGATCGGCGAGGGCACCAACGTCGGCGCGGCCTCGGTCACCGTGAACTACGACGGGGTCAACAAGCACCGCACGGTCATCGGCGCGCACTGCCGTACCGGTTCGGACAACATGTTCATCGCCCCGGTCACCGTCGGTGACGGCGCTTACACCGGCGCGGGCTCGGTGATCACCACCGACGTTCCGCCCGGCGCACTCGGCGTGAACCGCGCGCAGCAGCGCAACATCGAGGGCTGGGTGGCGCGCAAGCGCCCGGGGACGACGTCCGCGCAGGCGGCGAAGGCCGCGACGGACGGCGCCGCGGAGGCCTGACGGCCAGGGCGGGGGCCGGTCGGGCGGTCCCGGGGCGGACGGTTTCCGTGCGGGCGCGTAACCTTGGGGACATACGTGCGCCACTGGGGCTACCGCCCGTGTCCAGGCGTACCGACAATTCCCTGATCCCCGTGGGTGCCGGCTGCGCCTGCCCTCCTCGGGAGAGGGGTTCAGCGTCCGCAACGCGAGGAGACGGTGCAGTGAGCGGGATCACGACGTCGGGTGAGAAGAAGCTGAAGCTCTTTTCCGGCCGTGCCCACCCCGAACTGGCGAAGGAGGTTGCCGAGGCGCTGGGGACCGAGCTGGTCCCGACCAAGGCCCTGGACTTCGCCAACGGCGAGATCTACGTCCGCTTCCTGGAGTCGGCGCGCGGCGCGGACTGCTTCGTGATGCAGAGCCACACGGCTCCCATCAACCAGTGGATCATGGAACAGCTGATCATGATCGATGCTCTGAAGCGGGCCTCCGCCCGGAGCATCACCGCGATCCTGCCGTTCTACGGCTACGCCCGCCAGGACAAGAAGCACCTGGGCCGCGAGCCGATCTCGGCCCGCCTGGTCGCCGACCTGCTCCGCCAGGCCGGTGCCGACCGTCTGATGGCCGTGGACCTGCACACCGCGCAGATCCAGGGCTTCTTCGACGGCCCGGTGGACCACCTGTTCGCGCTGCCGCTGCTGGCCGACTACATCGGCGAGAAGGTGGACCGCTCGAAGCTGACCGTCGTCTCGCCGGACGCCGGCCGGGTCAAGGTCGCCGACCAGTGGTGCGACCGGCTGGACGCCCCGCTGGCGATCATCCACAAGCGCCGCGACATGACCCAGGCCAACACCATCCTGTCGGCCGAGGTCGTCGGTGACGTCCAGGACCGGGTCTGCGTCCTGGTCGACGACATGATCGACACCGCCGGCACGATCTGCGCCGCGGCCGACGCGCTGTTCGAGAACGGCGCGGCGGACGTCCTGGTCGCCGCCACCCACGGCGTGCTCTCCGGCCCGGCCGCGGACCGGCTGAAGAACTCGCGGGTGAGCGAGTTCGTGTTCACCAACACGCTGCCCACCCCGGCGCAGCTCCAGCTCGACAAGATCACCACGCTGTCCATCGCCCCGTCGATCGCGGCCGCGATCCGCGAGGTGTTCGAGGAGGGCTCGGTCACCAGCCTCTTCGAGGGCGTGCACTGATCCTCGAGGGCGTGCACTGACGAAGCCCCGCGCAGGCGGCCCCGGACCACCGACGGTCCGGGGCCGCCTCCGGTTTCCCGGGAGGGGGGCCGATTTCGCGGGAGCGGGTCGGTGCGGTTAGACTCGTGAAACTGCTCGGCGAGGGATGCCGTGTGCCTGCTCGACGGGCACCGACACCGTGATCGACGCGCTGCCGGTAGCGGATTCCGTCCGCCGGCAGAGGCCGTTGCCGCCGAGTGACCCCCGAACGTACTGAGGGTGTGGTCCCGGCGGTTTTTCGCGTTGCCTGCACCCCCGCGCCAGTCTTCCCGAGGAGTGCAGTCGTGTCCGAGATCCGCCTTGCCGCCGAGACCCGTACCGAGTTCGGCAAGGGTGCCGCCCGTCGCGCCCGCCGCGCCGGCTTCGTCCCCGGTGTCGTCTACGGCCACGGCCACGCCCCGGTTCACCTGAACCTGCCCGGCCACGACCTGATGATGGCCCTCAAGACCCCGAACGCCCTGCTGGTCGTTCCGATCGACGGCAAGGACGAGTACGTCCTGCCGAAGGCCGTCCAGCGCGAGGCCATCAAGCGCACCATCGAGCACGTCGACCTGCTGCTGGTCAAGCGTGGCGAGAAGGTCACCGTCGAGGTTCCGGTCCACACCGAGGGCGAGCTGGCCGCCGGTGGCAACCTGCTGGAGCACGTCCTGCAGGCCCTGCCGGTCGAGGCCGAGGCCACCCACCTGCCCGAGGCCGTCACCGTCTCCATCGAGGGCCTGGAGGCCGGCGCCTCCGTCCACGCCAAGGACATCGTCCTGCCGGCCAACGTCTCGCTGGCCGTCGACGCCGACGCCGTCGTGCTGCAGGTCATCGCCGCCCAGGCCGCCCCGGTCGAGGAGGAGGCCGAGGAGGCCGCCGAGGGCGCCGAGGCCTGAGCCCCGTAGCGCAGCACTGCTGTTGACCGCTGCCCCGGTCGCTCCCCTGGAGCGGCCGGGGCAGCGGTGCGTCCGGGATGATGACGTCGAGCGCGGAGTCGAGCGCGAAGGAGAGAGGCCATGAGCGAGCGGAGCGAGCGAATCGCATGAGTGAGGAGTACGACGGGCCCTGGCTGGTGGTCGGGCTGGGCAACCCCGGGGAGCAGTACGCCAGGAACCGGCACAACATCGGCTTCATGGTGGTGGACCTGCTGGCGCAGCGGATGGGCGCCAAGTTCAAGGCGCACAAGAGCCGGGCGCAGGTGGCCGAGGGGCGGCTGGCGGGCAAGCGGGTGGTGCTGGCCAAGCCGATGTCCTTCATGAACCTCTCCGGCGGGCCGGTGACGGCGCTGCGGGACTTCTACAAGGTGCCGGCCTCGGCGCTGATCGCCGTCCACGACGAGCTGGACATCGACTACGCGGCGCTGCGGCTGAAGCTGGGCGGCGGGGACAACGGCCACAACGGGCTGAAGTCGATCACCAAGTCGCTCGGCCCGGACTACCACCGGGTGCGCTGCGGGATCGGCCGTCCGCCCGGCCGGATGGAGGTCGCGGACTTCGTGCTGAAGGACTTCTCCTCGGCCGAGCGCAAGGAGCTGGAGTGGTTCGTGGACCGCTCGGCGGACGCGGTGGAGGCGCTGCTGTCCGAGGGGCTGGAGCGGGCCCAGGGCACCTACAACTCCTGAGGGTCCGTCATGTGCACCGTGTGCCGGGTACGCAACGGTCGTACAACGCTTGGCCGCCCAAACCTGAATCCGTGTGAGAAGCCTGTGCGGGATCGGATACCGTCGCCCTGGTACGCGAACGGGTCCTGGGGAGTTCTCGATGCGGAGATTGCGTCCGGTCCGCCGACTTCGGCGGCTCCGGGTGGTCCGGCTGAAGCAGCTCGGACGACGGGTCGGCGCCGCCGGTGCGCTGGGGGCGGCCGGGGTGCTGCTGTCCAGCGGTGCGGTGGCGCACGCCGATCCGGTGGCCGAGCCGGATCCGGTGGTCTCGCCGGAGCCCGCGGCGGCGCAGTTCGGTCCGGTGCTGGGCGATTCGGTCGGCCCGGACGCCGGGCTGCTGGCGGTCGGCGGCGGCCTGGTGGTCGCGGCCGGCGGCGCGGCGCTGTGGCTGAAGCGCCGGCGCGCGGGCGAGCCCGCGGAGTAGGAACGTGACGTGCGGGGCCGGTGTCCACGGGAGTGGACACCGGCCCTTCGCCGTCTTGTCATCCGTTTCCGGGGAGTGGCGCGTCATGAGGGTATGAAGCGCGAATCGATGCGCCCGGGGGGTTCCGGATCCGACCCGTTCGACGAGTTCGTCGCGGCGCGGTACCAGGCCCTCCTGCGGGGGGCGTACCTGATCACCGGGGATGTTCACGACGCCCGGGACCTGCTGCACGAGGCTCTGGCACGGGTGTACCCGAAGCGGTCGGCGATCCGGGAGCCCGGGGCGGCCGAGGGGTACGTCCGCAGGGCGATGGTCCGCACCCACGTCTCGCGGTGGCGCCGGACCAGACGCGAGGTGCTGACGGCCGCCCTGCCGGACCGGCCGGCGGTCCAGGAGGCCGAGCGGGACGGGCAGTTGGCGGCGGCGCTGGCCGGGCTGCCGCGGCGGCAGCGGGCGGCGGTGGTGCTGCGCTACTACCTGGACCTGTCCGTCGCCCAGGTGGCGGTGGAGCTGGGGTGCTCGGTGACCACGGCGAAGACCCACCTGGCGCGGGGGATCAAGGCGCTTCGACAGGAACTGCAACCGGCGAGGGAGTTGGTGGGGCGTGAGCGCTGAGGACGAGTTCGAGGAGGAGCTGTCCGTCCGGCTCGGGGTGCGTGCGGCGGGGATCGGCGGCAGCCCGCCGCTGGCCGAGCTGCGCGAGGCGGGGCGCCGGCGGGCCCGGCGGCAGCGGGTGCTGCGGGCTGTCACGGCGGTGGCGGTGCTGGCCGTCGGCGCGGGGGTGCTGACGCAGCTGGGCGGCGGGGGGAGCGCGGGTACGGCCGCCGGGCCGGCAGGGACCCGGGTCGTGACGCCGACCGTGACCCCGATCGTGAAGCCGACGGTGACCCCGACCAGGACGTCGCGGGGAGCCGAGACCGACGAGCGGGTGAAGTTCGTCCGGAACTGCCAGAGCGGGCCGTCCTCGGCACCGGCGTCGGACCAACCGGGGAGGGCGGACCTGGTGGCGGCGGGCCAGGCGGTCGAGCGGATGGCGCGGCAGGAGTACGGGGACCACTACTTCGCGACCTGCCTGGACCCGGCCGCGGCCACGCTGGTCGTGATGCGCAGCCCGGGTCCGACGGGCCTGGACGCCGCCGCGTCGCGGGCCGTGGCGCAGTGGCCCGCGGTGAAGCTGCGGTTCGTCGCCGCGCCCTCGTACCCCGAGCAGCTGAGGCTCGCCAAGGAGATCCGCGCGGAGGCCGGGGACTGGGCGGCGACGAAGGGCGTGCTCATCGCGTGGGTGGAGATCGCCCTGGACGGCAAGGGGGTGATCGTCCACACCCCGCAGCCGGAGACCGCCGGGGCGGCGGAGATCGTCCGGCAGTACGGGAACCTGGTCTCGGTCAGCCTCTGACGGAACGGCGTGGGGCCGGTGCTCGTGGAGAGCACCGGCCCCGACGCGCAACCACCCGGCGGTCAGCCGGTGTTGCGCAGGCCGGCGGCGATGCCGTTGACGGTGAGCAGCAGCGCGCGGGCGCGCAGCGGGTCCTCGTGGCGGCCGGCCGCGACCTCCTCGCGCTGGCGGCGCAGCAGCGCGACCTGGAGGTAGGAGATCGGGTCGAGGTAGGCGTCGCGGACGGTGAAGGTCTGCTTCAGCACCGGGTTGTGCTCCAGCAGTTCGCTCTCGCCGGTGAGCCGCAGCACCTCGCGCAGGGTGAGCTCGTGCTCGGCGACGATCTGGTCGAAGATGTGGTGCAGCTCGGCGGGCACCAGCTGCTCGACGTAGTGGCGGGCGATCCGCAGGTCGGTCTTGGCCAGCGTCATGGCGACGTTGGACAGGAAGTTGCGGAAGAAGTGCCACTGGCCGTACATCTCGTCCAGCACGTCGCCGAGGCCGTCCGCGCGGGCGGCGGCGAGGCCGGAGCCGACGCCGTACCAGCCGGGGACGATCTGGCGGGACTGGGTCCAGCCGAAGACCCACGGGATGGCCCGCAGGCCGTCCAGCCCGGCGCCGGAGTCGGGGCGGCGGGACGGGCGGGAGCCCAGGTGCAGCGAGGCGAGCTGGTCGACCGGGGTGGCGGCGAAGAAGTACTTCGGCAGGTCGTCCTGGTCGACCAGGGCGCGGTAGGAGGTGTGGGCGGCCTCGGAGACCCGGTCCATCGCGGCGTCCCAGCGGGCCAGTTCCTCGGGGGCCTGGCGCGGGGAGGTGTGCAGCGCGGAGGCGGCGAGGGTGGCGGAGAGGGTCAGCTCCAGGTTCTCCCGGGCGAGGGAGGGGAGCAGGTACTTGTCGGAGATGACCTCGCCCTGCTCGGTGACCTTGATCTCGCCCTCCAGGGTGCCCCAGGGCTGGGCCAGGATGGCCTCGTGCGAGGGGCCGCCGCCGCGGCCGACGGTGCCGCCGCGGCCGTGGAACAGGCGCAGCCGGATGCCGTAGCGGTGGGCGACGTCGCGCAGCCGGCGCTGGGCGCGGTGGATCTCCCACTGGGAGGTGGTGATGCCGCCGAACTTGGAGGAGTCGGAGTAGCCGAGCATGACCTCCTGGACGTCGCCGCGCAGCGAGACGAGCAGCCGGTAGGAGGGGTCGGAGAGCATCTCGTCCAGGATGCGGTCGGCCTGCTGGAGCTCCTCGGTGGTCTCCAGCAGCGGCACGATGCCGATCTTGGCGATCCCGGAGTGCAGGTCGATCAGGCCGGCCTCGCGGGCCAGCACGGTGGCGGCGAAGACGTCGTCGGCGCCCTGGCACATCGAGATGATGTAGCTCTCGACGATCTCGTCGCCGAAGCGCTCGAAGCCCTCGCGGATGGTGTTGAAGACGCCGAGGGTCTTGGTGCCGGCCTCGTCCAGCGGGGCGGGGGTGGGGGCGAGCGGGCGGCGCGAGCGCAGTTCCTTGGCGAGCAGCTTCTGCCGGTACTCGCGGGGCATGTCGGCGTAGCGCCAGGCCTCCTCGCCGAGCCGGTCGAAGAGCTGGCCGAGGGCGTGGTGGTGGGCCTCGGCGTGCTCGCGCACGTCCATGGTGGCGAGCTGGAGGCCGAAGGCCTCGATGGTGCGGATGGCGCGGGCGAGGCGGCCGTCGGCGATCAGCTCGCCGCGGTGGGCGCGCAGCGAGTCCTGGATCAGCCGCAGGTCGGTGATCAGCTCGCGGGTGCCGACGTAGTCGCGGCCGTCGACGTGCGGGGTGCCGCCGGCCAGGCGCTCGCGGGTGTTCTCCAGCTTGAGCCGGATGCAGGTGGCCTTGAGGCGGTAGGGCTCCTCGGCGTTCATCCGCTTGTAGCGGGGGCTGAGTTCGGGGAGCCGGTGCAGGTCGGTGTTGAGCGAGGCGAGCAGTTCGACCGAGGCGCCGGCCAGCCGCTCGGAGGTGGAGAGGGTGTTGCGCAGGTCGTCGATCGCGGCGAGGGCGTCCTTGATGCCGTACTCGTGCTGGAGGTTGAGGACGTCCCAGGTGACCTGCGGGGTGACGTTGGGGTTGCCGTCGCGGTCGCCGCCGATCCAGGTGCCGAAGGTGAGCGGGCGCACGCCGTCGGGCAGGGCGAGGCCGACCCGGGCGAGCTCCTCGTGTAGCTCCTCCAGGACCTCGGGGACGGCCTCGCGGTAGAGCTCGTCCAGGTAGTAGACGGCGTTGCGGGCCTCGTCGGTGGGTTCGGGGCGGGCGATGCGCAGTTCGTCGGTCTGCCAGAGCAGGTCGATGACCTCGGCGAGGCGGCGGTCGGCCGAGCGCTTGGCGCTGCTGGTGCGGGCCGGGTCGGCGGCGGCCAGGCCGGAGGTGAGCTCCTCGCGGTGGATGCGGTCGAGGAGTTCGCCGATCCGGCGCAGCTTGTTGAGCACGCTGCGGCGGGCGGCCTCGGTGGGGTGGGCGGTGAAGACCGGGCGGACCGCGAGGTGGGCCAGGGTGTCCTCGAGGTGCTTGGGGTCGGCGTCGGCGAGCTGGTCGGCGGTCTGGGCGAGCAGCGAGCCCTCGCGGGCGCGGCGGGTGGCGAACTCCCGGCCGCGGTGCACCTGCTCGGTGACGTTGGCGAGGTGGAAGTAGGTGGAGAAGGCGCGGACCAGCTTGGCGGCGGTGTCCAGGTCGATGTCGGAGAGGAGTTCGGCGGTGGCCTCGCCGTCGGTGCGGCTGAGCAGGCGGACCTGTTCGACCAGGCCCAGCAGCTGGGGGCCCTCCTGGCGGACCAGCGTCTCGCCGAGCAGGTCGCCGAGGCGGCGGATGTCCGCGCGCAGGGCGGCATTGTCGGCGATGGCGGTGGGGCTGTCCGCCGGGGTGGGGACCGGAGCGGTCACGGCTGGCTCCCTGTGGTGGTGGGGTTCGGCAACGGCTCATCGTCACAGGTCCACGCGCAGTGTGGCGGGTGTGACGCGTGCGGACCGCGCTGTCCGACGCGACCAGCATAGGTGTCGGGGCGGTCGCTGTCCGAGAGGTGGCCGGATGGCGGACAAGCTGCCGAAAACCGCGTGTGGTCTGGACCACTTGAGGGGTGCGGGGGCGTACCGGGCAATCCCGGTGGGGAAGGGAAGGGGTTGCCGCTTAACCTGTCAGGCATGAGCAAGTCGCCTGGGGAGCGCGTGCCGGTCCGGTCGTTCTGGTGGTGGAAGCGGCGGCGCAGCGCCCTCCTCGACATCGGGCTGGCGCTGCTCGCCGCGGTCGAGTGTTCGGCCAGCACGATCGCCTTCCTCTCCGCCCGGATCCACGTGACCGCCGCGGGCGCGGTCGGGATCGCGCTGCTCGGCACGCTGGCCGGCGGTTCGCTGGTGGTGCGCCGGCGCTGGCCGGCCGTACCGGTGCTGGCGACGCTGCTGGTGACGCCCGGGATGCTGGGCGTGGTGCTGCTGGTGGTGTCGCTGTACACGCTGGCGGGGACCTGGGAGTGGCCCTCCCGGCGGCGCCGGGTGGTGGCGCTGGCCGGGCTGGCCTTCGCCGAGGCGGCGACCGTGATCGCGGTGACGCTGATCGTGCCGGGGGACTCGCCGGTGGAGCAGCCGCCGCTGTGGATCCAGGTCCTGTTCTCGTTGCTGGTGGCCGTCGGGCTGACCGTCGCCCCGGTGGTGACCGGCCTGTACGTGGGGGCGCGGCGACGGCTGATCGAGTCGCTCAAGGACCGCGCGCACGGTCTGGAGACCGAACTGGACCTGCTGGCCGAGCAGGCGCAGGAGCGCGCCCGCCGGGCCCGGCTGGAGGAGCGCACCCGGATCGCCCGGGAGATGCACGACGTGGTGGCGCACCGGGTCTCGCTGATGGTGGTGCACGCCGGGGCGCTGGAGCGAATAGCCGTCAAGGATCCGGAGAAGGCCGCGCAGAGCGCCAAGCTGATGGGCGAGGTGGGCCGGCAGGCGCTCAACGAGCTGCGCGAGATCCTCGGCGTGCTGCGGATGGACGACGAGCGGCAGCCGGAGCCGGACTCGCTGGCCGGACTGCCGCGGCTGGTGGACCAGTCCCGGGCGGCCGGGATGGCGGTGACGCTGACGGTCAGCGGCAGCCGGCAGGAGTTCACCGGCGAGGCCGAGCAGACCGCCTACCGCGTCGTCCAGGAGGGGCTGACGAACGCCCACAAGCACGCGGGCGGCGCCCAGGTGTCGGTGCTGCTCGCGTACGCGCCGAACGGGGTGCGGGTGAGCGTGGTGAACGCCTGCCCGGGCGGGGAGCGCGGTGCGGCGCAGCTGCCCAGCGGCGGCAACGGGCTGGTCGGGATGCGGGAGCGGGTGATCGCGCTGGGCGGCAGCTTCTCGGCCGGGCCGGAGGCGGACGGCGGGTTCCGGGTGGAGGCGGTGCTGCCGTCCCGGCTGGCCGTCCGGGGAGACCGACTCGGGTAGCCGTCAGCCGTACTCCTCGGCGGTGCGCAGCCGTTCCGGGGTGGTGCCCAGGACCAGGGCGCTGATCGCCTGGTCGATGCCGTGGCCGAGGAACCACTCGCCGGTGTGGTCCAGGCTGTAGACCCGGCCCTCCTCGTCGATCGCCAGCAGCGCCTGCCCGTACGCCTCCTCGCCGAGCGGGGCGAGCCGGGTGCCCAGGGCCCGGCCGAGGTCGAACAGGGTGCGCGGCTGGTGCAGTCCGCACATCGGGTCGAGCAGGAAGGGGGTGCGGGCCAGCTGGCGGCCCGGCCCGGACAGGTCGAAGGCGAGGCCGCCGAACTCGGCCCAGGCCTCCACGGCCGCCGGGAACACCGTGTGCGGGACGCCGCCGGGACCGCCGTGCCCGACCAGGGTGTCGGCCCACTCCTCGGCCTGCCGGATCTCCCAGCGGCCGGGGTGCCAGCCGGACGCCTTGAGCTCGGCGGCGACGTCGGCGGGGAAGCGCGGGCGGGTCCGCCCGGCGCCGGACGGCCGCGGGGCGGGCGGGGCGAGCGTGTCCGGGGCGGGCGGGGGCGGGCTGGGCGGATTCAGGGCGTGCTCCGGGGGCTCGGGGACGGGGGACGTGCGTGGGGCTGGCGGCGGGCGCGGGTGTCCGGTGGGCGGACGGCTCAGCGCGTCGGCGGCCCGACGGCGACGCTCAGCACGGTGAAGTGCTCCAGCATCGGGACGCAGGAGCGGCACGGCGGGGCGTGGGTGCCGTGCGCCGGGTCGCCCTCCTCGCGGATCCGCAGGGTCGTCATCCGGGCGCCCTTGAGCGCCTTGCGAGCCTCGTGCAGGCTCATCGGCTTGCGGGCGGCGCGCTTGGAGCGCTTCCCGTCGACCGTGGTCAGGTACTGGGAGAGCAGGACGGCCTCCGGGCAGCGGCCGGTGAACCGCTCGCGGGCCTCGAGCGGCAGGGTGTCCAGGAAGTCGCCGACCAGCGGGTGCAGGACCGGGCGCCGGTCGTCCTTGCCGCCCGCCAGGGTGTGCACCTCGCCGCCCTTGAGCGACAGCGCGGCGGCGACGGCGGGGAGCAGGCTGTCGCGGTGGTGGCGCAGCACGGGTGGGCCCGCCGGCTCACCGGTGGTCATGCGGCGTCCTCCTCCTCGTTCCTGGCGGTCCGGTTCCTGTTGGTCCCGGTGGGGTCCGGGGCAAGCCTGTCATTCGACGCCGACAACCGCACAACCGGGGTGCGGGCCGGGCGAACACCCGTGCGGTTCCCGGCGGGTCGTGCCCGGGCCCCACCCGCATCCTGGTCGCACCCCGGCCGGATCCGCACACGGCTGTCATGACGTGTCCACCGATCCACCGAAACCGCCCCCCCGGGGCCGGCCGCGCCTGCGTCGCGTACCTGACGGTCCGACTCGGCAACGGCGCGCTGGCGCACTGCCACGTCAACCGGCCCTCCCCGGCCAAGGTCCGCACCACGCTGGTCGACCCGGAGCACCTCCTGATCGAACCGGAGCGGGCCGCCGCCGCGCTGCCCGGCGCGGGGCGCTGCTGCCCGTCCACCTGTTCGGCCATTTCGCGTCGATGGAGGCGCTACTGGAACTGGCCGACGGCCGCCCGGTGGTGGAGGACGCCGCGCAGTCCCAGGGCGCCCGGCGGCACGGGCGCGGCGCGTACGGGCGGATCGCGGCGACCGGCTTCCACCCGGGCGAGAACCTCGGCGGCCACGGCGACGCCGGGGCGGTGCTCACCGACGAGGACGAACTCGCCGGGGCGGTACGGCTGATCGGCGACCACGGCGCGCGCGACGAGTCCCGGCAGGAGCGGTTCGGCCTCAACTCCCGGATGGACGCCCCGCAGGCCGTCGTGCTGCGCGCCGCCGGCGGGCACTGCCCCGCCCCGGTGCACCTGCAGCCGGCGTTCCGCCCGCCCGGCTACGGCCAGGGCTCCTACCCGGTCGCCGAGCGGGCCGCCCGCGAACTGCTGTCCCCGCCGCTGCACCCGCACCTCACTCAGGCGCAGCGGCCGCGGGTCGTGGAGGTGTTGGAAACGGCCCTGGGTGCGGGGGATCGGCCGGGCGGGTGAACCAATAGGCTGGTGCCCAGCAAGCGCACCGAAGAATTTGCAGCAGCCAGTGGGGGCTCCCAGATGACGACAGGTCGGCCCGGCGTCGCCGCCGCACCGAACGCGGCGTACGCAGGTCAGGTGGTGCAGTTCCCGGACCCGGTCCGTGCGGAGCGGCACCCGGCCGGGGTCCGGGTGGACGAGTCCGGCTACCCGGACTTCGGCCCGTACGCCGCCGCGGCGGCCGAGGTCGCCGACCCGCCGGAGGGCTTCGGCGTGGACGAACTGCGGCTGACCGACTACGTCTCGGCCAACGCCGCGCTGTTCACCCAGGGCCACCCGCTCTGGGCCGACCTGGAGACCGCGGTGGCCACCCCGCCCGGCTGGACCTGGCACCACGCGGTCGGCCGGGCGGCCCCCGGCTGGCGCCGGATGGAGCTCGTCCCGGTCGAGGTCAAGGCCCTGCTGCGGCACCACGGCGGACTGGCCACCTCGCCCGCCGACCACTCCCGCCGCGGCACCCGCCCGCTGCAGGAGCGCCGGCCCGTCCACTTCTCGCTGGCCAAGGACGGCGGGGACCCGATCGGCGTCCCCGAGGACCTGGTCCAGCGCGCCGAGGAGCGCCTCGGCTACCGGCTGCCCGGCGCCTACCGCACCTTCCTCAAGCTGGGCGGCGGCCGCGGCCCGGTCGGGGTCGCGCTGGACACCGAGCTGGGCATGCTGCTCGACCAGCCGTTCCTGACCCTCACCGAGGAGTACGGCACCGAGGACGTCGTGTACGCCAACAAGTGCCTGCGCGACCACCTCACCAAGGACTACCTGGGCATCGCCTACGCGCAGGGCGGCATCGTCGCGCTCAAGGTGCGCGGCGACCGGATCGGCTCGGTCTGGTTCCACCTGTACGACGACGCCCGCGACACCGGCGCGCCGGAGGCCCCGGAGGAGCGCTGCGCCCGGCTGCTGCTGCCCTGCGGGGACGACTTCGACGCCTTCCTGCTCCGATTGGCCGGCAGCCCGCCGGAGCTGGAGACGGTCGCGGAGCTGATGGTGGACGGCGGGTTCGCCCGGGCCGTCCCGGTGGGCTGACGTGACGGCGGGAACGGCGTTGAGGGAACGAGTGGGGACGACGGGGACAGGGGTGAACCGGGCGTGGTGACGTACGCGCAGGCGCAGGAGCTCGCCGAGGAGTGGATCAACGGCGGCGTGCCGCACGCGCAGCAGCGCGAGGTGCGGGTCCGGGAGTTCGACCTGGGCTTCGTCTGCTGGGCGGTGTCGCCCGCGGACGCGGCGGCCGGTCCCGCCGCCGGTGCCGACGGCGGGTCGGCCGCGGGGTCGGGTTCGGGCGAGGCGCGGCTGGTGATCGCCCGGGACTCCGGCGCCAGCACGCTGTGGCCCGCGCTGCCCGTCAACGAGGTGGTCCGGCAGTACGAGGAGGTGTACGGGCGGCCGGTCGCGGCCAACCCGGCCGGGGCGGCCAAGCCCGCACCGGGGCCGGTGGAGGCCACCTCCTTCCTGCTCAGCCCGCCGCAGTGGCTGCAGGAGGCGGGGGCGGCGGCGATCGCGGCGGAGGCGGAGAAGCTGGGCGGCGCGGCCGCTGCTCCGGCCGCCGCGCCCGCTCCGGCCCCTGCGCCTGCTGTGCCCGCTCCGGCTGCTCCGGTGGCCGCCGACGTGCCGCCCGCGCCGGTGCCGCCCGCGCCCGCTCCGGTGCCGCCCGCGCCCGTGCCTGCGCCGGTGCCGCCCGCGCCCGCCGTGCTGACCGAGCCACCGGTCTCCGACCGGCCCGCCGGGGACGCGCCGACCATGCTGGCGCCGCCGCCCGGCGAGGAGCCGTTCGTCGCCCCGCAGCCGCCGCCCGCCGCGCCGGTGCCGCCGCCGGCCGCTCCGCCGGCCGCCCCGACGCCGCAGGCCCCGGTCGGTGCCGAGGCGGCGACCGTCCTGATGCCCGAGGGCCTGCGCACCTCCGGTTCGGACCTGCCCGACGCGCCCGCCCCCGCCGGGGCCGAGGCCGCGACCATGCTGATGCCCCCGGGCAGCGGCGGCTACGGCATGCCCCCGGTCCCGCCGGTCGGCGCCCAGCCTCCGACCGCCCAGCCCCCGGCCGCCCCGCCGGCCCCGGCACCCGCCGCGGCCGCCGAACCGGCGCCGACGCTGCTCGCGCCACCGGACGCCATGCCCGGCCTGATGGGCCTGCCCGGTGCCCCGGCGACCCCGCCCGGCGCCCCGGTGGAGCAGGCGCCCACGATGCTGGCCTCGCCCGGCGGACTGGCCGGTCTGCCCGGCGCGCCCGGCCCGGCCGCCCCGCCCGCCGCCGCGGCCCAGGGTGGCCTCGGCCGCACCCCGGGCTCGGCCCCGCCGCCGCCCCCGCCGGGTGCGCTGCGCGGTGGTCCGTCCGGCTCGTCCGGTTCCTCCGGCGCGGGCGGGCTGGGCCGCAACGCCGGTTCCGCCCCGCCGCCGCCCCCGCCCGCCGAGCTGCGGCACACCCCGGGCTCCGGCACGCCCGTCCCCGGCCCCGGCGGCCGTTCGGCCGGTTCGACCCCGCCGCCCCCGCCCCCGGCGGGTCTGCGCTCCGGTGACGCCCCCGCCGCGCAGGGCGCGCCCGCCCCGGCCGCCGCCGGGGTGGCGTACGAGGCGACCCAGCTGGCGAGCGCGATCGACCCGGCACTGCTCGGCGGCCCGGCCGACCCGGGCACCCCGCCGTCCGGCGGCCCCGCCGTCCCGCCGCCGCCCGGCGGTCCGGCCGCTCCCGCCGCGCCCGCGGCCGGGTACGGCTACCCGAACGCGGGCGCCGCGCCCGGGGTCGTCCCGCCGACCCCGGTCACCGGCCCGCCGCCGGGCGCGCCGGTGCCGCCCGGGGTGCCCGCGGTCGGCCCGGGCTACTTCGCCGCGCTCAGCTACCGGGGCCCGGACGGCTCGGAGCAGAAGCTGCTGCACCGCAGCGAGCCCGGCACCCCGCACCCGGAGTGGAAGATCCTGCAGGACCTGCGCCGGCTGAACGTGCCCCCGGAGCAGGTGCTGGAGCTCTACACCGAGCTGGAGTCGTGCGACCTGCCCGGCGGCTACTGCAACCGCATGATCGCGGCCTCCTGGCCGAACGTGCGGCTGACCCACACCGCTCCGTACGGCCGCGACCACGCCTCCCGGCAGGCCGGGATGGCCGAGCTGCTGGACCACCTGGACGAGCTGCACCAGCTGGCCTCCGGCGCCCAGCGGGTCCGCCCGTTCCGGGCCCCGCTGCCCGCGCCCGGGTCGGTCCAGCCGCTGCCCCCGCTGGCGCCCCAGCAGCTCGCCCAGGAGCTCGGGACGGCCTTCGGGCAGAACCTGTTCCGCTACGAGCAGCGCGCGGTGTCCCGCCAGGGCGTGCCCGAGCCGGTGTCGCAGACCCTGATGTGGGCCGGGCTGCCGCGCGACTTCGGGCCGTTCTTCTGGGCCCAGGCGCAGGAGGGCCGTCCGATCCCGACGCTCGCCGAGCTGGCCGCCGAGCGCGGTCTGCCCGTGGCCGCGGACTTCGGCGGCTACCTGGTGCTCGGCAACGACTACGGCCGTCAGCTGTGCGTCCAGTACGGCACCGCGCACGTGGTCGCCGTGGACGTCGACGGAACCGGCCAGCCGCCGCGCTTCGTCAACAGCGGTGTACCGGAGTTCGTCCGCGCGCTGGCCCTGCTGGGCCGGATGTGGCGGCTGCGGTACGGGCTGACGCCGGAGCAGGCCGGTCGCTGGACGACCGACTTCCAGGCGGAGCTCGCCGCGATCGACCCGGCGGCCCTGCAGACCACGGACACCTGGTGGGCCGTGCTGCTGGAGCAGTTCTGGGACGGTCTGCTGTAGCGGACCGTCGCGATCCTCGCAGGTGGGGAGGGGTCGTTCCGGTGTCCGGAACGACCCCTTCGGCATGCCCGGGCAGCTGTGCCTCGTTGGGGTTTCGTCCGGATCTGCGCAAAATAGCTCAAGAGGATGGGTCTATTCGCCAGGTCCTCGACGTATTCCGGTCCGCACGACGGTCGAATCCGGCCCCGGTTTCCCAACCGGTTCCGGATCCGGCCGTTCCGTCCGATCATGGGCTCCGCAGCCCGCGAAACGAGGGGAAGAGCCCATGAGCGACGCCGTCCCCCAGTACGGCTTCACCCAGGCCCGGCGCGGCTACGCGCCCGAGCAGGTCGACCGGGCGCTGGTCGCCCTGACCGCCCAGCGCGACGAGGCATGGGAACGGCTGAGCGTCCTGGGTGCCGGGATCCGGCAGATGGAGACCCGGCTGGCCGACATCCGCCGCGCCGCCGACGAGGCCCCGGAGCCGGACTACCAGGTGCTCAGCGAGCAGGCAGCCGGACTCGCCGAGATGGCCCGGAACGAGGCCCGCGCCGTCAGGGAGAAGGCCGAGCGCTTCGCCGAGGACCTGCGGGACGAGGTGTACGAGGCCGGGCAGGCGCTCGAGAAGGCGGCCAAGGAGTACGCCGCCACCATCCGCGCCGAGGCCGATGCGGCCGCCCGCCGCACCGACGAGCGCACCCGCGCCGAGGCCGAGGGCATCCGCTCCGACGCCGACCGGGAGAGCCGCGCCGCCCGCGACGGCGCCACCGCCTACGCCGCCAAGGTCCGGGTGGCCGCCGCCGAGGCCGGCGAGCACGCCGAGGCCGAACTGGCCGCCAAGCGGCGCCAGGCCGACGAGACCTTCGCCGCGGCCCAGGCCAAGGCCGACGCCGAGGAGGCCGAGGTCTCCGCGACCGCCGAGCGCCGGGTCAAGGAGGCCGAGCAGCACCGGGAGACCGTGCTGAACCAGATCAAGCAGCTGGAGACGGACGCCCAGGCCAAGGCCGACCAGCTGATCGAGCGGGCCCGCCGGGAGGCCGAGAAGATCAACGCGGAGAGCGAGCGCGAGCAGCGCGCCTTCGACGCCCGGCTGGAGACCGTGCAGCAGCACCTGGACCACATCAAGGCCACCCTGGCCTCGCTCACCGGCGCGGCGGTCGGGCAGATCGAGCCCGAGGCGCTCGCCGCCGCCGCCGGGGCCGCGGCCGCTCCGGCGGACGCGGTGGCCGATGCGGCCCCGGCGGACTCGGAGGCGGACACCGGGGAGATCCCGGTGGCGGACCTGCGCAAGGCCGTGGCCGATGCCGCCGCCGGGGCACCCGCGCAGGCTGCGGCACCGGAGAGGGCGACGGCGGTGCTGCGCCAGCCGGTGATCGGCGGTTCCTCGGCCCTCTCCCGGGTCGCCGAGGCCAGGGACGCCGCGGAGGCCGAGGCCGCCGAGCCGGTGCTGACCGGCCCGGTCGCCCCGGCCGTGGTGCCGCCGAAGCCGGCCGCGCCGCCCCAGCAGGTGGCCGAGCGGGACGGCGCGGAGGGCGCCGAGGAGACCCGGATCATCCCGAAGATCATCATCGTGGACGACGGGGCCGACTACGCGGCCCCCAACACCGTCTCCTACCGCCGCCGCTAGGGTCGGCCGGCCGCACCCGCGATCAGTCCGGTGAGCTTCACGTCCTGGGCCCTCAACGCCGACCGGGGCCACCAGGTGATGATGTACGACATCAACCTGCCCCGCTGGTAGTCCCCGGCGAGGAGGTGCCCACCGGACGGGTGCGGACGTCCGGGGCGGGTGCGCGGAGCGGGCGGACGGAGCGGTGAGGCCGAGACCCGTGGCGCCCTCCAGGAAAGGGCGCCACGGTTCCCGGCGCTTGGGCGGGCGCCCCCACCCAGGGTCGCCCGGCCGCGCACCTCCGATCCCCATCGGGGTGCGACAGTGCCGCCACAGCCATCCCCCACGGTTGGGTGCGGCGGGCACGTTCACCATGGTGCGCGATCTCCATGGACGGCCAGTGACAGGAATATGTCCAGTTCGTGGCGGATGCCGACGGCCGCCGCCCGGCCGGTTCGTCCACCGCCAGGCCGGTGTTCCGTCCAGTGGTTCGCCCGCGGTCGTGTCCCCGGCGGTGCGGCGGGTGCGGTTCGTCCCCGCCCGCTGCGGTGCCGGACGCCGCGGCCGCGCCCGGGTCCTACGCCGCGTGCCCGTCCGTGCCGCGGCGTAGGCTGGAGACCCCCGGCCGCTCGGCGTGCCGGGCCGTTCGCGTTGCCCCGGCGGGCCTCTCGCCGCCCGGAGGCAGCACCAGCCACGGGACGAAGAAGAGACCCCAGATGAGCCTGACCGGACTGCTCGATGTCGTCGCGCGGGACGCGGCGCTCGCCGAGGCGATCGAGGCGGCCACCGCCACCGGAGCCGCGGCCGGCGGACGCCGCCACCTGGACCTGGTCGGACCGCCCGCCGCCCGGCCGTTCGCGATCGCCGCGCTGGCCCGCGCGCTGGCCGGGCAGGCCGCCGGTGACCGCGGCCGACCGGTGCTCGCCGTCACCGCCACCGGCCGGGAGGCCGAGGACCTGGCCGCCTCGCTGCGCTCGCTGCTGCCCGCCGACGCGGTCGCCGAGTACCCGGCTTGGGAGACCCTGCCGCACGAGCGGCTGTCGCCCCGCTCGGACACCGTCGGCCGCCGGCTGGCCGTGCTGCGCCGGATCGTGCACCCGCGGGCGGACGACCCGGCGGCCGGACCGGTGCAGGTGATCGTCGCCCCGGTCCGCTCGGTGCTCCAGCCGCAGGTCAAGGGGCTGGCCGAGCTGGAGCCGGTGGCCGTCCAGCGCGGGGAGTCGCACGACCTGGAGGAGGTGGCCCGCCGGCTCGCCGCAGCCGCCTACGCACGGGTCGAACTGGTCGAGAAGCGCGGCGAGTTCGCCGTCCGCGGCGGCATCCTGGACGTCTTCCCGCCGACCGAGGAGCACCCGCTGCGGGTGGAGTTCTGGGGCGACGACGTCGAGGAGATCCGGTACTTCAAGGTCGCCGACCAGCGTTCGCTGGAGATCGCCGAGCACGGGCTGTGGGCGCCGCCCTGCCGCGAGCTGCTGCTGACCGACCAGGTGCGCGCCCGGGCCGCCGAACTGTCCGCCGAGCAGCCCGGATTGGCCGAGATCCTGGACAAGATCGCCGAGGGCATCGCGGTCGAGGGCATGGAGTCGCTGGCGCCGGTGCTGGTGGACGACATGGAGCTGCTGGTCGACGTGCTGCCGCTCGGCTCGGTCGCGGTGGTCTGCGACCCGGAGCGGGTGCGGACCCGGGCCGCCGACCTGGTGGCCACCAGCCAGGAGTTCCTGCAGGCCTCCTGGGTCGCCGCGGCGGCCGGCGGCGACCGGCCGATCGACCTGGAGACCATCGACGTCTCCGCCGCCTCGCTGCGCTCGCTCGCCGAGGTGCGCGAGCACGCCGCCGAGATCGGGCTGCCCTGGTGGTCGGTCAGCCCGTTCGCGACCAGCGAGTCGACGGTCGACGGGATCCTGGAGTTCGACGCCAACACGCTGACCCTCGGTATGCACGCCGTCGAGGCCTACCGGGGTGACACCGCCCGGGCGATCGCCGACGCCAAGGAGCGGCTGGCCGCCGACTGGCGGGTGGTCATGGTGACGGAGGGCCACGGGCCCGCCTCCCGGCTGGCCGAGGTGCTGGGCAACGAGGGCATCCCGGCCCGGCTGGTCGCCGACCTCGCCGAGGCGCCCACCCGGGACGTCGTGTACGTCTCCTGCGGCTCGATCGAGCACGGTTTCGTGGACGAGAACCTCAAGCTGACGGTCATCACCGAGACCGACCTGTCTGGCCAGAAGTCCTCCACCAAGGACATGCGCCGGATGCCCTCCCGGCGCCGCAACGCGATCGACCCGCTCGCCCTGGTGGCCGGCGACTACGTGGTGCACGAGGCGCACGGGGTCGGCCGGTACGTCGAGATGGTGCAGCGCACCGTCCAGGGCGCCACCCGCGAGTACCTGGTGCTGGAGTACGCCCCCGCCAAGCGCGGCCACCCCGGCGACCGGCTGTTCGTGCCGACCGACCAGCTCGACCAGGTCACCAAGTACGTCGGCGGCGAGGCCCCGACGCTGCACCGGCTCGGCGGCGCGGACTGGGCGAAGACCAAGCAGCGCGCCAAGAAGGCCGTCAAGGAGATCGCCGCCGACCTGATCAGGCTCTACTCGGCGCGGATGGCCGCGCCCGGCCACACCTTCGGGCCGGACACCCCGTGGCAGCGCGAGCTGGAGGACGCCTTCCCGTACGCGGAGACGCCGGACCAGCTGACCACCATCGCCGAGGTCAAGTCCGACATGGAGAAGTCCGTCCCGATGGACCGGCTGATCTGCGGCGACGTCGGCTACGGCAAGACCGAGATCGCCGTGCGCGCTGCGTTCAAGGCGGTGCAGGACGGCAAGCAGGTGGCGGTGCTGGTGCCGACCACGCTGCTGGTGCAGCAGCACTTCTCCACCTTCGCCGAGCGCTACGCCAACTTCCCGGTCACCGTGAAGGCGCTGTCCCGCTTCCAGACCGACAGCGAGGCCAAGGCCGTCCTGGAGGGGCTGTTCGAGGGCTCGGTGGACGTCGTGATCGGCACCCACCGGCTGTTCTCCTCCGAGACCAGGTTCAAGGACCTCGGCCTGGTCATCGTCGACGAGGAGCAGCGCTTCGGCGTCGAGCACAAGGAGCAGCTGAAGAAGCTGCGCGCCAACGTGGACGTGCTCACCATGTCCGCGACCCCGATCCCGCGCACCCTGGAGATGGCGGTCACCGGCATCCGCGAGATGTCCACCATCACCACCCCGCCGGAGGAGCGGCACCCGGTGCTGACCTTCGTCGGCCCGTACGACGAGAAGCAGATCTCGGCCGCGATCCGGCGTGAACTCCTGCGCGAGGGCCAGGTGTTCTACATCCACAACCGGGTGGAGTCGATCGACAAGGCGGCCGCCCGGCTGAAGGACCTGGTGCCCGAGGCGCGGATCGCCACCGCGCACGGGCAGATGGGGGAGACCCAGCTGGAGAAGGTCGTCGTGGACTTCTGGGAGAAGGAGTTCGACGTCCTGGTGTCGACCACGATCGTGGAGTCCGGCATCGACATCTCCAACGCCAACACCCTGATCGTCGAGCGCGGCGACACCTTCGGCCTCTCCCAGCTGCACCAGCTGCGCGGCCGGGTCGGCCGCGGCCGCGAGCGCGGCTACGCGTACATGCTGTACCCGCCGGAGAAGCCGCTCACCGAGACCGCGCACGAGCGCCTGGCCACCATCGCCCAGCACACCGAGATGGGCGCCGGCATGTACGTCGCGATGAAGGACCTGGAGATCCGCGGCGCCGGCAACCTGCTCGGCGGCGAGCAGTCCGGGCACATCGCGGGGGTCGGCTTCGACCTCTACATGCGGATGGTCGGCGAGGCGGTGGCCGAGTTCCGCGAGTCGCTGGCCAACGGCGGCGCGGAGCCGGAGGAGGAGCCGCTGGAAGTGAAGATCGAGCTGCCGGTCGACGCCCACGTGCCGCACGACTACGCGCCCGGCGAGCGGCTGCGGCTGCAGGCCTACCGCTCGATCGCGGCGGTCAACTCGGAGGCGGACATCCAGCAGGTCCGGGACGAACTCGTGGACCGCTACGGGAAGCTGCCCGAGCCGGTGGAGAACCTGCTGCTGGTCGCCGCACTGCGGCTGTACGCCCGGCGGTGCGGGATCTCGGACATCACCCTGCAGGGCGCGAACGTCCGCTTCGGCCCGGTGGAGCTGCGCGAGTCCCAGCAGCTGCGGCTGAACCGGCTCTACCCGCGCAGCCAGGTCAAGGCGGCGGCCCGGCAGTTGCTGGTGCCGCGGCCGAGCACCGGGCGGATCGGCGGCAAGCCGCTGGTCGGGCGGGAGCTGCTGGGCTGGTGCACCGAGTTCCTGTCGGCGATGTTCGACGACCTGGCGGGGGCGAAGAAGTAGCGCCTGCCGGTCGGCGGTTCACGGCGGTCCCGGGCCCGGTCCGGGGCCGCCGTCGTCGGTCCGGGGCGGGTAGGTTCGAGGGGTGACGACGAATGCTGTGCCGACGAACGCTCCGGGCGCGAAGTTGATCCTGCTGACCACCACCCACCGGGTGGCCCCCGGGTTGCTGGCGTGGCCGGCCTGGGAGGCGTTGCGCTCCGCGGGGCGGGTGCTGGTGGCCGACGAGGGGCATCCGCAGGTGGCGGCGGTGCGGCAGGCCGGGGTGGCGGTCGAGGTGGTGCCGGCCGGGTCGGCGCCGGCCCTGGCGCGGCTGCTGACCGGGCAGCCGGCCGACGCCGGACCGACGGTGTGGCTGGGCGGCCCGGACGGGGATCCGGGGCTGACGGACGCGCTGGCCCGCCTCGCGGTGGAGCACGCCGGCGAGGTGCCGGAGATCGAGGTGCTGCCGGGCTCGTACGACCTGCCGGGGGCGCGGTTGCTGGACCTCGCCTCGGTGATGGACCGGCTGCGCTCGCCTGGCGGCTGCCCGTGGGACGCCGAGCAGACCCACGAGAGCCTGGTGAAGTACCTGGTCGAGGAGGCCTACGAGCTGGTCGAGGCGATCGAGGAGGGGGACCGGGACACCCTGCGCGAGGAGCTGGGGGACGTGCTGCTGCAGGTGTTCTTCCACTCCCGGATCGCCGAGGAGCACCCCACCGAGCCGTTCACCATCGACGACGTGGCCGGGGACATCGTGGAGAAGCTGGTGTACCGGCACCCGCACGTGTTCGGGGACGTCGAGGCCGAGGGCGCCGCCGAGGTGGAGGCGAACTGGGAGCAGCTGAAGGCGGCCGAGAAGGCGGACCGGGAGTCCGTCCTGGACGGCGTGCCGGCCGGGCTGCCCGCGCTGGCGTACGCGGCGAAGCTGGTGTCCCGGGTGCGCCGGGCGGGCTTCACCGGGGTGCCGGACGAGCCGTACGAGCTGCCCGCCGAGCTGACCGCGGAGTCGGCGGGCCGGCTGCTGCTCGCGGTGGCGCAGCGGGCGCACGACGCCGGGGTGGACGTGGACGCGGCGCTGCGCTCGGCCGCGCGCGGCTACCGGGACGCGGTGCGCGCGGCCGAGGGGCTCGAGCCGGAGTAGCGGCGCGGGCCGGTGACGGCTCAGGCCGCCGTGGCGGTGCTCCCGGCGGGGCGCCGCTGCGGCGGGACGAGTTCGCCGATCGCCTCACCGATCAGCGCGACCAGTTCGGCGAGGCGCTCCAGGTCGAGGTGGTCGGGCAGGTCGGCGAGGGAGACGATCCGCTCGCCCTTCGGGCCGGCCACGCAGAACAGGTCGATCGGTCCGAGGTGCTTCTCGGCGGTGTCGACCAGGGCGGCGACGTCGCTGGGCCGGCGGATGTCGCCGGAGACGCCCACCACGGGGCAGCCCGGCCGGTCGAGTTCGGCGGCGAGGTCCTCGGCGATCCCGACGTGCTGGTCGGCGATCAGCATCCCGGCGGCGCCGGCCGCGGTGAACCGGCGCGCGAGGTCGGCTCCCGACCCGCCGTCGAGTACCGCGATGACGACGACTGCCCCGCTGACCCTCATTGGTCCGCTCCTCCCTGTGGGCGACACCGCACCGGCGCCCACGCACACTGCGGAGGATCGTAGGCACGTCCTGACCCTCCGCAACAGGGATTACCCCGCAGGTGACCAGACTCACGCCCGCCACCCGGCCAAGAGCTGTCCAAGGACCGTCCACGGACCGTCCACCGGGCGTCCACGCAGTGTTGGCGCGCCGCCCGCGCACCGCTCGTGCGCCGCTCACGAACGGTTCGCGAACCGGCGGCGTCCGGGCGGTCGTCCGGGCGCCGCCGGTCCAGCGGTTACGGTCGACCCATGCCTGCTCAGCCCGACGGCGCCCAGCCCGCCGCCCAGCCCGCCCCGCCGCTCTTCACCTGGGAGTTCGCGGCCGACCCGTACCCCGCCTACGCCTGGCTGCGCGAGCACGCCCCGGTGCACCGCACCAAGCTGCCGAGCGGGGTGGAGGCCTGGCTGGTGACCAGGTACGCGGACGCCCGGCAGGCGCTCGCGGACAGCCGGCTGTCGAAGAACCCGGCGCACCACAGCGAACAGGCGCACCGCACCGGCCGGGTGGGCATCCCGGGGGAGCGGCAGGCGGACCTGATGACCCACCTGCTGAACATCGACCCGCCGGACCACACCCGGCTGCGCCGCCTGGTGTCGAAGGCGTTCACCCCGCGCCGGGTGGCCGAGTTCGAGCCGCGGGTACAGCAGCTGACCGACCGGCTGATCGACGGCTTCGCCCAGCGCGGCTCGGCGGACCTGATCCACGAGTTCGCCTTCCCGCTCCCCATCTACGCGATCTGCGACATGCTGGGCGTGCCGGCCGAGGACCAGGACGACTTCCGCGACTGGGCCGGAATGATGCTGCGACACACGAAGCCGGGTCACGGCGGCAGCCAACGCGGCGGCGTGGGGCGGGCGGTGAAGCGGATGCGGGCGTACCTGCTGGAGCTGATCCACCGCAAGCGGGCCGACCTCGGCGACGACCTGATCTCCGGTCTGATCCGGGCCAGCGACCACGGCGAGCACCTGACCGAGAACGAGGCCGCCGCGATGGCCTTCATCCTGCTCTTCGCCGGCTTCGAGACGACGGTCAACCTGATCGGCAACGGGACGTACGCGCTGCTGCGCAACCCGGGGCAGCGGGCGCTGCTGCAGGAGTCGGTGGCCCGCGGCGAGACGGCGCTGCTGGAGACCGGGATCGAGGAACTCCTGCGCTACGACGGGCCGGTGGAGCTGGCGACCTGGCGGTTCGCGACCGCGCCGCTGACCATCGGCGGGGTGGACATCCCGGTCGGCGACCCGGTGCTGGTGGTGCTGGCGGCGGCGGACCGCGACCCGGCCCGGTTCGCCGACGAGAACACCCTCGACCTGGCCCGGAGCGACAACCCCCACCTGGGTTTCGGACACGGCATCCACTACTGCATCGGTGCCCCGCTGGCCCGGCTCGAGGGGCGGTCCGCGCTGGCCACGCTGCTGTCCCGGCTGCCCGATCTGCGACTGGCCGAAACCCCGGAGAATCTGCGCTGGCGCGGCGGTCTGATCATGCGTGGATTGCGCGAACTTCCGGTCGAATTCAGTCCGGAGATCCGCTCTCCGCACGCCCTTCCTGAGCCGCCGACACACTGACGTGGCGTCGCGATTGCGCGGTTGGCAGCGGTATGAAGGGCCATCAAACCGGACAAAGCTCCGCCGTTGGTAGGCGATCGATCACGGGCCGTAATTTTTGTGTGATGTCGGCGATATGAGCTTGTGATTGGTCTGAGGATCTGTCTAGTCTCCCTGGAGTTCGCAGCTGCGGACCTCGTGCGCGGAACGCCGAATCCTGCCCGCCGCGCCACGGGAAACCGACCAGACCCTGGGCAGGGGCGGGGGAACCAGGTTTGTTGCCGTTCCTCCACGGCTTGGGGTGAAGCCGCCCGAGCGGAATCGATTCCGCCGACGGCGGCCGGGCCACCTCCCGGTCCGAACCCGACAGCTCACCTCGCAGGCGTGCGGAGAGGGACCTCTTCATGCTGTTCGTTGGAACTGGCCGTCATCGTCGTCGCACCCAGGCCGAGAAGGCCATCGCCGTCGCCGGTGTGGCCGGCGTCGGACTCGCGCTGCCGCTCCTCACCGCCACCGGCGCCTCCGCCGCCCCGGCCTCCGCCTGGGACTCCGTCGCCCAGTGCGAGAGCGGCGGCGACTGGGGCATCAACACCGGCAACGGCTTCTACGGCGGCCTGCAGTTCACCTCCAGCACCTGGAAGGCGTACGGCGGCACCGCCTACGCCGCGCAGGCCAACCAGGCCAGCAAGGGGCAGCAGATCGCCGTCGCCGAGAAGGTGCTCGCCTCGCAGGGCCCGGGCGCCTGGCCGGTCTGCTCGCTGAAGGCCGGCCTGAGCAAGGGCGGCGCCCCGGCGGCCGTGGACACCTCCTCGGACACCAAGGCCCAGAAGCAGCAGGCGGCGCCCAAGCAGCAGGCTCCCAAGGCCGCCGCGAAGCCGGTCCAGCAGTACAAGCCGAAGCACGCCGCCCCGAAGCAGGCCGAGCAGCCCGCCGAACAGCCGACGGCCAAGCAGTACGCCCCGAAGCACGCCGCCCCGCGCGCCGCCCAGCCGGCCCCGTCCGCCGCGACCGGCCACGACTACACCGTCCGCGCCGGTGACACCCTGTCGGGCATCGCCGCCGCCCAGGGCGTGCACGGCGGCTGGCAGGCGCTGTACGACGGCAACCGCGGCACGGTCGGCGGCGACCCGAACCTGATCGTGCCCGGCCAGGTCCTGCACCTCGGCTGACATCTGACGCCCGACGAGGGGGCCGACCGACCGGTCGGCCCCCTTCGTCCGCATTCGCCCGCCCCGGGGGGACAAGCTGGGACAAGCAGGTGAACTACCGGTGGGTAGCGGGGCCACACGCTGAGACGGAACCGAGGTGGACGTGGTCCCGGGAGCCCGGGCGGTTAGGCTCTGGTCGTAACGACTCCGCAATCCTCCGGCCGGCAGCACCACCGTCAGCCGGACCCTGCTTCCGCAAGGAGATGCCTCGTGCCGTCCATCGATGTCGTCGTAGCCCGTGAGATCCTCGACTCCCGCGGCAACCCCACGGTCGAGGTCGAGGTCGGCCTCGACGACGGCAGCACGGGTCGTGCCGCTGTTCCGTCGGGTGCCTCGACCGGCGCCTTCGAGGCGCTGGAGCTGCGCGACGGTGACAAGAACCGCTACTTCGGCAAGGGCGTGGAGAAGGCCGTCCTGGCCGTCATCGAGCAGATCGGCCCGGAGCTGGTCGGCTACGACGCCACCGAGCAGCGCCTGATCGACCAGGCCATGCTCGACCTGGACGCCACCCCGGACAAGTCCTCGCTCGGCGCCAACGCCATCCTGGGCGTCTCGCTGGCCGTCGCGCACGCCGCCTCGGAGGCCAGCGACCTGCCGCTGTTCCGCTACCTGGGCGGCCCGAACGCGCACGTCCTGCCGGTCCCGATGATGAACATCCTCAACGGCGGCTCGCACGCGGACTCCAACGTCGACATCCAGGAGTTCATGATCGCCCCGATCGGCGCGGAGTCCTTCTCCGAGGCCGTCCGCTGGGGCGTCGAGGTCTACCACACCCTCAAGGGCGTGCTGAAGGAGCGCGGCCTGTCCACCGGCCTCGGCGACGAGGGCGGCTTCGCGCCGAACCTGGACAGCAACCGCGAGGCCCTGGACCTGATCACCGAGGCCATCCAGAAGGCCGGCTACGTGCCCGGCCGCGACGTCGCGCTGGCCCTGGACGTCGCCGCCTCCGAGTTCTACAAGGACGGCGCCTACCAGTTCGAGGGCAAGGCCCTCTCGTCCGCCGAGCTCATCGAGTACTACTCCGAGCTGGTCGAGGCCTACCCGCTGGTCTCCATCGAGGACCCGCTGGACGAGTCGGACTGGGACGGCTGGAAGGCCATGACCGTCAAGCTGGGCGACAAGGTCCAGCTGGTCGGCGACGACCTGTTCGTCACCAACCCGGCCCGCCTGGCCAAGGGCATCGAGACCGGCACCGCCAACGCCCTGCTGGTGAAGGTGAACCAGATCGGCTCGCTGACCGAGACCCTGGACGCCGTCGAGCTGGCCCAGCGCAACGGCTACCGCTGCATGATGTCGCACCGCTCCGGCGAGACCGAGGACGTCACCATCGCCGACCTGGCCGTCGCCACCAACTGCGGCCAGATCAAGACCGGTGCCCCGGCCCGCTCCGAGCGCGTCGCCAAGTACAACCAGCTGCTGCGCATCGAGGAGATCCTCGACGACGCCGCCGAGTACGCCGGCCGCGGCGCGTTCCCGCGCTTCCGCTCTGCGGAGTAATGAGCTCAGTCGCTCTGCGGACCAGTAAGCACAGTCGCTCTGCGGAGCTATGAGCACAGCAAGTACGAGGGTTGAGAACACGCAGGCCGAAAACCAGGGGGCCGAGGGCCCCCGGTAGCGCAAGCCTGACCGGTGCCCCGCCGCACACCCCGTAGGGTGGACGGCGGGGCACCGTCGCGACCAGGAGGGGATACGGGAGATGGCTGGCTGGAGGATCCCGGGCTTGGCGGCCCGGCCTCGGTTCACGAGCCGGGCGACCGTCCTCGTCCTGGTGCTCTGCTCGCTGGTGGCGATCCTGGCCTACCCGACGCGGCAGTTCATCTCCCAGCGCGCCGAGATCTCCGCCCAGCGGGCGAAGGCCGACCACGCGCGCCAGCAGGTCGATCAGCTGCGCCGGGACAAGGCCCGCTGGCAGGATCCGGAGTACGTCAAGGCGCAGGCCCGCGCCCGGCTGCACTACGCGGTGCCGGGGGAGACCCCGTACATCGCGGTGGACCCGTCCGGCGCGGTCGCCCAGCCGTCCGCCTCCGCCACCACGGCCACCCCCTCCGCCGACGCGGCGGCGGGCCCGGCGAAGGCCGCCAAGCCCTGGTACGCCAGCATCTGGGACTCGGTGGACGCCGCCGACACCGACACCGCCGCGCTGGCCCCCGCGACCCCCCGTCCGCTCCCACCGTCCCCCGTTGGAGACCCCACCCCCCATGACCACTGAGAACCACCCCGCCGTCTCCGACGCCGACGTCGCGGCCATCGCCGCCCAGCTCGGCCGGGTGCCGCGCGGCCTGCGCGGTGTGGCGCACCGCTGCCCCTGCGGCAACCCCGACGTCGTGGAGACGGCCCCCCGCCTGCCGGACGGCACGCCGTTCCCGACGCTGTACTACCTGACCTGCCCCAAGGCCGCCTCGCTGATCGGCACCCTGGAGGCGGAGGGCGTGATGAAGGACCAGACCGCCCGGCTCGCCGAGGACCCGGAGCTGGCCGCCGCCTACCAGAGGGCGCACGAGGACTACATCGCCCGGCGCGACGCGATCGAGGTGCTGGAGGGCTTCCCGAGCGCCGGCGGCATGCCGGACCGGGTGAAGTGCCTGCACGTGCTGGTCGGCCACTCGCTGGCGGCCGGCGAGGGCGTCAACCCGCTCGGCGACGAGGCGATCGGCATGCTGGAGGACTGGTGGGCCAAGGGCCCGTGCGTCTCCCCGGCCGAGGTCCAGGCCGCCGGTGAGCGGGTCGCCCGCAACCGCGCCAAGGACCAGGACCACGAGGCCGTGATCGCGGCCAAGCAGCAGAAGACCGCGGAGCGCGCCGCCAAGAAGCGCGCCGCCGAGGCCACGACCTCGGAAGCCGGCACGGCGGAGCAGGAGTCCGAGTGAGCATGACCCGGGTGGCCGCGATCGACTGCGGCACCAACTCGATCCGGCTGCTGGTCGCCGACCTCGACCCGGACACGGGCGAGATCACCGACCTCGACCGCCGGATGATCATCAACCGGCTGGGCCAGGGCGTGGATCGGACCGGCCGGCTGCACCCGGACGCGCTGGCCCGCACCTTCGCGGCCTGCCGGGAGTACCGGGAGATCATCACCGGCTTCGGCGTCGGCCCGGAGCGCACCCGCTTCGTCGCCACCAGCGCCTCCCGGGACGCCGAGAACAGCGACGAGTACGTCAAGGGCGTGCGCGACATCCTGGGCGTCGAGCCGGAGGTGGTGAGCGGCGAGGAGGAGGCGCACCTGTCCTTCGTGGGCGCCACCAAGGAGCTGACCGGTGGCCAGTTCCCCGCTCCCTACCTGGTCTTCGACCTCGGCGGCGGCTCCACCGAGTTCGTGCTCGGGGAGGCGGACGTGCAGGCCGCGCGCTCGGTGGACATCGGCTGCGTGCGGCTGACCGAGCGGCACTTCGCCGGCGCCGAGCTGCCCTCCGAGGAGCAGATCGAGCAGGCCCGGGCACACGTGCGGGCCGAGCTGGACAAGGCCGAGGAGGTCGTCCCGCTGACCGGCGCGGCCACCCTGGTGGGCCTGGCGGGGACGGTCACCACGGTGTCCGCGATCGCCCAGGACCTGCCCGAGTACGACTCGGCGCGGATCCACCACTCCCGGCTCAGCCGCGAGCGGGTCGCGGAGATCGCCCGCGAGCTGCTGGCCGCCACCCACGCCGAGCGGGCGGCCATCCCGTCGATGCACCCGGGCCGGGTGGACGTGATCGCGGCCGGCGCGCTGGAGCTGCTGGAGATCATGGACCGCACCGGCGCCGCCGAGCTGGTCGTGAGCGAGCACGACATCCTGGACGGCATCGCCTGGAGTACGGCCTCCTGACCGCCCGCAGTGCTTACTCCACCGGCCCCGTCGCCCCGTTTCCGGGCGTCGGGGCCGCGGCGCGCCCGGGGGCGGGCGGGAAAGTTCGTGAATTTCTTCACATGGCGATCGGGTCATTCGCCCCACCCCGCCGCCCGCTACGTCCGAATTGTGGGACCGAAGGCCTACCCTCGGTGAGGCCCGCTGGATCGCAGGTCAGGTCCGGTTGGGGTTTGAAAATCGAAATCACGAGTGGGAACCCGGGCCCTGTGCGGATCGTTGCTGCTCAGCCGGGTAGTGCTCCGGCGCGCGTTCACGACGGGCCTCCGGGGGTCGTGAGCCGGTGCGCCGGTGCCGTTTTTGCGGGCGCGTAGTGTAGCACGGGGTGTCCATGAGCTTGTGACCGGGCTCACGAAGGCTGCTCCGGACGGTGCTGGATACTTTCGGATATGAGCACCACGGAGCGTCCTCGCATCCTCATTGTCGGCGGTGGTTACGTCGGCCTGTATGCCGCGATGCGCATCCTCAAGAAGATGCGCTACGGCGAAGCGACCGTCACGGTCGTGGACCCGCGGTCGTACATGACGTACCTGCCCTTCCTCCCCGAGGCGGCCGGCGGCAACGTCGCGCCTCGCAACCTCGTCGCGCCGCTGCGCAAGACCCTCAAGCAGGCGGAGGTGCTGACCGGGTCCGTCACCGGCATCGACCACGCCCGCAAGGTCGCCACCATCCAGCCGGCGGCCGGCGACAGCTACGAGCTGCCCTTCGAGTACCTGGTCGTCGCGACCGGTTCGGTCTCCCGCACCTTCCCGATCCCGGGTCTGGCGGAGAACGGCATCGGCATGAAGACGGTCGAGGAGGCCATCGGCCTCCGCAACCACGTCATGGCCCAGCTCGACAAGGCCGAGTCCACCACCGACCCGGAGGTCCGCCGCAAGGCCCTGACCTTCGTCGTCATCGGCGGTGGCTTCGCCGGCATCGAGACGGTCGCCGAGATCGAGGACATGGCGCGCGACGCGTCGAAGCTGTACAAGACGGTCAGCCGCGACGACATGCGCTTCGTCGTCGTCGAGGCCGCCAACCGCATCCTCCCCGAGATGGGCCCGGACCTCGGTCTGTGGACCAAGGAGAAGCTCGAGGAGCGCAACATCGAGGTCTACATCGAGACCTCGATGGACTCCTGCGTCGACGGCCACGTCATGCTGAAGAACGGCATGGAGATGGACGCCGCCACCATCGTGTGGACGGCCGGCGTGAAGCCGAACCCGGTGCTGGCCAACTTCGGCCTGCCGCTGGGCCCGCGCGGCCACGTCGACACCGCGCCGACCCTGCAGGTCCAGGGCTTCGACTACGTCTGGTCCGCCGGCGACAACGCCCAGGTCCCGGACCTCGCCGCCGGCGAGGGCGCCTGGTGCCCGCCGAACGCCCAGCACGCCTGCCGCCAGGCCGTCGTCCTCGGTGACAACGTGATCTCCGGCATGCGGGGCTTCCCGCAGAAGGAGTACAAGCACAAGAACCTGGGTGCGGTCGCCGGTCTCGGCCTGCACAAGGGCGTGGCGATCCTCTTCGGCAAGTACAAGCTGAAGGGCCGTCCGGCCTGGTGGTTCCACCGCCTGTACCACGGCGCGATGGTTCCGACCTTCAACCGCAAGGTCCGCGTCTTCACCGACTGGACCCTCGCGATGTTCCTGAAGCGCGAGGCGGTGGGCCTCTCCCAGATGGAGAACCCGCAGCTTCCGATCCAGGAGGTCACGCCGCCCACCAAGCCCGTCGAGGCCGCCGAGCCGGCCGCCGACAAGGAGCTCGCCAGCAAGTAAGCGACTGGACCCCGGTGTGGGAGCGCCGGGGTATGAGTCGGAGGCCCTCCGCCCGGCAGTGTCGCCGGACCACGACCTCCGTGGTGCTCAGCCGGCCGTGCGACCGGGCGGAGTACAGCAGTAGAGAGCCCCTGCCGAACCCTCGGCAGGGGCTCTCTGTTATTCGCCCACTCGCCTCCGGGCCGCTCTGACCCGGTGCCGACGGTCGTCGCTCCCTCGCTCCTTCGTCGCTCCCTCGCTTCTCCCTTTCGGCACCGGCGCGGCCCTTCGGCTCGGGGCGGCAGTTCGCCCACTCGCCTCCGGGCCGCTCTGCCCCGGTGCCGACGGTCGGCGCTCCCTCGCTCTCCCCCAGCCTTCGGCCGGGGGTACCCCCACCGTCGCTCCCTCGCTTCTCCCTTACGGCACCGGCGCGCCCCTTCGGCTCGGGGCGGCAGTTCGCCCACTCGCCTCCGGGCCGCTCTGACCCGGTGCCGACGGTCGTCGCTCCCTCGCTCTCCCCCAGCCTTCGGCCGGGGGTACCCCCACCGTCGCTCCCTCGCTTCTCCCTTTCGGCACCGGCGCGGCCCTTCGGCTCGGGGCGGCAGTTCGCCCACTCGCCTCCGGGCGGAGGCGAGCGGGCGAACTGCGGACGGACCGGGCGTCAGTCGGTCTTGATGCTCGCCAGGATGTCCAGCTTGGCCGCCCGGCGGGCCGGCCAGATCGCGGCCACCAGGCCGACCAGCCCGGCCAGACCCAGGAACACCGCCAGCTGGCCGTACGGCACGACCGTGGTCAGCCCGGCCAGGCTGGACTTCAGCGTCCCGTTGATCGCCCAGGCGATGAAGCAGCCGAGCAGCAGGCCGATCCCGGCGCCGAAGAGCGAGATCACCACCGACTCCAGCCGGACCATCCGCTTGATGCCGCGGCGGTCCAGGCCGATCGCCCGCAGCATCCCGATCTCGCGCTTGCGCTCGAAGACCGACATGGCCAGCGTGTTGATCACGCCCAGGACGGCGATCAGGACCGCCATGCCCAGCAGGCCGTACATCAGGTTCAGCGCGAAGGTGATGACCTGGCTGAAGTCGTCCCGGACGTCCTGCTTGGACTTGACCTCGATCACCGGGTTGGCGCCGGTGGCGTCCTTGAGCGACTGCTTGAGGGCGGCGGTGGCGCCGTCCTTGCCCTTGACCAGGACGTCGGCGACGTACGGCTTCGGATCGTGCTTGGCGATCTCGCTGTTGGCCAGCAGGACCGGGCCGAGCATGCCGCCCTTCTCGTACACGCCGCCGACGGTGAGCGGGCCGGTGGACCCGTCCGGGTAGGTCGCGGTCATCGTCGAGCCGGTGGTGACGTTGAACTTCGTCGCGACGTCCTGGTCCACCAGCAGCTGGCCCTTGCCGAGCGCGTCGGTGGAACCGCTGGTCAGCCTGATCTCGGCGAGCTGCTCGAGGACGGCCGCGTCCAGACCGGTGATCGCCTTGGAGGTGCCGTCGAGCTTCCAGTACGCGGCGGTCATCGGCGAGGAGGCCACCACCCCGGGGGCCTTGGCGATCTGGGCGGGCACCTGCCCGGAGAGGTTCATGCCGTTGGCGGTCGAGACGATGTAGTCGGCCTTCATCGACCTGGTGACGGCCCGGTCGATGGTGTCGCCGATCGAGGTGCCGAGCACGGTGAGACCGGTGACCAGGGTCAGCCCGATGGTGAGCGCTGCGGCGGTGGCCGCGGTGCGGCGCGGGTTGCGCACCGCGTTCTGCTGGGCGAGCTTGCCCGGGGTGCCGCCCAGCGCCCGCAGCAGCGGGCCGACCAGGGCGACCACCGGGCGGGAGAGCAGCGGCAGCAGCACGAACACGCCGATCAGGGCCAGGAAGGCACCCGCGCCGACCGGCAGCCGGCCGCTGTCGTCGCCGGTGGAGGCACCGTAGCCGATCAGCGCCAGGCCGCCGCCGGCCAGCACCGCGCCGATGGTGTTGCGGACCACCAGGCTCTTCTGGCTGGTCGGCTGGTCACCGCTGCTCATCGCCGCCACCGGCGCGATCCGGGCGGCGCGCACGGCCGGCAGCAGGGCGGACAGGACCGTCACTAGGACGCCGACCAGGAGGGTCACCACGACGGTGAGCGGCTTGATCACCAGCGAGCCGTTCGGCATGTTCTCGTTCAGCGAGCCGATCAGGGACTGCATCCCGGCGCCGATCCCGACGCCGGCCAGCAGACCGGCGGCCGCGGAGACGGTGCCGATCAGCAGCGCCTCGATCAGCACCGAGCGGGTCACCTGCTTGCGGCTGGCGCCGATCGCCCGCAGCAGCGCGAGCTCCTTGGTGCGCTGGGCGACCAGCATGGTGAAGGTGTTGGCGATGATGAAGATGCCGACGAAGAGCGAGATGAAGGCGAAGACCAGCAGCATGGTGCGCATGCTGTCGGTGGCCTGGGCGATCTGCGCCTGCTCGTCCGCCTGCAGCTTGGCGCCGGTCTCGACGTCGAACTGGCGACCGCTCACCTTGGTCTCGACCTGGGCGAGCAGCGCGTCCTGGGAGGTCCCGGGCTTGGCGGTGAGCACGATGCTGCTGTAGCGGCCCGGCTCCAGCAGCGTCTGCTGGGCGGTGGCCTTGTCGAACAGGGTGAGCGTGCCACCGGTGTTCACCACCGGGTCGTCGGTGGTGAAGACGCCGGTGAGCTGGGCCTCGATCACCGGCCCGTTGGCGGCCACCCGCACGGTGTCGCCGACCTTGTAGCCCGCCTTTTCGGCGGTCTTGCGGTCGAGGGCGATCTCCTTGGCGCTCGACGGGCCCCGGCCCTCGGCCATCGGGTAGCGCGGGTCCCGGCCGTCCTGGCCCGGCGCGAAGTTGGCGCCCCTGGCGGCCCAGACCTGGCCGATCAGGTTGCCCTGCTTGTCGGCGACCCCGGTGAAGCCGCCGGCCACGCCGCGGGCACCGGCCGCGCCCGGCAGCGCGGCCAGCTGCTGGACGGTTTCGTCGGTGAGCGTTGCGGAGCCGCCCTCGCTCTTCTCCTTGGCGGAGGCGCGGGAGCCGGCCGAGCGGTCGACGACCTGGACGGCGACGTCCGAGTAGCTCTTGGAGTTGCTGTCCCGCAGGGCCTTGCCGAAGGTGTCGGAGAAGACCATGGTGCCGGCGACGAACGCCGTGCCGAGCATGACGGCCAGCGCCGTCATCAGCAGTCGGCCCTTGTGGGCCAGCACATTGCGCAGTGCGGTGCGATACATGAGGTGTCCTGGGGAGGTTCGAAGGCGTCGGGAAGACGGGCCCTGAGTGTCAGCTGGTGCGGCCCTTGGCCTCGAAGCGGCGCATGCGGTCCAGGACGGTGTCGGCGGTGGGGGCGTGGAGTTCGTCGACGATCCGGCCGTCGGCGAGGAAGACGACGCGGTCGGCGTAGGAGGCGGCGACCGGGTCGTGGGTGACCATGACGACGGTCTGGCCGAGTTCGCGCACGGAGTTGCGCAGGAAGGAGAGGATCTCGGCGCCGGAGCGGGAGTCCAGGTTGCCGGTGGGTTCGTCGGCGAAGATGATGTCGGGCTTTCCGGCGAGGGCGCGGGCGCAGGCGACGCGCTGCTGCTGGCCGCCGGAGAGCTGGGAGGGGCGGTGGCTGAGGCGGCCGGAGAGGCCGACGGTGTCGACGACCCGGTCGAGCCAGGCCTGGTCGGCCTTGCGGCCGGCGATGTCCATGGGGAGGGTGATGTTCTCCAGGGCGGTCAGGGTGGGGAGCAGGTTGAAGGCCTGGAAGATGAAGCCGATGTGGTCGCGGCGCAGCTGGGTGAGCTGCTTGTCCTTGAGGCCGACGAGTTCGGTGTCGCCGATGGTGGTGGAGCCGGAGGAGACGGTGTCCAGGCCGGCCATGCAGTGCATGAGGGTGGACTTGCCGGAGCCGGAGGGGCCCATGATGGCGGTGAACTCGCCCCGGGGGAAGGTGACGCTGACGTCGTCGAGGGCGACGACCCGGGTCTCCCCCTCCCCGTAGACCTTGTTCAGACCGGTGGCGCGGGCGGCCGCCAGGCCCGTGTGGAGGGCGGCCGCGGTCGACGTGGTCACGGGGGTGCTCCTTGCTGGTTCGCGGATTCGTCCTTCCATGCTCCGCGACGCGATCATGGTTCTACGTCGCTCCGCCGGACGGTTGGCCCGACCACCGCTGGGTGTACGGAAGGGGCGCGACCCTCCTCCTGCGGTATGACGGGAACCCTGAGGGCGGCCTGGTGGCCGGAATCACCGTGCTTCGTGGCCGAATCCCGAACTATTCGTCAGATGGCAAGGAAACATGACAACTTCCGGGGCTGGGAACATGCGAAAGAGTGATCCGGGCGACTACTCTCAGGGGTGGTTCGCAGGACGCCCGGATGGTGGAACGCAGACACGGGCAGCTTAAAACTGCTTGGCCGCGAGGCCGTGCCGGTTCGAGTCCGGCTCCGGGCACCGCAACGACCCGCGGGGGCGCCACCGGCGTCCCCGCCGGGAGTCGTTCACCGGATCCTCCTCGCGGCGTATCCCGGAATTTTTGCCAAGCCATTACCCTGGTGCACGGGCGGCGCAGTGCCGCCACGGAGGGAATGAGCAATGAGAAGCAGCAACCCGGTCTTCTCGCGGGAAGGGTCGTTCACCCGCGAGCCCGGTTACGCGGGGTTCGGAACGAGCGGTCAGGCCGGGGCTCCGTACGGCAACCCCTACGCGGGGACGCAGTACGCCCAGCCCCAGGGGCAGGGCCCGCTGACGGACGAGCAGCTCTACCAGATGTACAACGGGCCGTCGGCCGGCCCCGCGGCCACCGGACGGATGACGCTCGACGACGTGGTCGCCCGCACCGCCATGACGCTGCTCACCCTGGTCGCCGCCGGTGCGGTGGCCTGGTTCGCGCTGCCGTTCGAGAACTACGGCTTCGCGATCGCCGCCAGCCTGGTGGCCATGGTGGTCGGCCTGGTGGCCTCCTTCAAGCGCAGCGTCAGCCCGCCGCTGATCCTGACCTACGCGGCCCTCCAGGGCTTCGCGATGGGCGCCTGGTCGCACGCGCTGAACACCGTCCTGAACGGCATCGTGATCCAGGCGGTGCTGGGCACGGCGGCGGTCTTCGGGGCGATGCTGTTCGCCTACAGGAGCGGCCGGATCCGGGTCACCGCCCGCTACCAGCGGATCGGCCTCGCGGTCGGCCTGGGCTTCCTGCTGCTGATGCTGGTCAACGTGGTCGCGATGGCCTTCGGTGCCAACCTGGGGCTGGGTTCCGGCCCGTTGGGCATCGTGGTCGGTCTGGTCGGCATCGGTCTGGGCGCCTTCTTCCTGTCGCTGGACTTCGCGGCGATCGAGGAGGCCATCGCCCAGGGCGCCCCGCAGCGCGAGTCCTGGCGGGCCGCCTTCGGGCTCACCCTGTCGCTGGTCTGGATCTACATGGAGATGCTGCGGCTGATCGCGATCCTGCGCGGCGACGACTGACGCCCACTCCCCGCCGCACCACCACCGCCGGGCCCCGGAGCACGCCGCTCCGGGGCCCGGCGGCGTTTGGTTACGCTCCTGTGCATGCATGACGTACAGCCCCTGGTCGAAGCCGTCGACGAACTGGCGGACCGTTTCCGCTCGCTGCCGCAGAGCAAGCTGCTGGGCGCGGTGCCCGGACACCCGTCGCGGGCGGCGGCCGTGCTGGCGCTGGCCCGGCGGCTGGCCGCGCTCGCGCTGGCGGCGGAGGGCGGGCCGGAACGGGAGTTCCCGGACGCCGGGGCCTTCGCGGCGGGGGACCAGCTGGCCGTCGCCGGGCACGACCTGGCGGCCGCGCTGACGGTCCTGCCGGAGGGCGCCGAGGTGGCGCTGTCGGACGGTCCGGTGGTGGCGGGCGAGGTGCTGGCCGGGGCGGTGGCCGCAGTGCGGGAGACGGCCGAACTCTGCGCCTGAGGCTTCCCGGCGCCGGACACGCCGAAGGCCGGCCCGGTCGCTAACCCCTTGACCCGGCCGGCCTTCGGTCCCGCTGCGTGGGTGAGGTGGTGTCAGATGCTGGCGACCACCCGGTCCGCGAGCACGTAGACGGCCTCGTCGTCGGTGGAGAAGGTCAGCGAGTACGAGCCCGAGAAGCGCGAGCCGCCGAGCAGTCGGACGTGCTCACCGGCACGGACCGCGTCGATCAGCCGGTAGGCGGCCTCCCGGTCGCCGGGGGCCACGCAGAGCGTGGTGCCGTCGGCGAAGGCGTACACGTCCAGGGTGCCCAGCGGGCCCGGGCGGACGTCGACCAGGGCGACGGCCTCCTCGGCGAGGGCGGCGAGCCGGGTGTCGGTCCACTCGCGGGAGGGCGCCTGGCTCGGCACGAAGTCGGGGTGCGAGGGGTGGCGGCGCGGGTCGGGCGCGGCGGCCGGGGCGTCCTCCACGAGCGGCTCGGCGTCCAGCAGTCCGGCCTCCAGACCGGTGGCCAGCAGGTCGGCCTCGCGGCGGGCCCGGGCGTCCTTGGCGGTCTCGCCGACCGGGTGGCCGGGGCGCAGCGGGGCGCCGCCGTCGGTGCCGGGCTCGTTGATCAGGTCCTCCAGCGCGGAGCGCAGCGCCTCGCCGAACTCCGGGTCCATCGTCCCGGCGTTGTCGGCGGCGTCCTGCGGGCCGGTGGGGCGGGGGAAGAACAGCGGCCACTCTTCGGTGCCGGTGAACGGGGAGTCGAACAGTGGCGCGTCCTCGGCCGCGCGGGCCTCCTGCTCGGCCCAGAACGCCCGGGCCTCGGTGATCTCCCGCTCGCGGTCGGCGGCGAGCGCCTCGGTGACGGCCCGGCGTATCGCGGCCTCGTCCACCGGTGCGGGCACGGCCCGGGCCGCGGCCTGTGCGTCCAGCCGGCGGGAGATTCCGCGGAGACGGAGCAGCACGGCGGTCGACACGGTGATCAGGATCAGCAGCAGGACGGTGTAGACGGCGCTCACGGAACGTACTCCTAGCGAGGAGCGGAACGGGGTTACGTGTCCACACTGCCGCATGCGGGGCTGTTACCGCAGTGGCGAATGTCTAATTCGTCCGAAACTTTCGCGCTTGTCCCCAAATTGTTAGGTAACACCGTTCTACGCAGTGGAGTTGATCCGCTCCGCAGTGTCGATTTCCGGACCGGAAATGACGGAAAGGAGGGCCGGATCGACCTCGCGGTGTGATCCGGCCCTCAATTACGCTGCGTCACTCCAAATGGGTGGTCCAGACCCTTCGGAGGCGCCGGAGGGTCAGCTGAGGCGCTCGATGACCATGGCCATGCCCTGGCCGCCGCCGACGCACATGGTCTCCAGGCCGAACTGCTTGTCGTGCCACTGCAGGGAGTTGATCAGCGTGGTGGTGATCCGGGCGCCGGTCATGCCGAAGGGGTGGCCGACCGCGATGGCGCCGCCGTTGACGTTCAGCTTGTCCAGGTCGATGCCGAGATCGCGGTAGGAGGGGATCACCTGGGCCGCGAAGGCCTCGTTGATCTCGACCAGGTCGATGTCGTCGATGGTCAGACCGGCCCGCCGGAGCGCCTGCTTGGAGGCCTCGACCGGGCCGTAGCCCATGATCTCGGGGGAGAGGGCGCTGACGCCGGTGGAGACCACCCGGGCGAGCGGGGTGATGCCGAGCTCGCGGGCCTTGGTGTCGGACATGATGACCAGCGCGGCGGCGCCGTCGTTCAGCGGGCAGCAGTTGCCGGCGGTGACGGTGCCGTCCGGGCGGAACACCGGCTTGAGGCCGGACACGCCCTCCAGGGTCACGCCGGCGCGCGGGCCGTCGTCGGTGCTCACCACGGTGCCGTCCGGCAGCGTGACGGGGGTGATCTCGCGCTCCCAGAAACCGGCCTTGATGGCGGCCTCGGCGAGGTTCTGCGAGCGGACGCCGAACTCGTCCTGCTCGGCGCGGGTGATGCCCTTGAGCGCGGCCAGGTTCTCGGCGGTCTGGCCCATCGCGATGTAGGCGTCGGGCAGCAGGCCGTCCTCGCGCGGGTCGTGCCACTCTCCGCCGCCCTCCTCGGCGCGCTTGGCGGTGCGGGCCTGGGCCTCGTCGAAGATCGGGTTCATGGTGCCGGGCAGGCCGTCCGAGGTGCCCTTGACGCTGCGCGAGACGGTCTCGACGCCGGCCGAGATGAAGACGTCGCCCTCGCCGGCCTTGATCGCGTGCAGCGCCATCCGCGTGGTCTGCAGCGAGGAGGAGCAGTAGCGGGTGATGGTGGCGCCGGGCAGGTAGTCCATGCCCATCTGCACGGCCACGATGCGGGCCAGGTTGTGGCCCTGCTCGCCGCCGGGCAGGCCGCAGCCGAGCATCAGGTCGTCGATCTGGCGCGGGTCGAGCTGCGGGACCTTGGCCAGGGCGGCCTGGATGATGTGGGCGGTCAGGTCGTCCGGGCGGACGTCCTTGAGCGAACCCTTGAAGGCCCGGCCGATCGGCGAACGGGCGGCGCTGACGATGACGGCTTCGGGCATTGCGGGCTCCTCGCTGGGTGACGGCGGACTCGGCGGTCCGGGAGGAAAGTTACCGCTTGGTAGCTCAACCGTCACCGGCCCCGGCGTGTGAGCTGGCCGACGTGCTCCCCGGATCCTCGCCCGGTTCCCGCGCCGCCTCCGGGCCGACCCGCAGCCGGTGGCGCAGCAGGGCCCAGCGCCGGCCCGCGCCCTCCGCCTCCACGGCCGCCACCTCGGTGCCCGCCCGCCCGGCCGCCGCCGCCGCGGCCACCGCGACCGGCAGCACCGTCTCGCCCGGGACGGCGGCGCTCGGCCGCTCCTCCTCCGGCCACAGGTCCAGCGCGGCGCACACCGAGGGCAGCACGGCCATCGCGGCGGTGGCATAGCCCTGGGCGGACGGGTGGTAGCGGTCGGCGGCGAACATCTCCGGGCGGGCGGCGAACTCCGGGCCCAGCAGCGAGCCCAGCGACACGGTGCGGCCGCCCGCCTCCACCACCGCGATGGTCTGCGCGGCGGCCAGCTGGCGGCTCAGTCGCCGGGCCACCCAGCGCAGCGGCGGGCGCACCGGCTTGATCGTCCCGAGATCCGGGCAGGTGCCCACCACCACCTCGCAGCCGTTCGCGCGCAGCGCGGCGACGGCCTCGCCGAGCTGGCGGACGGCGAGCTGGGCGGGGCTGTGCCGGGTCACGTCATTGGCGCCGACCATGATCACGGCGATGTCCGGGCGGTGCCGCAGGGCCTGCTCCAGCTGACCGGAGAGGTCGGCGGAGCGGCCGCCGGAGCGGGCCACGTTGACCAGCCGCACCGGGCGCTCGGCCACCGAGGCCAGACCGGCGGCCAGCAGCGCGCCCGGGGTCTCGCGGGCCCGGGCCACCCCGAGGCCGGCGCCGGTGGAGTCACCGAGGACGGCCAGCACCAGCGGGGGCTGCGGGGCGGTGCGCTGGTCGGCGAAGGCCTCGCCGTAGACGCCGTCCGCCTTGGGCGGGACGGTCTCCAGGATGCCGATGGCCTGGATGGCGAGCTTGCTCTCGGTCAGCAGCAGGCCCACCAGCCCCACCCCCAGCAGGCCGAGCCCACCGCCGCCGTAGGCCGCCGCAGTGGCGATCCGGCGGGCCACCCGGGCCCGCGAGTCCTGTGCGCCTGGCATCCGCTGCCCCCTTCGCGTCCTCGTGCCGTCCCCTCCGGGGCACGGCAACGCCTGCACAGCGCTCTTACCCGCGCGGAGGGCGGGAGTACCGGGGGCGGGGGAGGGGGTGGGCCATTGGGGGAGGCGGGGGCCGCTGCGCGGGGCCGGGTGGGGTGGAGAGGCAAGGGCGCGGAGGGCGGGAGTACCGGGGGCGGGGGAGGGGGTGGCCCATTGGGGGAGGCGGGGCCGGAGTGAGGAGAGGGCCGGAGGGGAAGCCCGGGGCGCCGCCCACGCCCTAGGCTTTGCAGTACCGAATGCACTCGCATGCCCATAGACCGGGAGGACCCCCGTGCGGTACCACAACTCGATCATCGACCTGGTCGGCAACACGCCGCTGGTCAAGCTGAACAAGGTCACCGAGGGCATCAGCGCGACTGTGCTGGCGAAGGTCGAGTACTTCAACCCCGGCGGCTCGGTGAAGGACCGCATCGCGATGCGCATGATCGAGGCCGCCGAGGCCTCGGGCGCCCTCAAGCCGGGCGGCACGATCGTGGAGCCGACCTCCGGCAACACCGGTGTCGGTCTGGCGATCGTGGCCCAGCAGAAGGGCTACAAGTGCATCTTCGTCTGCCCCGACAAGGTGTCCACCGACAAGATCAACACCCTGCGCGCGTACGGCGCCGAGGTCGTGGTCTGCCCGACCGCCGTCGCCCCGGAGCACCCGGACTCCTACTACAACGTCTCCGACCGCCTGGTCCGCGAGACCCCGAACGCCTGGAAGCCGGACCAGTACTCCAACCCGGAGAACCCGGCCTCGCACTACCACTCCACCGGTCCGGAGCTGTGGGAGCAGACCGAGGGGAAGATCACCCACTTCGTGGCGGGCGTCGGCACCGGCGGCACCATCTCCGGCACCGGCAACTACCTGAAGGAGGTCTCCGGCGGCAAGGTCAAGGTCGTCGGCGCGGACCCGGAGGGCTCGGTCTACTCGGGCGGCACCGGCCGGCCGTACCTGGTCGAGGGCGTCGGTGAGGACTTCTGGCCGACCGCCTACGACCGCAACGTCGCGGACGAGATCGTCGCGGTCTCCGACAAGGACTCGTTCCAGATGACCCGCCGCCTGGCCAAGGAGGAGGGCCTGCTGGTCGGCGGCTCCTGCGGGATGGCCGTGGTGGCCGCGCTGGAGGTGGCCCGCAAGCTCGGGCCGGACGACGTCGTCGTGGTGCTGCTGCCGGACGGCGGCCGCGGCTACCTGTCGAAGATCTTCAACGACGACTGGATGGCCGACTACGGCTTCCTGCCCTCCTCCACCGACGAGGCCCACATCGGCGAGGTGCTGGCCCGCAAGGAGTCCATGGAGCAGGGCGGCGTCCCGCAGTTCGTCCACATGCACCCGAACGAGACGGTCGCCGAGGCGGTCCGGGTGCTGCGCGAGTACGGCGTCTCGCAGATGCCGGTGGTCTCCCCGGGCGCCGGCCACCCGGACATCATGGCCGGCGAGGTGATCGGCTCGGTGGTGGAGAAGCTGCTGCTGGAGGGCATCTTCGCCAAGGAGATCGAGCTGACCGACACGCTGGACAAGGTGATGTCCAAGCCGCTGCCGGTGGTCGGCTCGGGCGAGACCGTCACCAACCTGATGACCGTGCTGGAGAAGGCCGACGCGGCGGTCGTGCTGGTCGAGGGCAAGCCGCAGGGCATCGTCACCCGGCAGGACCTGCTGGGCTTCCTGACCACCCGCGGCGCGCACTGACACCGGCTCACCGGGCGGGCGCGCACTGACGCCCGCTCACGGAGCCCGCTGACGCCGGCTCACCCCACTTCGCCCGTGGACGGACCGGAAGGATTCGTCCACGGGCGAAGTGGTACACCGGCGTCACCTGTCCGCAGCACGTGGTTAACACGGCTCCGGCATCGTGGTGGTCAACGGCGAGACGCCGAGCGAGACGGCAGCGGCCGACCGGGAGCGGCTCCCCGGCGGGCGCGGTCGGCTCCGGACACGTCGGACGGTCCTGACCCGGCCGCCGTGTCCGCCCTCCCCGACCGGCATCGGAGGGAGGGGCCCTCCGCGGGAGGCGCCGTCGTCCCGCCCCTGTCCGGCTCCGGCCGGTCGACAGGGTGCGGCGGCTCCCGCGGCGATCACCGCGCCGCACGGCGCGGCTCCGCGGTTCCCGGGTGGGGGAGCCGAGGCGGAGAAACGGTGGGGCCGGTCCTGTTCCGAGGACCGGCCCTTCCCGTGCGCCGCTTCCGGTGCGCGCCGGGGGGCCTTCGTTCCCGTACGCTCGCACGCATGACCAGCACTGAAACGACCGACGCCCCGCGCTACGTCAAGCTCAAGATCGAGCTCATCGCGGAGATCACCGACGAGGGCGCGCTCAAGGCGGCGGCCCTGCAGCAGGTCGCCGGGGACGAGTACCTCGACGACGAGGAGCGGGCCCAGTCCGTCGAGGCCATCGAGGTGGACCCGTCGGGTTCGCTCGCCCACTTCATCGACCCCGTCGCGCTGCTCGGCGACGTCCCGGGCGTCGAGCTCGCCTCGGCGACCTGGGAGTCGGCGCAGACCGAGTTCGACCCCGAGAGCGAGGAGTGGGACGAGTACACGGTGGAGGAGTCCGCCGAGTAACGGCCGCACCTGCGGTGGCCGCCGCCCGTGAACGCCCGGTCCGCCTTCGGCGGGCCGGGCGTTTTGTCCATGTTCAGCGGGAAGTTGGGTCATCTCATATGATCGCTTACCCTTCGGTGATGGAACCGTGAGCAGCCGGATTGCGTTTCTGTATCCGTAAATGCCCGGGATGGATCAGCAGGGAGACGCGACGTGACGGCACTGGACGGTCAGGGGCGGGTGGCCGGAAGCAGCTTGAGCCGACGCGGGATGCTCGCGGGCCTGATCGGCGCTCCGGTGCTGCTGCTCGCGGCCTGCAACGACAACAGCGGCGGCAGCGGCGGCAGTGGTGACAAGGCCGGCTCCGGCGGTGGCGGCGCCAGCGGCACCCCCGGCTCGGGCGGCGGCAGCGGCGCCCCGAAGACCTCGGCCGCCGTGATCACCGTCACCCCCGCGGACGGCACCACCGGTGCCAGCTTCAGCGAGCCGGTCAAGGTCACGGTCAGCAACGGCACCCTGAGCGCCGTCAAGGTCACCGACTCCACCGGCAAGGAGCTGGCCGGCCAGCTCTCCGCCGACAACACCAGCTGGACCTCGGCGGCGGCCCCGGCCAGCGGTACCAAGTACTCGGTCACCGCCAGCGGCGTCGACAAGGACAAGCTGGAGGCGGACGCCAACGCCACCTTCACCACGGCGACCCCGGCCAACACCTTCGTGGGCTACTTCACCCCCGAGGACGGCTCGGTGGTCGGCGTCGGCATGCCGGTCTCGATCAACTTCAGCAAGCCGATCACCGACAAGAAGGCCGTCCAGTCGGCGATCACCGTGATAGCCGAGCCGGGCGTCGAGATCGTCGGCCACTGGTTCTCCAGCACCCGCCTCGACTTCCGGCCCCAGGAGTACTGGGCCAAGGGCACCAAGGTCACCCTGAAGCTGCGGCTCAAGGACGTCGAGGGCGCCAAGGGCGTCTACGGCACCCAGTCCAAGGACGTCGGCTTCACCATCGGCCGCGCCCAGACCAGCGTCGCCGACCTCGCCACCAAGAAGCTCACCGTCACTACGGACGGCCAGGTCAGCGCCGTCTACAAGATCTCCGGCGGCGCCCCCGAACACACCACCTGGGGCGGCAAGATGGTCATCTCCGAGCAGTTCACCCAGACCCGGATGAACTCGCAGACCGTCAACCTGGGCAGTGAGTACGACATCGCCGACGTGCCGCACGCCCAGCGCCTGACCACCTCCGGCACCTTCATCCACGGCAACTACTGGTCCTCGCCGTCGATCTTCGGCGGGCAGAACACCAGCCACGGCTGCGTCGGCCTGCAGGACGCCAAGGGCGCCTCGGACAGCAGCACGGACGGCTACAAGTTCTACAAGTCCTCGATCGTCGGCGACGTGGTCGAGGTCGTGAACTCCGGCGACAAGACCGTCGCCCCGGACAACGGCCTGAACGGCTGGAACCTGAGCTGGGCCGACTGGAAGGCCGGCAGCGCCGTCTGACCCTCCCCATCCGAAGAAAGCTCCCGGGCGGACCGAACCTCGCGGTCCGCCCGAGGAGTCTGGTGGGTGTGAAACGCGAGCAGAGACAGCGACAGGACGCCGAATTCAGCGCCTTCGTCGCCGGGAGCGGCCGCCAACTACTGCGGCTGGCCGAGCTGTTGACCGGCGATCCGGAGCGGGCCAAGGACATCGTGCAGTCGGCGCTGGAGCGCGCCTACCTGCACTGGCACCGGATCACCGGCGACGACCCCACGGCGTACGTCCGCCGGATCGTGGTGAACCAGCACCGCGACTGGTGGCGTCGGCTGCGCAACCACGAACTGCCCACCGACCACACCCCGGACCGGCCGCTGGCCGAGGACCTGGCCGAACGGCAGGCCGAACGGGCGCTGCTGCACCAGGCGTTGGGCGCCCTCACCCGCCGGGAGCGGACGGTCGTGGTGCTGCGGTACTACGGGGACCTCACCGAGGCCGCCATCGCGGCCGAACTGGGAATCGCCCGGGGCACCGTGAAGAGCACCCTCAACCGGGCGCTGTCGAAGCTGCGCGCACACCCCGAACTCGCCGACCGCGCGGGCGGCCCGGCGGGCCCCATGACGTACATCGAGGTGACGGTATGAGCTTCGAGGACCGACTCGGAGAGCTGTTCAGGGACGAGGACCCGCACGCGGCCGGACCGGACCCGGCGGCGGTCATCGCCGGCGCCCGGCGGCGCCGCGCCCGGCGCAGGGTGGGGGTCGGGGCGGCCGCCCTGGCCGTGGCGCTGGTGTGCGGGGCGACGGCGGTGACGGTGGGCGGCGCCAGACCGGGCGGGGACGCCACGGCCGGGGCGGGGGCGGCCCCCTCGGCGGGGGCGTACGCCCTGGTGCCGCAGGCCCAACCGACTCCGACCCCGACGAAGACCGCGTTGCCGCCCTCGCCGGTGCGGCAGGTCGCGGTCGGGGAGAAGGTGCAGGTCACCGACACCTCTCGGATGTGGGTGACCGAGACCCAGCGTTGCGACGAGCAGCTCGGCCCGGACGGGAAGTGGTACTCGGCGTTCAGCTGCCGGGACGTCACCAGTGACAACCTGGACCACTCCCAGCCGCAGGTCTACTGCCAGGGCACCGGCGACGCACAGCACCTGGTGTCGCTCTGCTTCTACCTGGGCCCGACCCCTGACAAGATCATCTTGTTCGAGGGCGGCAAGCCCCTTCCGGCCACCCTGGTCACCGCCCCGGGGATGAAGAACTGGACGGCCTTCTACCTGGTCCGGCCCGTCAAGCCCCAGCCGCAGCAGACCGCCCCCGTGGGGTGGCCGGCCGACCCGATCGGCGTCTACGACGCCCAGGACCGGCTGCTGGCCGAGTCCCCCGGCCGGACGGCCGACCACAAGTGGGTGCACGCGCCGGGCGCCACCGGCGAGACCACCGCGCCGACCGCGCCGACCACGCTGACCACGCCGACCGCGCCGACCGCTCACTGAGGCGGTCGCGCCGCCTCACCGCTTCGCGTAGTCCGCGAAGCCCTGCCAGTCGACGATCACGCACGGCTCGTCGCCCAGGATCCAGGCGTCGTGCCCCGGCGGACAGATCATGAAGTCGCCGGGGCCGTACTCGGCCTGTTCACCGTCGTCCATGACGATCTCCATCCGGCCCGAGACCACGTACCCCATGTGGGCGGCCTCGCAACTCTCGGTCCTGGCGATCGGCTTGACGTGCTTGGACCACTGCCACCCGGGCTGGAACACCGCCCGGCCCACCGGCCCGGCGTCCAGGTTGACCAGACGCAGTTCCCCCATGCCCTCTTCGAAGGGGCGGACTTCCTCGGGTTCGTCGAAGCTCTTGCGGACGAGACCGGACATGGCGCGACTCCTCTCACGTGGGCGGCCCGGCCACCGGGGGGTGGCTGGGCCGCCCTGCCGGTGGTTCCAGTCTGAGTCCGGACCGGGGCGCGGTCACTTTGGGTGGCCGCGCCCCGGGCGGGTGCGCCGCGGGGGTCAGCCCTGGGTGCGGGCCACGCCGATCGGGCAGGAGGCGCCGGTACCGCCCAGGCCGCAGTAACCGTTGGGGTTCTTGGCGTCCGACAGGTACTGCTGGTGGTACGGCTCGGCCGGGTAGAACGGGCCGGCCGGGGCGATCTCGGTGGTGATCGGGCCGTAACCCAGCGCGGTCAGCGCGGGCTGGAAGGCGTCCCGGGTGGCGGTCGCGGCGGCGGCCTGGGCGGGGGAGTGGGTGTAGAGCGCGGAGCGGTACTGGGTGCCCACGTCGTTGCCCTGGCGGTTGCCCTGGGTCGGGTCGTGGGCCTCCCAGAAGGCCTTCAGCAGTTGCTCGTAGGAGATCACCGCCGGGTCGAAGACCACCCGGACCGCCTCGGTGTGCCCGGTCAGCCCGCTGCACACCTCCTCGTACGTCGGGTTGGGCGTGTGGCCGCCCTGGTAGCCGACCAGCGTCGTCCAGACGCCGGGCAGCCGCCAGAACGTGCGCTCGGCGCCCCAGAAGCAGCCCAGCCCGAAGTCGGCCACCTCCAGCCCCTCCGGGTACGGCCCGGTGAGCGGGTGGCCGAGCACGGTGTGCGGCTCGGTCAGGGCGAAACCCGGGGCCGGGCGGCCGGGCAGCGCCTGGTCGGCGGGGACGAGCGAGGTCTTGTGGTGGCGGCTGAACATCACGGCCTGCTCCAGCGGGGTAGGGAGGGTTGCCCAGGGTTCAACGCACCTGACGGCCCGCGGATTCCGTGCCCGGATTCCGGCGAGCGCACGGTCGCACGGCCACTAGGCTCGGAGCCATGACCGAGCACCAGCTTCCCCATGGCTTCGAGACCCTCGCCATCCACGCAGGGCAGGAAGCAGACCCCCAGACCGGGGCCGTCGTCACGCCGATCTACCAGGTGTCCACCTACAAGCAGGACGGGGTGGGCGGCCTGCGGGGCGGCTACGAGTACAGCCGCAGCGCCAACCCCACCCGCACCGCGCTGGAGGAGTGCCTCGCGGCGCTCGAGGGCGGCGCCCGCGGCCTCGCCTTCGCCTCCGGCCTGGCGGCCGAGGACACCCTGCTGCGCACCATCCTCAAGCCGGGCGACCACATCGTGATCCCCGATGACGCCTACGGCGGCACCTTCCGGCTGTTCGCCAAGGTGCTGACCCGCTGGGGCGTCGAGTTCTCCGTCGCCAACACCCAGAAGCTGGACGACGTCCGGGCCGCGCTGCGCCCCAACACCCGCGCGGTGTGGGTGGAGACCCCGTCCAACCCGCTGCTGGGCATCACCGACCTGGCCGGGCTCGCCGAGGTCGCGCACGGCGCCGGCGCGCTGCTGGTGGTCGACAACACCTTCGCCAGCCCGTACCTGCAGCAGCCGATCGCGCTCGGCGCGGACGCGGTCGTGCACTCCACCACCAAGTACATGGGCGGCCACTCGGACGTGGTCGGCGGTGCGCTGGTGCTGGCCGAGGCGGGCCTCGGCGAGGAGGTCGCGTACCACCAGAACGCGATGGGCGCCGTCTCCGGGCCGTTCGACGCCTGGCTGGTGCTGCGCGGCATCAAGACCCTGGGCGTCCGGATGGACCGGCACAGCTCCAACGCGGAGAAGGTCGCCGAGCTGCTGAGCAGCCACCCCAAGGTCAGCCAGGTGCTCTACCCGGGTCTGCCCGAGCACCCCGGCCACGACATCGCGGCCAAGCAGATGAAGGCCTTCGGCGGCATGGTCTCGTTCCGGGTCGCCGGCGGCGAGGAGGCGGCCGTCGAGGTCTGCAACCGCGCGCAGCTGTTCACCCTGGGCGAGTCGCTGGGCGGCGTGGAGTCGCTGATCGAGCACCCGGGCCGGATGACCCACGCCTCGGCGGCCGGCTCGCCGCTGGAGGTGCCGGCCGACCTGGTGCGCGTCTCGGTCGGCATCGAGTCGATCGACGACCTGCTGGCCGACCTCACGCAGGCGCTCGGCTGAGGCCGTTGGCTCTCACTGCCCCTGCTGGTTCGCCGTGTACGACTCCATCGCGAGGTTGAAGCGGGCCAGCAGGGCGCAGAACGCCTGCTGCTCCTCGGGCGGCCAGTCGGCCACCAGGCGGCGGGTCAACTCGGCCCGGCCGTCCCGGACTTCGGCGAGCCGGCCGATGCCGCAGGAGGTCAGCGCGAGCCGTACGGCGCGGCGGTCGGCCGGGTCCTGCACCCGGCCGACCAGCCCGGCCGCGACCAGCGGGGCGACCTGGCGGGTCACCGTGGAGGAGTCCACGCCGAGCGCCTCGGCCAGCGCCTTGACGTTCGCCGCACCGTGCCGCTCCAGGCGGTCGAGCAGCAGGTAGGCGGCCCGGTCCAGCGTGCCGACGCCGCCGCCGGAGGTCCGGACCTGTTCCATCCGGCGGGCGAACACCGCCAGCTGGTACTGGAGTTGGGTGTGCACGGGCTCGGTTCGGTCAGTGGCCTGGGGCGAGGTCGTCGTCATCGCGGCTCACGATCGTCATGCGGTGAGAGAAGCTCAGAAGCAGCAGCGTACGCGGGCGGAGCGGGCCCGGGAACAGGCCCGACGTCCCCGATTGCCGGCGCTCGCACCCGGGGGCGCCCCGTGCGGGCCAGGCCGGGCGCGCTGATCCGGCCCGCCCCACACGGGGCGCCCTAGGCTGACATCATGCACAACTGGCCGATCACCCTCGACGACGTCCGCGGGGCCCAGAAGATGCTCGCCGGGGTCGTCCGGGTGACCCCGATGGAGGGCAGCCGGCACCTGTCCGGGCTGGTCGGCGCGCCGGTGCACCTGAAGTGCGAGAACCTCCAGCGCACCGGCTCCTTCAAACTGCGCGGGGCGTACGTGCGGATCGCGGGACTCTCGCCGGTGCAGCGGGCCGGCGGGGTGGTGGCGGCGAGCGCCGGGAACCACGCCCAGGGGGTGGCGTTGGCGGCCTCGCTGCTGGGGGTGCGCTCGACGGTGTTCATGCCGGTCGCGGCGCCGCTGCCGAAGGTCGCGGCCACCCGTGAGTACGGCGCCGAGGTGCGGCTGCACGGCACCACCGTGGACGAGGCGCTGCAGGCGGCGCAGCGGTACTCGGAGGCGACCGGCGCGGTCTTCATCCACCCCTTCGACCACTGGGACGTGGTCACCGGCCAGGCGACCGTCGGCCTGGAGATCCTGGAGCAGTGCCCCGAGGTGCGCACCATCCTGGTCGGGGTGGGCGGCGGCGGGCTGCTGGCCGGGATCGCGGCGGCGGTCAAGCCGCTGCGGCCGGACGTCCGGGTGGTGGGGGTGCAGGCGGCGGCCGCGGCCGCGTACCCGCCCTCGCTGGCGGCCGGGCGGCCGGTGACGCTGGAGCACTTCGCCACCATGGCCGACGGGATCATGGTCGGGCGCCCCGGGGACGTCCCGTTCGAAGTGATCAACACCCTGGCGGACGGC